>NZ_LGHL01000078.1 GCF_001908205.1 Bradyrhizobium sp. NAS80.1
GGGTGAATTTAGTTTCGCAGGCAAAGCAATGACTTAGGAGGTCGCCTCTACTTTGCATGGGGTTGTTTTCGACATTTTTGAAGGGCCGCCTCCAGGCGGCCGGAGAGGTAGCCCCGCCCGTTGTGATAACGAACTCCCTTGCGCAGGCCTCAAGGTCGGTTACCGTTGATGCACCAGCCGTCGGGCCAGGTGACCTTTTGATCCAGCTTTCTTAGCATCCGATTTTTCGGCGCCGCCGTGACGCGACGCCCAGCGGAAGAGGCGGGGCCATGAGCATACGAGACCAGCAAGCTCTGTTGTCTCCGGTCGAGCGCGATCTGCGGCTCGATCTCTTCCGCGGCATCGGCCTGTGGATGATCTTCCTCGATCACATCCCGCACGATGTCGTGGCCTGGCTGACGCTGCGCAATTACGGCTTCAGCGACGCGGCCGAGTTCTTCGTCTTCATCTCTGGTTATCTGGTCGGCT
Organism: Bradyrhizobium sp. NAS80.1; assembly: GCF_001908205.1. GTDB lineage: Bacteria > Pseudomonadota > Alphaproteobacteria > Rhizobiales > Xanthobacteraceae > Bradyrhizobium. Next base: position 469 of record NZ_LGHL01000078.1, read on the forward strand.
GGATCTACGGGCCGATCGTCGCCGGCGGCTGGTTTCTCGCCGCGGTCAAGCGGCTGTGGCGGCGCGCGATTGAGATGTATGTCGCCCACATCATGCTGTTCCTCCTGTTCACGGCGCAGATCGCCCGCACCGTGCGCCGCTTCGACAATCCGATGTACGAGCATGAGTTCAACGTGTTCAATTTCCTGGCGCATCCGGATGAGCTGATCGGGCAGGCGATCCTGCTGAAATACAAGCCGGTCAATCTCGACGTGCTGCCGCTCTACATCATGCTGGTGTTCTTCTCGCCCTTCATGGTGTGGTGCCTGGTGCGCCGGCCGAACCTGATGCTCGCCGCGTCCGCGGTGCTGTATGTGCTGTCGCGCTGGTTCGACTGGAACATCGCCTCCTATCCGCCCGGCACGACCTGGTACTTCAATCCGTTCTGCTGGCAGCTGATGTTCGTGTTCGCGGCCTGGTGTGGCATCGGCGAGATCGACAAGGTCGCGAAATGGGTGTGGTCGAAAGCGGCGATGGGGCTGGCCGCGGCCTGGCTCGTCTTCGCCTTCCTGATCGTCATGACCTGGCACATCCACGCGCTCGAAGTCTTGATCCCGAAATGGATGATCAAGCTGATCTACCCGATCGACAAGACCGACCTCGACATGCTGCGCTTCACGCATTTCCTGGCGCTTGCGGTCTGGGTGACCCATTTCGTCCCGCGCAGATGGAGGGCGCTGCACACAGCCTGGCTGCGGCCTGTGATCCTCTGCGGCCAGCATTCGCTGCCGATCTTCTGCCTCGGAGTGTTCCTGTCGTTCTCGGCCCACTGGATCCTGACCCAGTACACCAAGGGCGTCTGGGAGCAGCTCGCCGTTTCCTTCACCGGCATCGTCATCATGATCGGCGCAGCATGGCTGCTCGATCGTGCCGACCGGGTTCCGAACCTGTTCGTGAAGGTCACGGAGGTCGAGGAGCCCGGCACCGCACTGGAAATCTCGCCGGCCGCGACGTCGGCCGCGGCACCCGCGGGTCATTGAGCATCGCCAGCCTGCATCTCGTGGAGAGGTCCATGTCCAGACGTTTGTTGACGATCGCCGGCGCCCTGCTCCTCCTGGTCTGCGGTGCCTCCGCGCAGGCGCCGTCGCCGGAGGCGATGAGCGCGGCGCGCCAGCTCGTCACGACCTTGAAGATCGCGGACCAGTATCGCGCGCAATTGCCGCAGCTCATGCTCAAGCTCCGCCCCGTCGTTGCCCAGGATAGACCCGAGATCGAGCGCGATTACGATGCGTTGACGGTGCCCGGCTCCGAGATCTACGCCCCGTTCCTGGCGTCGATGATCGACCAGATCGCCGCCCTCTATGCCACGAGCTTCACGCTCGACGAGCTGCGCCAGATCGAGACGTTCTATGCCCAGCCGGCTGGGCAGAAGTTTCTGGAGAAGTCGGATGCGCTGGCGCAAGCGAGCGCGCAGATCGGCCAGGACGTCAGCCAGAAGGCCGCCGACGAATTGAAGCTGCGCCTCATAGAGGCGCTGCGCCAGAAGGGGCACAAGCTCTGAACGGCCCGCGCGGGCTCTAGTGGAGGGCCGGACCTGCAACGCAAGGCGATGCAGGTCCGTCGTCGCGATGCGTTACTTCACCAGCGGGCAGCCGCCGTCCTTCATCGGACGGAAGGCCTGGTCGCCGGGGACCTCGGCGAGCAGCTTGTAATAGTCCCACGGGGCCTTGGATTCCTCGGGCTTCTTCACCTGGAAAAGGAACATGCTGTGCACCATGCGGCCGTCCTCGCGCAACACGCCGTTGTCGGTGAAGGCATCCTTCACCGGCAGTTCGCGCATCTTCGCCATCACCGTCTTGGTGTCCTTGGTGCCGGCGGCCTGCACGGCCTTCAGGTAATGCAGGGTGGCGCTGTAGGTCGCGGCCTGGTTCATCGTCGGCATGCGCTTGACGCGTTCCATGAAGCGCTTGCCGAAGGCGCGGGTCTTGTCGTTGAGGTCCCAGTAAAAGGCCTCGGTGACGATCAGGCCCTGCGCCAGCTTGAGCCCCAGGCTGTGCACGTCGGAGATGAACATCACGATCGCCGCGAGATTCTGCCCGCCGGCGACGATACCGAACTCGCCGGCCTGCTTGATCGCATTGATGGTGTCGCCGCCGCCATTGGCAAGCCCGATGATCTTGGCCTTGGAGGCCTGGGCCTGGAGCAGGAAGGACGAGAAGTCCGCCGTGTTGAGCGGGTGCTTGACGCTGCCGAGCACCTTGCCGCCCGCGGCCTTCACGACGTCGCCGGTGTCACGCTCGATCGAATGGCCGAACACGTAGTCGGCGGTGAGGAAGAACCAGGTGTCGCCGCCGTTCTTGACGATGGCGCTGCCGACAGTGTGGGCGTTGGAATAGGTGTCGTAGGTCCAGTGCGCCGTGTAGGGCGAGCAGGACTTTCCGGTGATGTCGGAGCTCGCCGCATCCGTCACGATCATGATCTTCTCGTACTGCTTCGACAGCTCCATCACCGCGAGCGCGGTAGCCGAGGTCGGCAGGTCAATGATCATGTCGACGCCTTCGGTCTCCCACCATTTGCGGGCGATGGTCGAGGCGACGTCAGGCTTGTTGAGCACGTCGGCCGCGACCATGTCGATCGGCTTGCCGAACATCTGCCCGCCAAAATCCTCGATGGCCATCTTGGTGGCCTCGACATTCCCCTGGCCGCCGATGTCGGAATAGACGGAGGAGAAGTCGGAGAGCACGCCGATCTTGAGCGGCGCCTGCTGGGCGGACGCGGGGGGTGATTAGGGCAGCCGACAGCAAGCTGGCCGCAGACACGAGTGCTGCGATTGGTCTCATGGGTAACGTTTCCTCTTGTGTTGGACTATGCTGTCCCTTTGTCCGACAAAGTTAAAGCCAGGTTCCTCTGGAGTCAATTTGCTGCGACTGCGCCATACATGATGCAGTTTGACGCGCCCTCGGGCCGGTCCTATAGTTTGTCGGACAATCGCCATTAGGTGCTATCTTGCCGGTCTCACCGCTCTTCCGTCCGATAGATGTCGCGCCGGCCTATCAGAAGGTTGCCGACGCCATCGAACGCGAGATCGTCAATGGCCGCATCAAGCCGGGCGACCCCATCGGCACCGAGCACGACCTCGTGCGCCAGTTCGGCGTCAACCGCTCGACCATTCGCGAGGGCATTCGCGTGCTGGAGGAGGGCGGGCTGATCAGCCGCGATTCCTCGCGCCGCCTGCACGCCTGTCTGCCGCGCTACAGCAAGCTGACGAGCCGCCTCAGCCGCGCGCTGGTGCTGCACGAGGTCACCTTTCGCGAGCTCTACGAGGCCTCGATGACGCTGGAGGTCGCGAGCATCGAAGGCGCGGTAGAGCAGGCGTCGGAGGAGAATCTCGCCGAGCTTACCGACAATCTCGCGCGCAGCGAGGCCGTGGTCGGCGATCCCGCGATGCTTGCCGAATGCGATGCTGAATTCCACGTGCTGGTCGCCAAGGCCTCGCAGAACCGCGTGCTGCAGCTGGCGCGCGAGCCGGCGGCGCAGCTGTTCTATCCGACGACCGAGATGATCGTGACCGGCGTGGCCGAAGGCGGCCCGCGCCTCGTTGCCGCGCATCGCCATCTCATCGACGCGATCCGCCGCCGCGACCGCGAGGCGGGCGTACTGTGGACGCGCCGGCATTTGCAGGACTGGCGGCGCGGCTTCGAGAAGATCGCGTCCCTCGACCGCTCGGTCGAGCACATGTACATGGAACACGCCCAGGCGGCCCGGCGCCGATAGCGCCACTAGACTTTCTAGACTTCACGCAATTCCAACGAACAAAGTCATCACACGGAGGGACACATGACCGGCGACATCGCAGCCACCATCTCGAAAGCGCGCGAGCATTCCATCGGCGATCTTCTGCGCCGCTCGGCAGGCCGCGAGCCGAACAAGCTTGCGGTGAGCTGCGGCAATGTGAGCTGGACCTTTGCCGAGATGGACGCGATCTGCAACCGGCTCGGCCGCGGCCTGCTTGGCCTCGGCGTGAAGAAGGGAGATCGTCTCGCCGTGCTCTCGCGCAATTCGCACGCCTTCGCAGCACTGCGCTTCGCTCTGGCACGGATCGGCGCGGTGCTGGTACCGATCAACTTCATGCTCAATCCGGACGAGATCAATTTCATCCTGAAGAGCTCCGGCGCAAAGCTGCTCGCGACCGGACCGGATTTCGTCGAGCCCGCGCGCGCGGCTAGCGCCAAGGATTGCGCGGTCGAGAAGATGATCTGGCTGCCGGGCGAGGATCCGGCGTCGGCGCGTTCGGGCCTCACCACTTTCGACGACCTCCTGCATGCCGACGGCTCGTTCCTGGAGACCTCCGTCGACAGCCGCGATCTCGCGCAGATCGTCTACACCAGCGGCACGGAGTCCCTGCCCAAGGGCGCGATGCTGACCCACGAAGCGGTGATGTGGCAGTATGTCAGCTGCATCATCGACGGCGGCATGAGCGCCGACGACAAGTTTCTGCACGCGCTGCCGCTCTATCACTGCGCACAGCTCGATGTGTTCCTGGGGCCGCAAATCTATCTCGGCGCCTCCGGCGTCATCACGGGCAAGCCGACGGCCGATAACATCCTCGCCCTGATCCAGGCCCACAAGATCACGTCATTCTTTGCGCCGCCGACGATCTGGATCGCGATGCTGCGCTCGCCAAATTTCGACAAGACCGACCTGTCGACCTTGCAGAAGGGCTATTACGGCGCTTCGATCATGCCGGTGGAGGTATTGCTCGAATTGCAGCGCCGCCTGCCCAACGTCAGGTTCTGGAATTTCTACGGCCAGACCGAGATCGCGCCGCTCGCGACCGTGCTGCGGCCGGAGGACCAGCTCCGCAAGGCCGGCTCGGCCGGCAAGCCCGTGCTCAATGTCGAGACACGCGTGGTCAACACCTCGATGGAGGATGTCAAGATTGGTGAGGTCGGCGAGATCGTGCACCGCTCGCCGCATCTGCTCTCCGGCTACTACAATGATCCCGAGAAGACCGCCGCGGCGTTCTCCGGCGGCTGGTTTCACTCCGGCGATCTCGCCACGGTCGATGCCGAGGGCCACATCACCGTGGTCGATCGCGTCAAGGACATGATCAAGACCGGTGGCGAGAATGTCGCAAGCCGTGAGGTCGAGGAGATGGTCTATCGCATCCCCGCGGTCTCCGAGGTCGCCGTCGTCGGCCTGCCCGATCCGCGCTGGATCGAGGCGGTTACCGCGATCGTCGTGGTCAAGACCGGCGAGACGCTGGATGAGGAGGCCGTCGTCAAGCACTGCGCCGGCCAGATGGCGCATTTCAAGGTGCCCAAGCGCGTGATCTTCGTCGACAGCCTGCCGAAGAACCCGAGCGGCAAGCTGCTCAAGCGCGAGCTGCGCCAGCGCTTTGTCGGCGGCGAGACGCTCGACAAGGCGATCCAGAAGAACTTTGGCACCTGAGACGGAGCGAAAGGCCATGAAAGCCTGGCAGGTCGCGCGTGAGTGGTCGATCGAGGGGATGGAGCTGGCCGATCTACCGGAGCCCACGCCTGGTCCGGGTCAGGTCACGGTGCGAATGCGGGCGGCTTCGCTGAACTACCGTGACCTGCTCACTGTGCAGGGCAAGGGCGGCGTCTCCAGACTGCCGCTGATCCCGTTCTCGGATGGAGCAGGCGAGGTGATCGCCGTCGGAGAAGGCGTTGTCCGCGTCGCGGTCGGCGATCGCGTCTGTCCGATGTTCTTCCAATCCTGGATCGACGGGAAGGTGTCGGCGAACAGCCGACGCTATGCGCTCGGCGGCACGCGGCCGGGCGTGTTGCAGCAGGTGATGCTGCTCGATGCCGAGGGCGTCAGCCGCATTCCGTCGCATCTGTCCTTCCAGGAAGCGGCGACGCTGCCTTGCGCCGGCCTCACGGCATGGCGTGCGCTGTTCGAGGAGGCCAGGGTTCAGCCCGGCGACACCGTGCTGGTGCAGGGCACCGGCGGCGTGTCGATCTTTGCGCTGCAATTCGCAAAACTCGCTGGCGCGAGCGTGATCGTGACGTCGTCGAGCGACGAGAAGCTCGAACGCGCCAAGGCGCTCGGTGCCGATCACACCATCAACTACCGTGCGGTGCCGGAATGGGGCAAGGCCGCGGCGGAGTGGACCGGCGGCGGTGTCGATCACGTCGTCGAGGTCGGCGGCAAGGATACTTTTGCGCAATCACTCGAGGCGGCGCGCGTCGGCGGCACCGTTCTGGTGATCGGCGTGCTCACGGGCTTCTCGCAGCAGATTGCGATCCCGAGCCTGTTTTCCAAGAACTTGCACGTCATCGGCCTCTCCGTCGGCAGCCGGCGCATGTTCGAGGGTATGACCGCCGCGATCGGCCGTAACGGGATGAAGCCGGTGATCGATCGGGTGTTCGCGTTCGATGCCGTGCCCGACGCGCTGCGGCTGATGCAGCAGGGCGGACATTTCGGCAAGATCGTGGTGGAGTTTCCTTAAGAGAGCGCTTCCCGATTAGTTGGAATGCGCCGCTCCTCCCACATCGTCATTGCGAGCGCAGCGAAGCAATCCAGACCGTTTCCACGGAAAGATTCTGGATTGCTTCGTCGCTTCAGTGCAAATTGCTTTGCAATTTTGTCACGAGCTCCTCGCAATGACGATGTTGCATGCAGCGCGTATCACTTACTTGATCGGATCACATCCATGCCCCTCTGGACCTGCGAAACCTGCGGCACGCATTTCCCGGACAGCGGAAACCCGCCCGCATCATGTCCCATCTGCGAGGACGAACGGCAGTTCGTGAACTGGAAAGGCCAGACCTTCCTGACACCGGAAACGCTCGCCGAACGTCACCGCGTGGTCTGGCGCGACGATCTCGGCCTGACCGGCGTCGCGCTCGAGCCGGCCTTTGCCATCGGCCAGCGCGCGCTGCTGGTGCCCGATGGCAAGGGATGCGTGATGTGGGATTGCATTCCGCTGGCGACGCCGGAGGCGATCGCCCATGTGCGCTCGCTCGGCGGGTTGAAAGCTATCGCAATCTCGCATCCGCATTACTACGGCGCGCTCGCCGACTGGAGCGAGGCGTTCGGCGGCATTCCGGTCTATCTGCATGCGGACGACCGCCAATGGGTCACGCGGCCGCATCCATCGATCGTGCACTGGACCGGTGATCATCATCGCCTCTCGGACGATTTGCTGCTGCTGCATACTGGCGGCCATTTCGCGGGCGCAACCATGCTGCACGATGCGCGCGGTGCGGACGGCAAGGGCGTGCTGCTCACCGGCGATATCGCACAGGTGACGATGGACCGCCGCTTCGTCAGCTTCATGTACTCGTATCCGAACTACATGCCGCTCAACGCAGCCGCGGTGCGGCGGATCGCGGCGGCGGTCGAGCCGCTCGCCTTCGATCGCATCTATGGCGCCTGGTGGGGCCGCAACATTGCCGCAGGCGCCAAGGCCGCGTTCGCTGCGTCGGTGGAGCGATACATCGCGGCCATCGCTTGAGCCGCGCGAGGGCCGGAATCCTCATTGTGTTTGCCAAATAACTGTACTACAAGTACAGTTATTGAGCGTGGCGCAACGATGGTTTGTTTCGTCCGGCACGATCGATGCATCGTCGATTCAGCGGCGCGTTCTGCGGCCGCGTGAGCGGGAGTTGGTCCATGACGACGCAGCGCGACCACGAGATTTTCGAGGCGGGCGATGTCACGCTTCAATCCGGCACCGTCTTCCCGTCGCTGAAGCTCGCCTACAAGACCTACGGAACGCTGAGTCCGGCCAGGGACAACGTCATACTCTATCCGACCTCGTTCAGCGCGCAGCACTTCGACACCGAATGGCTGATCGGGCCCGATGGCGTGCTCGATCCCGCGCGCTACTTCATCATTATTCCAAATCTGTTCGGCAACGGCCTGTCGTCCTCGCCGTCGAATTCCGGCCACGCGCCGTTCCCGCAACTCACCTATCACGACGCCATCGCGGTCCAGCACCGGCTGCTCGCCGAACGCTTCGGCATCTCGAAGCTTGCGCTTGTCTACGGCTGGTCGATGGGCGGCATGCAGGCCTATCACTGGGCAGCGCTGAATCCCGAGATGGTCGAGCGTGCCGCGATCGTCTGCGGCAGCGCGCGCTGCGCGCCCTACAACCACGTCTTTCTCGAAAGCGTGAAGGCCGCCCTGACCACCGATCCCGCCTTCCGCGACGGCCGCTTCGTCGAGAAGCCCGCCGCCGGCTATCGCGCCATGGGGCGCGTCTACGCCGGCTGGGCGATGTCGCACGGCTTCTATCGCGACGAGCTCTGGCGCGAGGCGGGCTTCACCTCGCTTGAGGACTATCTCGTCCGTGCATGGGACGCGACGTTTGCTCGGCGCGACGCCAACGATCTCCTGGCACAGATTGGCATCTGGCAGCGCGGCGACATCAGCCGGTGCGTCGCGTTCGGCGGCGATCTCGATCGCGCGCTGGCCGCGATCAAGGCGCATATGCTGCTGATGCCGGGTGCGACCGATCGCTATTTCGACGTTCGCGACAACGAGGACGAACTCGGCCGGCTCGTCAACGCAAGGTCCGCCGTGCTGCATCCGATCCCGTCGCTGCATGGCCATCGCGCCGGCAACCCCGTCAACAATCCGCATGACCGGGCTTTCCTCAAGGCCGAGATCGCAGAACTTCTCGGCAAGTAAGACAGGTCCCAGATCATGAGCAACGCAACCGTTTCAGAGCCTGGCCATCGTCTGAAGCCGCTGACGCCAGCCATGCTGCGCGAACTGTCGGTTCGTTCCGATCTCAAGGGCGCCGCGCGCAGCCTCGGCCACTACGCCGTGATCGTGCTGGTCGGCGCGCTGATCTGGATGGTGGCTTCGCGCTTCGGCGTCCTCTGGGCGCTGCCGCTGATGGCGGTGCAGGGCTATTTCGTCGCTTTCCTGTTCATGGCGGTGCACGAAACCGCACACAAGACCGCGTTCAGAAGCCGTGGTCTCAATCTCGCCGTCGGCTATCTCTCGGCCTTCATGATCGGATTGCCTTACGAATATTACTGCCTGTTTCACTGGGACCATCACCGCTACACCCAGGATCCGGACAAGGACCCCGAGTTGATCGTCGGCGCGAAGCCGAGATCCGGCACGCAGCTCGCGATCGCCTATAGCGGACTGCTCCAGGTCGCCGGCAGGCTCTGGCTGATGCTTGGCCATGCCGTCATCGGCAGGGTCATCGTGCCATGGATCCCAGAGAACAAGCGCGCCACCATCGTGGCCGAAGCGCGCGCCTATGTCGTGCTCTATGCGCTGCTGCTCGCGCTCTCGCTTTGGTACTCCTCAGCGCTGCTGCTCGAGGTCTGGATCGTACCGCTTGTTATCGGGCAGTTCTTCCTGAGGCCCTATCTCTATGCCGAGCACACCGGCTGCGACAGGACCCGCAGCGCGTTTCAGAACACCCGCACCACCTACACCGGCGCGATCGTCAGATGGTTCGCGTGGAACATGCCCTATCACGTCGAGCACCACGCCTATCCCTCGATCCCGTTTCACGCATTGCCGAAGCTGAACGAGATCGTCGACGGCGAGATCGTCTATCGCGGCCGCGGCTACATCGCAACGACCCGCGAGACCTTTGCCTGGTTTCGCCGGCATCGGCAAAGTGGCCAGGCGAATTAGGGTTCAGCACGCAAAGCCCCGATCGCGGCGCGACCGGAGCTTTGTCATGGACGGCTTATCCTGGACGCGAGATATCAGTAGATCCCGTAGGCGCAGACATTCACGACGCGGACACGCAGGCCGTGGCGGGTCTGCACGACGCGTTCCCGGTAGCAGTTGTTGATGCCGGTGTTGACGTAGATGCCGCCAAAGCCCCAGCCGGGACCCCAGTGATGGTGGAAGCCGTGAGCCGAAGCGGCGGTGGGCGCGAGAGCGGCAGCACCGAGCGAGCCGGCAGCGATCAGACCAAGTGCAAGCTTACGAAACATCTTCATTCTCCAGTGTGGCGCAAAGGCCGTTGTTGTGTCCCTGCATCTCGGTCGGGTCGAAACGCGGATGCGTTCACACGGCGGGCGGAGAATCGTGTTTCAGGATTGTTTCGCCGGCTGCGGCCGGGCGCGCCGTCGTCAGGTTTTCCGCGCCGCGCGATAGCGCGCTGCCATCGCTTGCGTCATCTCCGCCATCTTCTCGCGGAGATCGGCGGGCTCCAGTACCTCGGCCTCGGGGCCGAGCCGCAACAATTCGGCGGCGGCGTGCCACGAGGTCTTGCCGGTCGGCACCTTGGCGATGCGCCAGCCGTCCGCATCGGCGCTCACTTCGATCTGTGTGCGTGCTCTGACGTAGGGCTGGCTCAGCGCGTCGAGCAGCTTGACGCCGAATGGCGATAGCCGGACGATCGCGACATTGGGATGCATCTCGGCCTCGAGGCGCAGCGTCGCGGCCTGCCAGTAGGCGGCGAGATCGAAATCGGCGGGTCGATCGAAAGGATCGTCGAGCGCCGTGCAGTCGAGCACGCGCGCGATGCGATAGGTGCGCACGCTGCCGTCGACCTGGCCCGCGAGATACCAGCTGCCGCCCTTCAGCACGAGGCCGAGCGGCGCGACGCGGCGTTGTTTCTCCGCGCGCCAGCTCTGGTAGCGGATCTTGATCAGCGTCCCGCGCAAAGCCGCACTGGCGATACTGCGCAGATGTTTCGGCTCTTCCGCCTCGCCGAACCAGCCCGGCGCGTCCAGGTGAAAGCGCTCCTGCATCCGGCCGGCGTCTTCGCGCAAGTTCGCTGGCAGCGCCGCCATCAGCTTGTTCTGCGCGGCGATCATCGCGGCATCCAGTCCGAGCGCCGCGGCCGGGCCCGGCAACCCGGACAGGAACAGCGCTTCCGCCTCGCCCTGCGACAAGCCGTTCAAGCGGACGCGATAACCGTCGAGCAGGCGATAGCCGCCCTCCGCGCCGCGATCGGCGTAAACAGGGACGCCGGACGCCGCGAGCGCGTCGATGTCGCGATAGATCGTGCGCACCGAGACCTCGCAGGCCTCCGCGAGCTCCGGCGCGGTGACCCGTCCCCTGGCCTGGAGGGTGGTGAGGATCGACAGCATCCGGCTCGCGCGCATGATGCCTTAAACCATACCTGACACGGGATGTCAGGTATGGTCCGCTAAGATGCGCGCCGCCAGCCGGCTTAAGGGGTGCCAGAGGGGAGACCTGCCATGACCGATCCGAACCGCATCACGCTGTATTATTCGCCGCAAAGCCGCGCCACCGGCACGCGGGTGCTGCTCGAGGAGCTTGGCGCCCCCTACGATCTCCACGTCCTCAACATGAAGGCCGGCGAGCAGCGCCAGCCGGCCTATCTCGCCATCAATCCGCTCGGCAAGGTGCCGGCGATCCGCCACGGCGAGGCGCCGGTGACCGAGCAGGTCGCGATCACCATCTATCTCGCCGACCTGTATCCCCAGGCAGGGCTGACGCCCGCGCTGAACGATCCGCTGCGCGGTCCCTATCTGCGCTGGATCGCCTATTACGGTTCATCCTTCGAGCCGGCGCTGATCGACAAGTTCATGCAGCGCGAACCGGCGCCGATCACGCAATCGCCCTATGCCGATTATGATACCATGCTCGGCGCGCTCGAGGCGCAATTGTCGAAGGGGCCGTACCTGCTCGGCGAGCGCATGACCGCCGCGGATGTCTTGGGGGGTATCGCGCTCAGCTGGACGATGATGTTCGGCATCGTGCCGAAGAAGGACGTGTTCGTCCGCTATTCCGAGCGCATGACCGCACGGTCCGCGTTCCAGCGGATCAACGCAGCGGATGACGAGATGGCCGCACAGCATGCTGCGGCTGCGGGAAAATGAAGAGGCCGGATCTCATATGAACAAGCCGATCCATACGACCAACTGTTTCGACACGTTCATCCGGGTTGCCGAAGACTGTCCGGCACGCTCCGGCGAGGAGCCGCCGCCGCGCGCAGGACAGCCGACGGTGGCCGGCTTGCAATATGCGATGATTATGAAGGCGCCCTACAAGTACACGTCCGACGACGTGATCTTCGCGACCTCCGCGCCGGGCCGCGAACTCGATGCCAAGGCGACCAAGGCGGAGAAGAGCGCCGCTCGCGCCGCGTTCTTCTCGCGTGGGCAGGCCTGCATGCGTGCCTCAAGCCTCGGTAAGCGCTTCGGCTGGGGCGTGCATGCGGACAGCGAAGGCCGCATCGCGATCTACGCCGTCGACAGCAAGCGCTATCAAGCGCTGTCGAGCGATCCAAAGCTCACGCAGGTACGCGCGATGCGGTCGAAACGGGGGTAATCCTCAAAATCGCGGCGGGCGCTTCTCCGCAAACGCCTTGATGCCTTCCTTGATCTCGTCGCCGCGCATGCTGTCGCGATGGCGCTGGTCGGCGGCTTCCTGGTCGAGTTCGCCGCGAGCGAATTCGTTGATCGCGCGCTTCATGCCGCGCATCGCCTGCGGCGCGTTGCCGGCGAGGATCGCCGCCAGCTTGTCGACTTCCTCGTCCAAAAATTCCACCGCCACCATCGCGGTGAGATAGCCGATGCGCAGCATCTCCGGCGCGCTGATCTTCTGCGCCGTGAGGAACAGGTTCTTCGCATTGTCGACGCCGAGCCGCGTCACGTAGCGCTTGATGCCGCTCCTGTAGTAGTGCAGCCCGAGCCGCGCCGCCGGCATGAACATCTCGGCGGTGTCGACGCCAATGCGGAAATCGCAGGCGAGCGCAAGATCGGTGGCGCCGCCATAGACGCCGCCGTTGAGCCGGCAGATCGTCGGCACGCCCAAATCCTCCAGCCGGTTGACGACCACCTCGAACGCCGAACCCGCACTCTGCTGCTCCTTGGAGCTCACCGCACGCTCGGCGACCGAGTTGAGATCGTAGCCCGCGGAGAAGGCGCGCCCGGTGCCGGTCAGCACCAGCACGCGGATATCCGGATCGGCCTCAACCCGGTTGAACAGTTTTATCAGCTTGCCGAGGTCCTCGGCCTGGAGCCGGTTGAGATGTTGGGGCCGGTTGAGGCGGATGGTGGCGCGAGCGCCGGCGAGTTCGAGCACGGGGCCAGAGGCCGCGTCGGCTGTATCCGACATTTTTGTCTCCATTTACTTGTTTTCGAGCGCGCGGCGCTTTGCTTCCGCGTCGATGGTCTCGGCGAGATCGGGATGCCGCGCCATCAGCACGCGGAAGTCGACGAGGTCGAGCACCAGGAGCCGCGACACTTTCGTGGTCGAGACATTGGCGCCGCGGATGTTGTTGCCGAGCAGCGCCATCTCACCGAAGAAGGCACCTTCGCCGAGCTGCACCTTCTTGCCGGGCAGGTCAACCTCGACCGCGCCGGCGGCGATGAAATACATGCAGTCGCCTAGCGCACCCTTCCGGATGATCATGGTGCGCGCCGGCAGCTCCATGGTGCGCAGCATGTGGGTGACGTCGGCGATTGCTGCAGGTCCGAGCGCCGCGAAGAACGGCACCTTGCTGACGGATTCCCAGGTCTTGAGGAAATTGTCGCGCCGGGTCTCCGCGGCAAAGCCGGTGGCCAGGATACCGGTCCAGAGCCCGAACACCCCGAGGCCGGAGATCATCACCATGGCTGCGACGATGCGTCCGAGCGGCGTCACCGGCACGACGTCGCCATAGCCTGTCGTCGTCAAGGTCACCACAGCCCACCACAGCGCGGCCGGCACGCTGCCGAAGGTCTGCGGCTGCACCTCCCGCTCCAGGAAATACTCGGCGACGGAGGCGAGGAAGACCACCATCAGGAAGATCACGAGCACGCTGGCCAGCGGCCCTGATTCCAGCACCAGCACACGGCGGAGCTGCCGCAGGCCGGGAATGCCCGGCACCACCTTCAGGACCCAGAGCACGCTGAGCAGCCACGCCGTCTTCGGCTCGACGCCGAGAACAAGCGCAACCGGCACGGCCAGTGCGCCTGTTGCGTCGACCAGCCCCGCGGATGAGGACAGGTAGAGCGAGAGACGCTCCTGCCGCGCCATGTGGCGCAGACGGACCACCCATTCGAACACGAAATAGGCGAGGCACGCCCATAGCAGGGCATCGACCCAGCGATGCGCCGTCTCATAGGCCGGATTGACCGTCAGCAGCATCACGCTGAGCACGCCGACGCCCACGGCCACATAGGCCGCCTTGGTCATGTTGCGGCCGGCCGTGGCAGCCACGAACTGGGCCAGAGCGGGGATCAGCGGCTTGGACATGCGCGCCAAAGTGCCTGCCCCGGCAGGGGCCGTCAACGACGGGCGCTGGCAGTCTGCAACATCGTCGAACGGGGGGAGGCTTGGCGCGGCGGCGGACTGCGCCGTTACTTGAAATGTGGCGGCTCGTCGTAGCCGCGGCGGCTGCTGAAAAACAGCAGCGTCATGAGACCGATGCCGACGAGGGCGGAGAAACCCGCTCCCAGAGCCAGGGCTACATAGCCTTCCGTCGGGAGCGGCTCGCCTTCGACCGTCATTGCGGCATAGGCGAAGTAGCCAGCCGCCGCCAGCATTCCCATGAGGACGATGATGAGGAGCGTACGCATGGCGCGTTCTCCGATCTTATCCGGGAACCAACGGTTGTGGATCGGGCCGGTTCCAGAGTGCCGGCCGATGATTCACCGGGAAGGGCCCGGAAGGATCGTGCCGCGGGCGTCGAACCAGCCGGTCAGGCGCTCTGGGCCGTCTTCACCACGACGACATTGCTGTCGTCATGCTGGGGAGGGGCAGTTTCCTGGGCTGCCTTTTCGGCCTCGGCGGCATGGCGCTTGAGGTAGTCGCGGCGCATGCTGATTTCGTCGCGCACGAACTCGTAGCCGAGCTTGAAGGTGTCGAGACCGTCGGTGCTGATCGTGCCGTCCCTGAGCCCGATGACCGCGCCACGCAGGATACCCTCCAGTTCATCCTGGAGACATTCGAGCTGATCCAGCGAATGGGCGTGCTCGATGCGCTCGCCGATATCGAGGATGGCGGTGGAGAGCTCGCTGGCCTTCTCCGGCGCGATTCGGGTGATCTTGGCGTAGATCGCGGCGAAGATCGAGCCGATGATGCTGAGCGCGGCGGCGCCCAGATACATCATGTCGCTGTACTTATCCAGGAACGACTTGGTGTCGTCGTTGATGTAATCGGCCGCCCCCTGATGCGCCATCACGAAGGCGTCCTTCTCGACGGAGGCCGGCTCGATCCTGGTGGCAAAGCCGTTGTCGAGCCCGAGCGCGGATTTGTTCTCGTAGACGGTACGCGCCAGCTCGCCTGCCGTGGTCGCCGACATCCTAGATTGCGCCACCAGCAACCATTGGAGCCCGATCGTGTCGAGGTCGTCGTCCGGAATTTCAGGCGAGGCCGACAGTGTGCCCGCGGTCAGCGTCTCCTCGGAAATGCCGGGGAATTTGCGCGCCAGCGCACCGGCCTCGTCGATCGCGTTCAGCGTGAAGCCGCCGCGCTTGGCGACCTGCTGATAGGCCTTGTCCCGCACCGCCTTCGAGGCGTGGACGATGGCGACCACCGCGCCAAAGCCGCTCGCCGGCGCAAGCAGCTTGTCGAGCGTTGCGCCCTGCGGCGCCATTTGGATCTTGGCAGCGTCCGGTCCGTCGGGGATGTCGAGGATGCTACGGACAAAGGCGAGCGAAGATTCGTTCTCGGCGAGGACGGCGACCTTCTTCTTCTTCAGCTCGGCGAGCGACTTGATCTTCTTGTTGCCGGGGCCGAGGAGGAGCACGAGATCGTGCTCAAGGATTGCAAGCGTGCGCGCCCGCAACGGGACCTTGGCGTCCGTGCGCAGCACGGCGAGGTCGGCCTGCCTGCGGTCGAACTGGCCGAGCGCCTTGGCGTTGTCGGGGTTGTTGACGATCTTGATCCGGAAGCGCGAGGCGTTGTTCTTCAGGACCGTAGCGAGCTTGGCTGCGAACAGCGCCTCGTCGCTGTTGGGTGCGCCGACGGCGAAGGTCAGCGTCTCCGAATTGTGCCATATGGCGCGGCCGCCCCAGACGGTGGCCAGCGACAACAATAGGGTCAGCACGACATAGAGAAAGACCTGCTGCTGATTGGTCTTGATAACCTTCGGGCGCCGCGGCGGCGGCTCGATCTGCGATGAGGTCGGGCCTTCAGTACTCATGGCACTCTGGCCTTATTCTCGGGCGACTCGCGGATGTGATCGCGGCGGGTGCCCTGCAATTGCTAAATGTCTGAAAAAAGAACGATATTCTCTACCGTCAATGTTAGCGTGCGGAGGCCGGAATGCAAATTTCGAGCCGAAGGTAACCTTACTTAGCCCGGCGCGGCGATTGGTCATCCTATCACCAGTTAGCCACAGTTGGCGATTTTCCGGTTCCCCCCGGCTGGATTCCGTTGCGGGAGATGTCATAAATCACACGTCCCGGCGATCTGACCGGTCCAAGAAGAAGTTGCGCTGGACGCTCCAATTCTTCTTGTCACCTCAATGAGGCGTCAGCTTTGTCGTTTCCACCCATGTCATCGGCGGTTCCGGTTGAAGCGCTCATTGGCTGGATGTTGCTGCTCACCTTCAAGCACATCATCGCCGATTTCGTCCTGCAAACCGCCTGGATGGCGCATGGCAAGGACCAGAAGCACGGCTGGGCATTGCCGCTCCTGGTGCATTGCCTGATTCACCTTGCGGTTGCGCTGCCGCTGATCCTGATTGTCGCGCCCCGATTCTGGTTCGTGGCGCTGATCGATTTCGCGATCCACATCACGATCGACCGGGCCAAGGGGTTCGTCTCGGCCAATCTGGGCGTCAACCAGGAGCACCCCTGGTTCTGGACCCTGATCGGCGTCGACCAGGCGCTCCACCACCTGACCGGCTTTGGTCTTTCCATCTTCATGGCGGCCAACTGAGGCTGGCTGCGTCTGGCCAAGGGCTATCGATCGGCATTCTCAAGAGGTCGTCATGCCCGGGCATAGCCGTCTGAAGGACGGCGTCGCTTCGCTCGCCTATGTCCCGGGCATCCACGTTCTTCGTGCGGCGTGGCCAGACGTGGATGGCCAGGACAAGGCATGACACCAGAGGTACTAGTGCCCCGAACTATCGAGTCAGATGCGCTTGCCGATGCTCCTTCGGCCGACTGATTCGCGGCCAGAGCGCAAGAACCCCGGGTGACTACCGGGCAGCGTGGTTAACCTATCATTAGAGAATTGCGCTGCATCTTCCCCACCACGAGGGAGAACTGCAATGTTTTCAAGCCGCGACGCTTTTGAAAGCGATTTCTGCCCGGTCCGCGACGAACTCCTTGGCGAGATGTATCGCGCCAATGAAAGCGGTCTGCCGAGGCTGGTTGAGAGTGTTTCCCCTGACGTCCGCGCCAGGCTGGCGCTGTTCTGCTATCGCCGCAGCCATCTGCACTCGCTGGCGGTCGCGATCGCAGGCAGCTGCAGCGAGCGCGACCTGATCGAGAATGGCGGCCGTGTCGGCTCGACGCTCTACGCGCTGTCGCGCGAAAGCTCGACCAAATCGTCGCCATCGCTGTCGGGGGGCCGCAAGCCGATCACGCTGTCGACCAAGCCGCTCTCGGTGCTTGCACCACTCGACGACGAGATCGACGACGAGATCAGCGAAGCCGTTCCGGCTTAAGTCAGCTCGATCATCGGCAGACCGAACTTCCGCCGCGCCATCGCGCATTCGGCGTCGCCCGGCATGCAGGTGCGGCACACGTCCGGTCGCACCGCATAGATGCCGCAGGCCGTCGCCTTGCCGATCTCGCCCTGCAATGCCGAGCAGCGATTGCCCTCGCAACGCATGCCGGATTGCCGCGCGTTGACGAGCTTTTCCGGAATAGCTGCAAGCTCCTCGTCGCTCTCGATCGAGAAGCGCGGCCAGTTCTCCGAATAGCCGCAGCACGCGCCGCAACTCTGGCAACAGCTCGACAGATCGATGGGGGAAGTCTCTTCCATCGTGCTCACGTGTCCTTTGGCGGGCCCCAGACCAGGCTCTGCCGCCATTTCGCGCGCAGCACGTCGCGCCGCTCCGGATATCGCTCGTCGAGATAAGTTGCGTCTACCACGCGGTCGGTGCGGAAGCTGCGGAAGTCGCTGCGCAGCTCGCACCAGGCCGCGAGCAGGCGGACCGCTTCGAGATAACCGACCGAAATCGGCCAGATCATACGCTCGCTGGGGCGGCCCTGCTCGTCACGATAGCGCAGCAGGATCTTCTTGCCTTCGTGGATCTGCGTGCGCGTTCGCACCATGTCCAGGCGGTCAGGCTCCCTGTTCCAGCTCGGCCGTGCCCGGCTCGCAGGCTCAAGCACGAAGGGGCGCAGGCGTTCGGGCACGGTGTCGGCGATCTTGGCCATCAAATCCTCGGCCGCGCGCGCCAGCGCGGAATCGGCATGGCCCGCGACCCATTGCGCGCCCAGCACTGCCGCCTCGATCTCGTCGGGTGTCAGCATGAGCGGCGGGAGGTCAAAACCCTTCTCCAGGATGTAGCCCATGCCCGCTTCGCCGCGGATCGGCACGCGCTGGCCCATCAGCGTTGCGATGTCGCGATAGATCGTGCGCTTCGAGGTCTCGAGTTCGGCCGCGATCGCATCCGCCGTCAGCGGCTTCCGCGTGCGCCTCAACACCTGGATGATCTGAAACAGCCGGTCGGCGCGTCTCATGACAATTCTCTCATCGGGGGCGGATCAGCAAACGGCGCGTGGATGCTGACACGATGTTGGCAGCAGGGGAGTTCTATACCGGGACAACACATCGACTGAAGAGGATTTGTCCATGATCATCCCAACCCATTTCGGTCCGGTTGGTCCGTTGTGGCGCGCACAGGCCACGTTGCACGCTTCGCTGTATTCCAGGGCCTTCAGTCGCCTCATGTTTTTCGATCTCACCGTCGTCGACCTCCGCGTTGCGCTCGCGACCATGGTGACACGTTCGCTAATCCAGGCTGCGGACGCGCTGGTCCGCCATTTCATGGGCCGCGCCTGGCGGGGGGCCCGTTTCGCAGAAGATATCACGGCTGCTGCCACCATGGTGGCAGCAGCCGGTCACTAGGTTCCGTCAACTCTTTCGGAGGTCCAGGAGAGCTCGCATGATCACGCTTTACGGCTTTGGCACCGGCTTCGGCCTGCCGGAAATCAGCCCCTTCGTCACCAAGACAGAGGTGCAGCTCAAGATGGCGGGATTGCCCCACCGCAAGGAGCGCGCGATGCCGCCGGCTTCGCCCAAGGGGCAGTTGCCTTTCATCGACGATAGCGGCGAGGCGGTCGCCGATTCGACCTTCATCCGCGCCCATATCGAGCACCGTTACGGATTCGATTTCGACGCCGGCCTGTCGCTGACCGAGCGCGCGCAGGCCTGGGCGTTTGAGCGCATGATCGAACATCACGTCTACTGGGCGCTGGTCGGCGCGCGCTGGGTCGATCCGGTCAATTTCGCCAAGGGGCCTGCGCATTTCTTCGATGGCGCGCCGGAGCACAACCGCGAGAAGCTGCGCGAGGATGCGCAGTTCCGTGTCGCCGAGAACTATCTGCTCTCCGGCCTCGGCCGCCACGCGCCCGACGACGATGTCGACCTCGCGGTGCGTTCGCTGTTCGCGCTCTCGGTGCAGCTCGGTGACAAGGCTTATCTGATGGGCAGCAAGCCTTGCGGTGTCGATGCCACCGCCTTCGGCGCGCTCGCCGGAATCCTTACGCCGTTCTTCGAATCCGCCCTGCGCCAGCGCGCGGAGGGATTTCCGAACCTCACCGCCTATGTGGACCGCATGATGGACACATACTATCCGGAATTCGCCTGGACCCCGCTGCGGCAGGCGGCGTGAGGCCTGATAATGAGACTCTACTAGCGCTACGACGGCGGTGCGTTCCCTCCCCCCTTGTGGGGGAGGGCTAGGGAGAGGGGTAGCCCAGGAAAAGGTGCCGGTTGTTGATGATGCACCGAGGTCGGGTGCGTGACGGAAAGAATCCCCGTGTGGGCCCCCCCTCCCTGCCCCTCCCCCACAAGGGGGGAGGGAACGAGAGAGCGCTGCTGTTGTCCGAACTCGACGCGTCTTCAACCCATCATACTTTAGGCACGCGGCGTGTCGGCACGGTCGCGGCTCGCTACCGACTGCAAAAACAAAGAGCCGGCCCCTTGGACCGGCTCTCGTCGTCTCACGACTGTCGCGGCTCTTACTTCGCGAGCGTGTACTTGCCGTCCTTCACCGTGAGCAGGATACGCGAGCGGTCGTCGAGGCCGAAGCGGTCCTTTTCGGTGAAATTGTAGACGCCCTGGCTCGCCGCAATTTCCCTTTCCGACAGCAGCGCCTGGCGGATCGCTTCGCGGAACTCCGGCGTACCGGGCTTGGCCGTCTTCAGCGCGGTCGGGATGACGCGCTTGAGGACCTCGAAGGCATCGTAGGAGTGGCCGGCGAACTGGCTGCGGCTGTTCGGGCCGTACTTGGCTTCATAGGCCGTGTTGAGCGCGAGGCCCGGCTTCTTGGTCGCGGCTTCGTCCGGCTGATCCTCCGGGTCCATCACCGGACCCGAGGCCATCAGCACGCCTTCGGCGGCCTTACCCGCGATGCGGATGAAGTCCATGCTGGCCGCGCCGTGGGTCTGGTAGATCAGGCCCTTGTAGCCGCGCTCGCGCAGCTCAGTCTGCGGCAGTGCCGCGGCCGTGCCGGAGGCGCCGATCAGGATCGCGTCGGGATTGGCGGCAATGAGCTTCAGCACCTGGCCGGTCACCGACGTATCAGGGCGGGCAAACCGCTCCTCATCGACCATGGTCATGCCCATCGGCAGGCCCTGGGCCTTGAAGTCGTTGAACCAAAGATCGCCGTAGGAGTCGGAATAGCCGATATAGCCAACCGTCTTCACGCCCTTCGACTTCATGTGCTCGTAGAGCACCTTGCCCATGATCGGTATAGGCTGCGGCATCGACACCGACCACCTGGCGCGCTCCGGCGTGATCGGGAACGGCGCAAGGCCGAAATGCGGAATGCCGGCTTCGTTCGCCACGTTGGAGATCGCGATCGACGGCGGGGTCGTCGAGGACCCCATGATGATGTCGGCCTTGGATTCGGTGACGAAGCGACGCGCGTTGGTGGTCGCGGTGGTCGGATCACCGCCATCGTCGAGCACGATTACCTTCAGCGGCACGCCGCCGATCTCCTTCGGCACGAATTCCAGCGCGTTGCGCTCGGGAATGCCGAGGGCCGCGGCGGGACCCGTGGTGGTTACGCTGATGCCAATGGTAACGTCTGCGGTCTGTGCCAGCGCGGGCAGGGCCGGCAGCGCCAGCGCGGCCGCGGTGATGGCGGCGGTCAGGTAAAAGCGTTTCATCTATTCCTCCCTTTACGCGTTCTTTGAAAGCAGAAATCGAGGGGTAATTCAGCCCCCTCTTTTGGTGATGCGGCGATTTAGCTCCCGATGAACTTCGCTACCATTTCCGAAGGAAACGGTGCCGATTTCAGCTTGTCGGGGTTAACGGGATCGCGGCCGACCAGGACCCGGGTCTCAAAACCCTCGATCGCCAGCGCCTCGCCCTTGTAGACGTTGTGCTTCACCTCGAAACTCGAGCGCTTGATGCTCTCGATTTTCGTTTCGATGGTGATCCAGTCGCCATAGGTCGAGGGGATGTAGAACTTGGCCCGCGTGTCGACCATGGGGATCCCAACCAGGCCGTATTTGCGGACCAGGTCCTGCTTGGAGAACCCGGCGACCTCGAACAGGGTCGACGTCGAATCGTCGAACATCGCGAAATAACGCGGGTAGTAGACGATGTTGGCGGGGTCGCAATCACCCCACTGGATCTGGACGTCGCGCCGGTTCACGAACATGTGCTGGCCTTGCTTGCGTTGCGCCTTACTTCGGCGCCATGCGCAGCGAGCCGTCGAGCCGCACCACCTCGCCGTTCAGGTAGGAATTCTCGACCATGTGCAGCGCGAGCGCGGCGAACTCGTCGGCGTTGCCGAGCCGGCGCGGGAAGGGGATCGCGGCGGCGAGCGAGTCCTGGGCTTCCTGCGGCAGGTTCGCCAGCAGCGGCGTGAGGAACAGGCCGGGCGCGATCGTCAGCACGCGGACGCCGAACTGCGCCAGTTCGCGCGCGATCGGCAGCGTCATGCCGACGATGCCGCCCTTGGAGGCCGAATAGGCCGACTGGCCGATCTGGCCGTCATAGGCGGCAACGGAGGCCGTGTTGATGATGACGCCGCGCTCGCCGGTCGCCTGCGGCTCGAGCTTGGACATCTCGGTGGCGGCGAGGCGCAGCATGTTGAAGGTGCCGATCAGATTGACCTTGATCACCTTGTCGAAATCGGCGAGCGCCATCGGGCCATCGCGGCCGACCACGCGCTTTGCAACGCCGATGCCGGCGCAGTTGACCAGCACGCGCGCCGGGCCATGGGCCTTGGTCGCCTGCGCGATCGCGGCTTCAGCCGAGGCGGCGTCGGAGACATCGCAAACCACGGCGACGCCCTTGATCTCGGCGGCGACGGTCTCGGCAAGTTTTGCGTTGAGGTCGCAGACCGCGACCTTTGCGCCCTGCGCCGCCAGCTTCCGCGCGGTCGCCGCGCCCAGTCCCGATGCGCCACCGGTCACGATGGCTGCCTGATCCTTCAACAACATGACCTTCTCCTTTGGCGGAATTCTAGACGAGATGAACTCCCTCGCCCCGCTTGCGGGGAGAGGGTTGGGGTGAGGGGGGCTCTCCACGAGGGAGGTGAGAGCTGGACTCGTAGAGACTCCCCCTCACTCGAATTTGCGCGTTCCGCAAATTCGACCTCTCCCCGCAAGCGGGGCGAGGTGAAGGAAGCGCCGACCGGTTCATTCCAACTCTCATGTTAGCCAACCGATATCACACGGTCCGATGGATTGGCAGCATACAGCTCCTCGATCAATGCCGTGCGATGCTCGAGCACCGCGCGCTGGTTGATCGAGCCCTTGTCGGTGACTTCGCCCTTGTCGATTGAGAGCGGCGCGTCCATCAGGATCGCGCGCGTGATCCGCGTCGAGGAGCCGGTGGCCGAGCCGAGGAAGCGGGTCAGGCGCTCGCGAAAAGCCTCGCGCACCAGCCGGTCGCGCGCGGTGACGGTGAGATCGTCGGCCGGCAGTGTCGGGTTGATCAGCCGGCAGCCGTCGAGATCGAGCAGCACGAGCGCGGAGATTTCGTCGCGGTTGATGCCGGCGATGACGACGTCGCGCACCAGCGGCGCGCAGGCCGCGACAAAACGCGCACGCAAGGGGCCGACGCTGACCCAGGTGCCGCTTGCGAGCTTGAAGTCCTCGCTGACACGACCGTCGAAATCGAAGCCGGCGTTGAAATCATCGGGGTCGGACGGCTTGAGCGCATCGCCCATCTTGTAGAATCCTTCCTCGTCGAAGGATTTCGCGGTGATGTCGGGCTGGCGCCAGTAGCCGGGCATCACGTTCGGGCCCTTGGCGCGCACTTCCAGCTTGCCGTTGTTCGGCACCAGTTTTGCGTCATTGCCCGAGACCGGCAAGCCGACATGGCCGGAGCGGCTGGTGCGCGGATTGACCGACATGAAGAACGGCGCGGTCTCGGTGGCCCCTAAGCCCGTCAGCATCGGCACGCGATAGCCTTTTTCCTTCACCGCGAGCTCGTCGAGGCTGTTCCAGACGAAGGGCGAGAGCGCCGCGCCGGAAAAGAACATCGCGTGCAGCCGGTCGAAGAACTTTGCGCGCAGGCCCTGGTCGTCGCGCAAGTATGGCAGCAGCGACTCGTAGCCCTTGGGCACGTTGAAATAGACCGTCGGCGAAATCTCCTGGAGATTGCGCACGGTCTCCTCGATGCCGCCGGGCATCGGCTTGCCGGCGTCGAGATACATCGAGCCGCCATTGTAGAGCGTCAGCCCGATATTGTGGTTGCCACCAAACGTGTGATTCCAGGGCAGCCAGTCGATGATGACGGGCGGCTCGTCCTTGAGGAAGGCGAGCGTCTCGCGCAGCATCACCTGGTTGGCGCAAATCATGCGCTGGGTGTTGATGACGGCCTTGGGATTGCCGGTCGAGCCCGAGGTCAGCAGGAACTTCGCGATCGTGTCGGAGCCAATTTTTTCGTGCACCGCGTCGAGATCGTCGCGGACCGGCGTTGCCATGAGGTCGGCGAGCAGCGTGACGTTGCGGCCCGGCACGCTGCCATAGGAGGCGGCGATCTCGGTGCCGGGCGAGACATTGGCGGCGAGTGCGTCGGCGAACTTGTCGGCATCCTCGGCGAAGACGAGACCGGGCGTCAGCAGCTTCATCAGATAGGAGAGCTTGCCGTAGTCCTTCGACACCAGCGAATAGGCGGGCGACACCGGGCAGAACGGAATGCCGGCATAGAACGCGCCGAAGGCCAGCAGCGCATGGTCGATCGAATTGCCGGAGAGAATGACAACGGGCCGTTCCGTCGAGAGGCCGCGCTGGATCAGGCTTGAGGCGATGTGCCGGCTCGCGGTGAGCAGCTCGGCGTAAGTGATCTTGCGCCAGCCGCGGCCGCCTTCGCGCTCCGCCATGAAGACGCGGTCCGGCGTCGTCTTGGCCCAGTGATGCAGGCGATCGGTGATACGGACGGGATAATCGCCAAGCGGCTGCTTCGGCCGCAGGTAGATCGTGCCGTCGTCACGCCGCTCGATAGCGATGGCGGGATCGCCGAATGAGATCGGCCGCAGCGGACAAGTGCTCGCGCCGCGCTCTGTGCTGGAAGAGGACGGCTGCGCGCTCATGACTTCGGCTTTACCTTGGCGGTCTTGTGCTCGAGGAATTCGCGAATCCTGCGCTTCGCCTCCTTGTCGCTCTGCGCGACGGTCGCCATCAGCGATTCCATCAACAGACCGGTCTGCGGATTGGCCTCCGCGATCATCGGCAGCGCCTGGAGCACGGCGAAATTCGTCAGCGGCGCATTGGCAGCGATCTTGGTCGCAAGCTCGAGCGCCTTAGGTAAGCCGTTGCCAGCCTCCGTCACATATTGCGCAAAGCCGTAGGAGGCGCCTTCAGTCGCGGGATAGACGCGGCCGGTCAGCATCATGTCCATCATGCGCGCTACGCCGATCAGCCGCGGCAGCCGCACCGAGCCGCCGCCGCCGACGAAGATGCCGCGTTGCCCTTCGGGGAGCGCGAAATAGGTCGAGGGCTCTGCGACGCGGATATGGGCAGCACAGGCAAGCTCGAGCCCACCACCGATCACGGCGCCCTTGAGCGCCGCGATCACGGGCACGCGACTGTACTGGATGCGGTCGAACACGCGGTGCCACATCTGCGAATGCAAAAGGCCGCCGGTCGCGTCATGGTCCTGGAGCTCGGAGAGATCGAGACCGGAGGAGAAATGGTCACCGATGCCGTGGATGACGACCGCGCCGACATCCTCGGGCAGTGACGCAAAACATTCGCCGATTTCCAGGATGATGCCGTCGTTGAGCGCATTGCGCTTGGCCGGCCGGTTAAGACCCACGGTCAGAACCCGGTCCGCCCTCTCGATCCTCAATAGCCCGGAGGCGCCCGCGGCACCGGTCTCGGCGTTTCCCTGTGTCATTTCCGTCCTTATCAGAATAGTTATGTTGTATAACGAATTCTGAGGGAGTCAATAAGGGGACGAGTTCTCCGCGCGTCGAGGGGGTTGGGCGAAACTCGTCCAGGATCCCGCCCAAGAGGGCAAGAGCCGCGCCTGCGCTGCTGCGGCAGTTCCCTGTCGCTAGCCCATCGCCACTCCGGCGCCCCTTGCCCCGCGCTCGCGCTGGTCGAGCCACAGCGTGCCGAGCGCGAACGCCACCCAGCCGAAATCGTAGGCAAACCCCATGATTAGAACGAACCAGCCGGGAAGCGGTCCGACGGCCGCGCGATCGACAAATTCGGCCAAGCTGGCTGCGGGCGTCGGATGGATTGCAATCTTGCCGTAATAGGCGACCGCCTGGATGATGAGAATCCCGGCGTAGTTACGACGCAGCCGCCGTCCTGCGGCGCGGACGAATGAAATGTGATGGCGGGGCGCGGTGTAGTCGCGCGCGAGAATTGCCTGCCAGCTGTCGTCGTGCGCCTCGCCCGTGAACATCGGCGCATAGAAATTCTTCTCCAGCCAACGGGCTCGGGCGCGCCAGACGTTGAAATAGCGATAGCGCCGCGCCTCCATCGCAAGGAACACGGCGATCAGCAGTCCGACGAGGACGAGCGGCAAGGGCGACGCCTCTGGGCTCGAAAAGGTCGTCGACAGCGCGATGCCCATCGTGACGATCGACCAATTGGTCGTGTTGTCGAGCCGCGTTCGCCAGATCGTCGAGCGATAGACCTCACCCCGGTAGAGGTGGGCGATGGCGCCCATTTCGGAAGGATCAAAGTTGCGATGCGGGCTTGAGCCGCTGGAAGCCATAAGGGACATGGTGGCACTCCCGTGATCTGCACAGTCTTGCGCGCGCATATCCTGAACCAGCTCAGCCCCGGGGCAAAGGCCCCGCGCGGCTTTTGCAGGAGGGGATTGATACGGTCCAGCCAGGAGGCAGGAGCCTTACATCACCTGATGTACATCCACCACCACGCGGTCCGCGTGCCGCGCGGCCGAGGCGACAAAGATATGCTGCATCAACCAACGGTACTCCTCGTGGCCCGTCTCGAATTTCGGCGCGGTGCGGAAGTAGATCAGTTTCGGGTCGACAGGCTCGCCGCGCTTGAGCTTTTGCAGCAGCTCGACCGGGCCGAAGCGCATGCCCTTGTTCTCGACATAGACGGTGGCGCCGTCCTCGGTCTCGAAGGCGTACTTCGCCTCGAGGTCGATCAGCTCGTTGGGGCGGATGGTCTGGAAGTCGGCGCCGAACGGCAGCACCTTGCCGCTGATCGCGCCCTTCACCTCGCCGCCGATGATCGGAATGATGCGGCGGACGCCCATGCCGGTCTCGCCGACGGTAACGACATCGCCGATCTTCGCGGTGATGGTGAAGACGTATTTGGTTTCGAGGGTGGGGGTCATGGGTCACCTCTAACGTGGGACGCGGTTTCTTCGCCTCTCCCCGCCTGCGGGGAGAGGCCGAAATTCAAGCGCAGCTTGAATTTCGGGTGAGGGGGAGTCTCCGCGAGTCCAACTGTCACCGTCCCCGCGGAGGCTCCCCCTCACCCCAACCCTCTCCCCGCAAGCGGGGCGAGGGGGCTCACCGCCATTGCGGCGAATAGCGCGCGCTCACAACATCAATTCGCCATCATGCGCGTCGGCAACCATGTCGCCAGCAGCGGGAAGGCGATCAGGATCACCAGACGCACCAGGTCTGTCGCAACGAACGGGATCACGCCCTTGAAGATGGTGGAGAAGGAGACGTCCTTCACCACACTCTTGATGACAAAGACGTTCATGCCGACCGGCGGATGGATCAGGCCGAGTTCGACCGTCATGACGATGATGACGCCGAACCAGATCGGGTCGAAGCCGAGATGGGTAATGACCGGGAAGATGATCGGTACGGTGAGGATGATCATCGCCATGGCGTCCATCAGGCAGCCGAGCACGAGATACATCACCATGATCAGCGCCAGCACGCCGTAGGGACCGAGGCCGAGCCCGGTCAGGAATTCGGTCACCTTCTGCGGCGTCTGCGTCACCGTGAGGAAATAGCCGAAGATCAAGGCGCCGATCAGCACGGTGAACACGGCGGCTGCCGTACGCGTTGCCTGGAGCAGCGAGGCCAGCACCTTCTCGCGGTCGAGCCGCCCCGTGACGATGCCAATGATGAAGGCGCCCGCAGCGCCGACGCCGCCGGCTTCCGTCGGCGTGAAGCGCGGCAGGAACGGCAGGCCGTAGAGGCCGCCGATGACGAACACGAACAGCAGCACCGGCGCCCAGATATCCTTCAGGCCGGCAAAGCGCTCGCGCCATGGCAGCACCTTGCCCTTGGGCAGGAAGTCGGGGCGGAAATAGCCGATCAGGCCGATCGTGATCATGTACATCGTCATCGCCAGGAGGCCCGGGATGATGCCGGCGATGAAGAGTTTTCCGATGTCCTGCTCGGTGATGATGCCGTAGACCGCGAGCACGGTGGAGGGCGGCAGCATCGCGCCCAACGTGCCGCCGGCGGCGATCACGCCGGTGGCGAAGGACTGCGGATAGCCGAAGCGGCGCATCTCTGGGTAAGCGACGGCGGAGAAGGTCGCGGCGGTCGCCACCGACGAGCCGCAGATTGCGGCAAAGCCGCCGCAGGCGCCGACGGTCGCGATGCCGAGCCCGCCGCGCAAATGCCCGACAAAACCGTTGGCGGCCCGGAACAGCTCGCGGCTCATGCCGGAATTGCTGACGAAGGAGCCCATCAGCAGGAACATTGGGATGACGCCGAAGGTGTAGTCAGTGACCGTGCGCATCGAGGTCTGGCCGACCAGCTTCAGCGCCGGCGTCGCGCCGACGATATAGGAGAAGCCGGATACGCCGACGAGGCCCATGGCCATGCCGACGGGCACGCGCAGCAGCATGAGGGCAAACAGGGAAACGAAGCCGATAACGGCGACGGCATCGGTGCTCATGATTACTCCGTCGCCTTCAGCTTGGGGTCGTGCATGTCTTCAGGGTGGAAGATCAGCCGGTAAGTGCGGATCGCGATCAGCAGCACGGCGGAGACGTCGCCGATCCAGGCGATCGCGAAGAACGGCCAGGTCGGCATGTGCATGTCGAAGGTCTGGACGTTGTCATTGTAGGTCCCGCGTACCTTGTCGAACAGCGTCCAGGTCTGCACCGTGACGACGAACAGCAGCACCAGCGTTGCGAATATGTCGATCCAGCGCTGGTAGCGCGGCCCGACATTGCCCCAGACCAGGTCGACCGTGATGTGGGTGCCGCGATAGGAGGTTGCCGCGATGCCCCAGAAAATGAGGATGCCGAGCAGCATGCGGCCGATGTCGAAACTGTCGGGGATCGAATAGTTCAGCGTATTGCGCAGCAGCACCGACAGAAAAATGTCGAGTGCTACGATGCCGACGAAGCCGGCTGCGATCCATTCGATCGTGTCGATGATGCGATCCATCCAGGAGCGCTTCATGGGAATTTCCTGCCTGATGTCATTCGCGCTCTCGACTCCAGAAGCGGTTCTTTGCCTCTCCCCGCGTGCGGGGAGAGGCCGGAATTCGCGCGCAGCGCGGATTCCGGGTGAGGGGGACTCTCCGCGCGTCGAACTGCCACCGCCCTTGCGGAGACTCCCCCTCACCCCAACCCTCTCCCCGCAGGCGGGGAGAGGGAGAGGAAGCGTCGTGCGCACTTCACATCTCGGCCCGCTTGCAGAACAACGGCGGCGAGATGCTTCCCGCCGCCGTGTTTCCTTCAACGCGAGGCTACTCGGCCAGCGCGTTGTACTTCTTCAGCGAGGCCTTCAGATCGGCGAGCGCGGCGTCCGGATCGGCACCGGCTTTCTTGGCGCCGTCGGCCCAGGTCTTGACCAGCGGCTCGGCGGCCTTCTTCCAGGCGGCGGTCTGCTCCGGGGTGAGCTTGTAGACCTCGTGGCCTGCCTCCGCTTTTACCTTGTCGATACCGGCGTCCTCGAACTTGCCCCAGTGCTCCCCGACCACGCCGGCCATCTCGGTCGAGCAATTCTTGTCGATCGCGGCCTTCTGCTTGTCGGACATCGCGTTGTACTTGTCCTTGTTCATGACGAACACGAAGGTCGTCGTATAGAGCGGCGCCTCCATGTCGTACTTCGTCACCTTGTCGATGCCGAACAGCACCAGCGAGCCCCAGGGGAAAGTGACGCCGTCGGCGACGCCGCGCTCGATGATGTCGCGCACTTCGGGCGCGGAGGACTGCACGTTGGTGCCGCCGAGCGAGGTGACGAAATTCGCCATGGTGGCGTGCGCCGGGCGGATCTTCAGGCCCTTCACGTCCTCCGGCATCACGATCTTCTTGGTGCGGGAGTGGAAGGAGGAGGGAGAGTGGACGAAGGCGAGGCAGTACTTGACGTCCTTCATCTCCTTCTCGGCATATTTGCGATACCAGGCGTCAAGGCCCTCCGAACCGCCCTTGGCGTCCGAGATCAGGAACGGCAGCTCGCCGGCGCCGACGATCGGGAAGCGGCCGGGCTGGTAGCCGGGATTGACGTAGGTGACGTCGGCGATGCCGTCGCGCGCCATGTCGTAATGGTCGAAGGCCTTGCCGAGCTGCTGGGCCGGAAACACCTTGCCCTTGATGGTGCCGCCGGAATCCTTCTCCACCGCGGCCGCCCAGTCTTCCAGCGATTTTTGCAGCGGATGCGAGGCCGGCACCCAGTGCGAGATCTTCAGGTCGAAGGTCTTGTCCTGCGCGAACGCGGGCATCACGCTTGCTGCCAGCAGCAAAGCCAGACAGGCTTTCCTCATCGGTCGTCTCTCCCTTTTTCTGACGGCGGGCTTCGAAGGCCCGGTCTCGTTAGTTAACATGTTATATAATCGGTTGCCGGGTTCAAGTCGGAACTGGCGCGGCGCGCCGTCGCCGTTATCTACGTCAGCGATGTTGCATGGATTTGTCGTGCTGCGGCAGCGAGCACTCCCCTTTTGCCCAACCGTTATATGATATAATTATCCTGCGCGGGCCGATACGACAAGCGAGCCGCTACGAACCCTACAGGATCGGGAGGAGCAAGTATTGCGGACAAAAGTCGCAATCATCGGGGCCGGGCCGGCCGGATTGTTGCTTGGGCAACTGCTGCATCACTACGGCATCGACAACATCATTCTTGAGCGGCAAAGCCCGGACTACGTGCTCGGGCGCATTCGCGCCGGCCTCCTGGAAGAGGGAACCGTCGCGCTGCTCGATCAGGTCGGCGCCGGCGCGCGTGCGCATGCAGAAGGCCTGGTGCATGAGGGCATCGAGCTCGCGTTCTCTGGTCGCCGTCATCGCATCGACATGAAAGGCGCGACCGGCAAGACGGTCATGATCTACGGCCAAACCGAGGTCACGCTCGACCTGATGAATGCGCGCATGGCCGCCGGTCTCGTTTCGGTCTACGAGGCGAAGGACGTGCAGCCGCACGATTTCAACGGCGGTCACCCGCGCGTAACCTGGGTCAAGGATGGTGTCACCCACGAGATCGACTGCGATTTCATTGCCGGCTGCGACGGTTTTCACGGCGTCAGCCGCGCCAGCGTCCCGGCGTCGGCGATCGAGGAGTTCGAGCGGGTCTATCCGTTCGGCTGGCTCGGTATTCTATCCGAGACGCCGCCTGTCAGCCACGAGCTGATCTATTCCAACCACGCCCGCGGCTTTGCGCTCTGCACCATGCGCTCGATGAAGCGCAGCCGGCATTACGTGCAGTGCTCGCTCAATGATCACGTCGATGAGTGGCCGGACGACCGTTTCTGGGACGAGCTGAAGCGCAGGCTCGACCAGGAGGCGGCCGACAGCCTTGTCACGGGTCCCTCGATCGAGAAGAGCATCGCGCCGCTGCGCAGCTTCGTCGCCGAGCCGATGCGCTTCGGCAAGATGTTCCTGTGCGGCGACGCCGCGCACATCGTGCCGCCGACCGGCGCCAAGGGACTGAACTTAGCTGCGAGCGACGCGCATTACCTCGCGAGCGCCTTCCGCGAATTCTACGACGAGAAATCGAATGCCAGGATCGACGCCTATTCCGCCAAGGCGCTGGCGCGGGTCTGGAAGGCGGTGCGCTTCTCCTGGTGGATGACCTCGATGCTGCACAAATTCCCCGACACCGGCACCATCGGCGCGCGCATCCAGCTCGCCGAGCTCGACTATGTCACGCACTCACAGGCCGCGATGACATCGCTGTCGGAGAACTACGTGGGGCTGCCGTTCTGACCACAGGTGTCATGCCCCGCCACCGGGTCTCGCCTTCGGCGAGCCCGATGACAGGCTCCGGCGGGGCATCCAGTACGCTGCGGCCTCTCGATTCAATCACTGCCGTCTCTGGAATACTGGATCGCCCGCCCCAGTACGCAAGTGCGCACAAGGCGGGCGATGACAGTTGTCGTAGGGTGACTGCGAAGGCCATTTCAAACATCCGCGCAAATTCCGTTTAAAACTTTGTAGGCGGTGAAACTGTCATCCGCATCGCGTTCAATGCTGGCGACCAGCAACGCGAGACGCGCATGACCGACACAGACGTCCCCGGCGGCTTCGAGCCGCTTTCCCGCAAGAGCCCCCTCACCGAACCCTGGGAGCCGCTTTACGCGAAGAAAACCGACAAGGCCGTCATCATCGGCCTGCGGCTGGCAAAGCCGCACACAAACGGCCGTGGCCTGATCCATGGCGGCCTGATTGCAGCGCTCTCCGATAACGCCATGGGCTATAGCTGCGCGCAGGCGACGAACTGGACCACATCATTCGTGACCGTCTCTCTCTCGGTCGATTTCGTCGGCTCCGCCGAGATCGGCCAGTGGCTCGCGATCGAGAGCGACGTCATCAAGACTGGCAAGACGATCTGTTTTGCGCAGAGCCTGATCAAGGCCGACGATGTCGTGATCGCGCGGGCCAGCGGGACGTTTCGGGTGGTGCAGAAGAAGGGGTAGCCTCTCTCGTGTCCCGGACGCGGTGCGGCGCCATAAGCGCGTTCACGCGCGTCTTCGACGCGCTATGGTGCCGCTCCGCAGAGCCGGGACCCATGCGGCATGGGCCCCGGCTCTGCAGCGCATCACTATGTGCTGCGCTGCGTCCGGGGCACGAGCGCCTCACCCAAACCTCCACTGCGTCGTCTCCACCACGAGATCGATGAACGCGCGCACCTTGGCCGAGAGCAGGCGTGAGGTCGGGTAGACGATGTGGATCGGCAGCGCCGGCTGCTGGTATTTCGCCAGCAGGATTTTCAGCCGCCCGCGCTTCAAGCCCTCGGCGGCCTGATAGGCCAGCACGCGCGTCACGCCGCCGCCGGCCTCGGCATATTGCAGGGCGGCGTCGGCGCTGTTGCTGGTGAAGCGGGGAGAGGGCGTCACCTCGATATCGCGGCCATCCTGCACGAAGCGCCAGCTGGCGGATGGACCGAACTGAATCGTCTGATGCGCGAGCAGCGCTTCCGGCGTCTTCGGCTCGCCATGGCGCTTCAGATAGCCGGGCGCGGCCACCACGATCCGCCGCATCTCGCCGACCTGGCGCGCGACCAGCGAGGAATCAGGGAGATGGCCGATCCGCACCGCGGCGTCGACGGCGTCTTCCACCAGATTCACCAGGTGATCCGACAGACGCAATTCGCAGGCGACCTCAGGGTAACGCTTGAGATAGGCGGTCATGGCCGGGCCGACATGGAGCCGGCCGAAGCCGACCGGCGCCGACACCACCAGCCGTCCGCTCGGCCGGTTGCGCTCCTCCCGCGCGGAGCCGTCGGCCTCCTCGACATCGGCGAGGATGCGCCGCGCGCGCTCCAAATAGCGCGTACCGACGTCGGTGAGCGTCACCTGCCGGGTGGTTCGCTGCAGCAGCCGGGCCCCGAGATGCTCCTCCAGCGCCGCGATCAGGCGCGTCACCGCCGAAGGCGACAGCCGCAGCTTGCGGGCCGCCGGCGCAAAGCCGCGCAGGTCAGCGACGGTGACGAAGACTTGCATGGCCTCAAGGCGATCCATGAACATTATTGCATATATCGCAATGATGAAGTGTCAAGCGGGTTGATTGTTTTGGGCGGCGAAAGGCCCATTTTGGCGGGTGAAGACGCACCGAATGCGCCGGAATTCCCGGAGATGTTCCGATGACGACAGCAGTCCGCACCTATGCCAGCGACGTTGCCTTCACGCCCGCGGTGAAGGCGATCCAGGCGCGCAGGGGCTCGCGTGAGGCCTATGGCCGCGTCGAGCAGCGCGGCTGGCGCACCGAGGTCGACGATGACCTCGCCGCGCGCCTGGCCGATGCCAGCAGCTTCTATTTCGCCACGGCCTCCGCCGACGGCCAGCCCTATATCCAGCACCGCGGCGGGCCGAAGGGCTTTCTGAAGGTGCTGGACAAGCAGACGCTCGCCTTCGCCGATTACGCCGGCAACCAGCAATATCTGACGCAAGGCAATCTCTCGGAGAATCCCAAGGCGTACATCTTCGTGATGGACTACGCCCATCGCCGCCGGGTGAAGATCTGGGGCGAGGCGCGCGTGGTCGAGGACGATGAGGCGCTGACGCAGTCCCTGATGCCCCGGGGATACCGTGCGCGGCCCGAGCAGGTAATCGTGTTCAAGATCGCGGCCTGGGATGCGAACTGCCCGCAGCACATCCCGCAGAAGTTCGACGCCGCGGATGTCGCGGCCGCGCTGGCGGCAAGGGACCAGCGCATCGCGGAGCTTGAGGCGGAGGTGGCGGCGTTGAAGGGCGAGAAGGCGGCGACGAGCTGACTTTCAAGCGACGGAAAGTGCGACGCGCTCGGTGTGCGCCGCTCGATGCTTGGCCGACGGGTGGATGGTCGCAAAAAAGGGACAGCCGTCAAGATTTCGGACCGCAATGGCGTCGCATTCGAGGCGAAGGATACATCCTCCTCAAAACGCGACCGTGGGCGCAAGATCAGAGACGCGCGCGGATGCCGAAGGACTGAAAATCGTGAAAGGGGGCCAGAGCCATGAAACCGTCATCTCTGCTGGTTTCCGCTTTGGCCGCGGCTGTCCTCACCTCAGCCCATGCAACCGAGCGGCCCCAAGTCGGCGATATCATCTCGTTGCAGGTCCAAACGCTCGTCTGCTTCGATCTGGAGAACACCAAGGAGCTGGAACGCACGCACGCCATGGAGGGCCTCTCCGCGGCGCTGCGTTTTGTCGACCGCCATCCCCTGCCGGATAAGCCCGCGGCGGGGACCGGCATGTTCACCAACGTCTGCAGCCGCTTTGGACCAAGCGGAACGATGTACCGGGTTGAAAAGATCTACGACTGGACGAGCGGCGGGATGACGCTGTTCTGTATTGACCTGGCGGCAAAATGGAATCTCGGTCCGCCAGCAGAGGAGAAAGGACCGCGAGCTGAGTCGGCCGACAGTTGCTGGTGGGGGCGGCTCGATTATTGACTGGCACGCTTGGGGCTAGTCTCCACTCCAGCGTCCGATTTCACCAACAGTGGAGCAACGCCTGTGCGCAGTAACATGATCAAACTGACCTGGATGAGTCCTTCCTGAACTTCAAGAAGTCAAATGGAGGAATTGAAATGTCGGTCCCTTGCAAGTCCGAACGCAGCCTCCTCAGCCACGAAGAATATGAGGCGATCCGACACACGCACCACCCCGCCATCTATGGCCTCGAGGTGGCTGAGCTGGAGGCCATGCGACCCCGCTTGCGCAAGATGCACGATAAGGAG
Organism: Bradyrhizobium sp. NAS80.1; assembly: GCF_001908205.1. Classification (GTDB taxonomy): domain Bacteria; phylum Pseudomonadota; class Alphaproteobacteria; order Rhizobiales; family Xanthobacteraceae; genus Bradyrhizobium. The sequence goes on from NZ_LGHL01000078.1 coordinate 35,508, forward strand.
CGAACGTTCCACCGACAAAGGCGGCGAGAGAGGCGCGGAAAGGCTGAGACACGCGGAGCAAGCTTTCCAGGAACCGCCGAACATGCATCAGAGCGCAAGCAGGTTTTCGCCGCGGCGCTGAAGCGGCTGAACAAGGAGCTCAAGCGTCTTCGCGACCTGACAGCTCGGACCGCACATATCGAAGCGGCTCGGAAGGCTCTCGCGCTGCATCGCGCGGCGAACTTCACAACTTATCCCCCTGCCGGCGCGACCGCGAGCGAAGGCATGATGCCGAAGGCGAGCACACGTCGAAGAAGGATCATTGCAGGCGCAAAAATCGGTCGAGTGTCCCAATCGACGAAGGTCGCCCAGGCGGTACGCGACGCGCGAGGCGCATGAGTGCGGCCTTGAGGCGGCTCCTAGCTTCGACGAATTGCCTGCACTGTCGTTGATCCTCCCCCGGCTTCCCCGACGACGAGCGGCGGTAGCGGGCAGTCGAGCGTATCGCAAATGGCGCGGAGCAGTTCCGCTTCGCGGAGGGTGACCTCCTGGTTTGCCAGGATGCAGGCCGCGCAGGCGACGACGATCCGGCGCTTGATGGCCGGGACGGATTGATTGAGCGTTTGCAGCGCCGCGTCGAACTCGGCGAGAGAGCATTGCTCTCGTGGTGGCAGGCGGTGGGTGTGGTCGCCGCCGATGTAGCTGCGCATGCCCGTATCGAAGGCCGGGGCGGCCTGGTCGAGTTCCGACTGACCTTCCCAGGCCAATAGCGCCAACACTGTCGCCACCGGGTGCGCCAGTCTTTCCGGCGAGTTGTGCACTGGACGCGTCTTACGCTGCGGCAAGAACTGGGAGTCGAGATGGCGATGCAGCACGCAGCTGAGCGTGTACTCGAACAGGCTTAGCCTCTGGTCGGCGATCATGAGCCTCTCGACCTCGGCGCGGAAAGCCCGGTGCTGGCCGGGCGACATCTGCCGCAGGGCTGGCATGGCCAGGTCCAGAAGGGGCAGCCGGTGCGTGTCCGGCAGGGCCTGGACAGGAGCGGCCAGCCGCAAGGTTTCGGCGAAGTCGTGCGGCCCAGTGCCGGCCTTCAGCCGGGTCAGCTGGAGGTCCCGCAGGTCTGCCCGCGGATCCAGGAGAAGTGCGTAGACCAGGGCGCGAGCACTGAATGGCTCTTGAGCGGCGACGCGGAGCACGTCGGGCATGCCGTCGCGCAGCGCGTTCGCGCGGCTGATTTCTTCCGGGTCGACCTGGCCGACCCGGGACGCTGCTTCGTCGGCAAACCTCAAAATCGGCAAGGGCACTTGTGGCACGCTCGGTAACCTCGGCATCCCGGCGAACGGCGGGACACGGCTGCGGCGGGCACCTTCGAGTTCTTCCCGATCAACACTGACCGGCCGCACCTCCAGGAATTGGCCGTCGAACTGGGGATCGAGCCGGCGGATGCGCTCGACGAGGGGCGGATGGGTGGCCAGCAGTCCGGCGAGCCCCCCGCCGGCGAAGGCGTTGGCGAAAAACATGTGACCGACCTCGGCCGCCTGCGGGTTGCCGATGCGCGACCCCTCGGCCAGCCCGCCGATCTTCTTGAGCGCTCCGCCAATGCCTTCGGGGTTGCGCGTGAACTGGACGGCGCTGGCGTCGGCCAGGTACTCGCGCTGCCGAGACACCGCCGCCATGATCAGCCGACCGAAGAACGCTCCCACCAGGCCCAGCACAAACACGCCCAGGCCCAGCAGCATCAGGCCGCCACGGGAATCATTCCTTCCCGAAGAGCGTCCGGACGTGAACATGAGCATACGGCCCATGATGGACAACGCCATGATCCCGAAGATCAGGCCGATCAGCCGGATGTTGAGCCGCATGTCGCCGTTGAGGATGTGGCTGAACTCGTGGGCCACCACCCCCTGCAGCTCGTCGCGGGTCAAATAGTTGAGGCAGCCCTGGGAGACGGCGACCACGGCATCGCCCGGGGCGTAGCCGGCCGCGAAGGCATTGATGCCGGGCTCGGCCAGAACATAGATCGGGGGCACCGGCACTCCCGCGGCAAGCGCCATTTCCTCGACGACGTTGAGCAGCCGCTTCTCCCGCGCGTCGGTGGTTGTGCCGGGCACCTCCTGACCACCCAGCATCAGGGCGACGGCCTGGCCGCCGGACGAGAGCTGGGCCACCTTGAACACGCTCGCAGCCCCGACCACGAGGCCCACCCCCGGCGCCGCGAGCAGGAGCAGCTCCGGCTGCCACCAGGACACCGGCTCGGGGCCGCTATCCATGCTGACCGCGACCAACAGCGCATACACGAGGGCGATCAGAATCAGGATCGCCAGGACGAAATAGACGACCAGCTGGAGGGTCTTGCGTCGGGCCGAATCCTGCTGCTGAAAGAAATTTGTGGCCATGGTCAGAGACGACTTTGCGAGCGTGGAACCGGAAGCATGGGACGCATCGGAACGGTGGACGTTCCGGGTTAGAACGACACCTTGGGCGCGGTGCGCTCAGTCTCTGGGGCTTCGAGCAGCGCCGCCTCCTTGAAGCCGAACACGCCGGCCACCGTGTTGGCCGGGAAGACCTCGCGCCGGATGTTGTAGGTGGCGGCGGCGTCGTTGAACGCTTGCCGGGCGAAGGCGATCTTGTTCTCGGTCGAGCTCAGCTCCTCCTGCAGGGCGAGCATATTCTGGTTGGCCTTGAGGTCCGGGTACGCCTCGGACAGGGCAAAGAGCCGGCCCAGGATGCCGCCCAGCTGAGCCTCGGCCTGGTTATGCTCCCTCACGGCCACCGGGTCGCTGGGGTTGACGGCAACTTTCTGCTCGGCCGCCATCGCGCTGTTGCGGGCCTTGATGACGGCGTCGAGCGTCTCCCTCTCGTGGGCCATGTAGCCCTTGACGGTTTCGACCAGGTTCGGAATCAGGTCGTAGCGGCGCTTGAGCTGCACGTCGATCTGGGCGAAGGCGTTCTTGAAGCGGTTCGCGGCGACAACCAGTCCGTTGTAGATGCCCATGAGCCAGAGTGCGAGCAGCAGCACGACGCCCAGAAGCACGATCAGCGCAATTGTGACGGGACTCATGAGCCATGACCTCCGACGAGAGGACTGTTGGTCTGGTCAATCGCACGATCACCGGCGCCAGGCCGGCGCAACACTTGTCTGACTGAACCCGGCCGAAAACTTGGCAAAATCCCAAGGGCGACCGGTCGAGGACAATACTATCTTTGTCGTGTGTCGCCCACGAAGGCGTGGTCCTTCCCGCTCTGCACGCAGTTATTTATGGACTTTGCAGGACGGGAGGCCAGCCTACGCGGCAACCTACAATACACTATCGCCTTCGTGCTGGAAACCAAGATAGCTTGCCGCGACCCGTTCGTTGGCCGCGATGTCGCTGGCCTTTCCGCTCAGCACGAACTCGCCGAGTTCCATCACGTATGCGTGGTCCGCGATCTTGAGCGCGGCTTGCGCATTTTGCTCGACCAGCAGCACGGAGACGCCGCTGGCGCGCAGTTCGGTGACGATCCGGAAAATGTCGGCGACGATGATGGGGGCGAGGCCGAGGCTGGGCTCGTCCAGCATCAGCAGCTTTGGCTCGCCCATCAGCGCACGGCCCATGGCGAGCATCTGCTGCTCGCCGCCGGAGAGCGTACCGGCGAGCTGCTTGCGCCGCTCCTTCAGCCGCGGAAACAGCGTGTAGACCCTCTCCATCGAGGCCTTCGCCTTGCTCCTCTCGATGCGGAAGGCACCAAGCTCGAGATTGTCCTCGACATTCATGGTCACGAACAACTCGCGGTGCTCCGGCACGAGCCCAAGCCCCATCGCGACGCGGTCCTCGATGTCGAGCCGCGCAAGATCCTGGCCGGCAAAGGCGACGCGGCCCTTCAACGGCAGGATGCCCATGATGGCCGAGAGCAGCGTGGTCTTGCCGGCGCCATTGGCGCCGACGATGGTGACGATCTCGTTGGCGCCAACCTCGAGCGAAACCGAGCGCACCGCCTCGACCTTGCCATAGGCGACGTGGGCGTCGGCGACGGACAACAATGCGCTCATGCCGCCACTCCGAGATAGGCCTTGATCACTTCGGGATTGGTCTTGATCGTGGCCGGCGTTCCTTCCGCGATCTTGGTGCCGAAATCGAGCACCACGATGCGGTCAGCGAGGTTCATGACAAAGCCCATGTCGTGCTCGACCAGCAGCACGCTCATGCCGCCGTCGCGCAGCTCGCGCAAAAGCGTCGCGAGCCGCTGCTTCTCCATGTGGCGCAGGCCGGCGGCCGGCTCGTCGAGCAGCAGCAGCATCGGATCGACGCACAGCGCGCGCGCGATCTCGACGATGCGCTGCTGGCCGAGCGAGAGCGAGCCTGCGAGCTGATGCATCTGGTCGGCGAGGCCGACGCGCTCGATCTGGCGGGCGGCCTCGGCGAGCAGTTTGGCCTCATCAGCGCGGTCGAGCCGCAGCATCGAGGAGAGCGGCCCCGAATGGCCGCGCAGATGCGCGCCGATCGCGACATTCTCCAGCACGGTCATGTCAGGCACCAGCTTGACGTGCTGGAAGGTGCGCGAGATGCCGAGCTTGACGATCTCCTGTGGCGGCGCCTTGTCGACCTTCTTGCCGAGGACCGAGATCGAGCCTGAGGTCGCCGACAGCACTCCGGTGATGAGGTTGAACGTCGTGCTCTTGCCGGCGCCGTTCGGCCCGATCAGCGCGACGATCTCGCGGGCCCGGACGTCGAAGGAGACGTTGTTGACCGCAACCACGCCGCCGAACTGCTTCCGCGCCTTCTCGACCTGAAGCAGCACGCCAGACTGGCCTGCCGAGTGGCCGCGCGACTCCAGCTTCAGCGAGGTGTCCGGCTTCCTGCCACTGGTGCGTTCGGGCAGGAACGACATCAGCCACGGCCAGACGCCGCCAGGCGCGAGCTGCAACAGCGCCACCAGCATGATGCCGAACACGATCGTCTCGACCTGGCCGGAGCCGGGCAGGATCAGCGGCAGGTAGCTTTGCAGCACCTCCTTGAGGATCACGACAATCGCCGCGCCCAGCACGCCGCCCCAGACATAGCCGGCGCCGCCGACCACCGCGATGAAGAGATATTCGATGCCGGCGTGCGCACCGAACGGCGTCGGAGTCACGGCGCGCTGAAGATGCGCGTAGAGCCAGCCGGAGAGGCCGGCGAGCACCGCGGCATGGATGAACACCAGGAGTTTCGCGCGCGGCGTGTGCACGCCGAATGCCTCGGCCGCGACATGGCCGCGCCGGAGCGCGCGGATGGCGCGGCCGGTGCGGGAATCCAGCAGGTTCATCGTGAGCAGGGCCGAGACGATCACGGCGATCCAGATCGCGTAATAGATCGAGCCGGGCGAGAGCATCTTGAACGCGCCGATCGACAGCGGCGGGATCGCCGAGATGCCGTCGTTTCTCCCAAGGAATTCCAGCTTGCTGAAGAGGTAGAACAGGCCGAGCCCCCAGGCGAGCGTGCCGAGCGGCAGATAGTGGCCGGAGAGACGGACAGTGATCAGGCCGAGCAGCACCGCGAACAGGCCGCTGACCACGAGCGACAGCGGCAGCGTCAGCCAGGGCGACAAGCCGTAGGCCGTCGACAGCACCGCGGTGGTATAGGCGCCGAAGCCGACGAAAGCTGCTTGTCCAAAAGAGGTCAGGCCGCCGACGCCGGTGAGCAGCACAAGGCCCATCGCAACGAGAGCCGCTAGGCCGATATTGTCGAGCAGCACGATCCAGAACGGCGGCACGCCCGGGACGAACGGGATCGCCGCCATGAAAGCTGCGAAGACGAGGATGGGAAGCCGGCTCTGCATCGCGCGTCAGTCCTTCTCTTCCTCGACCGCGGGCGCGGCGAGCGAGCGCAGCAGCAGCACGGGGATCAAGAGCATGAAAACGATGACCTCCTTGTAATTGGAGGCATAGAAGGACGAGAACGCCTCGACGATGCCGACGACGAGCGCCGCGACGGCGGTTAAGGGGTAGCTGACGAGGCCGCCGATGATCGCAGCGACAAAACCCTTCAGGCCGATCAGGAAGCCGGAGTCGTAATAGAGCGTCGTGATCGGCACGATCATGATGCCCGACAGCGCGCCAATGACGGACGCCAGCAGGAACGCGATCTGCCCCGACAGCGTGGTGCGGATGCCGGCCAGCCGCGCGCCGAGCCGGTTCACGGCCGTCGCGCGCAGCGCCTTGCCGTAGAGCGTCAGCCCGAAGAACAGCCAGAGCCCGACGATGAAGGCGATGGTGATGGCGTAGACCGTGATGCTCTGGCCGGTGAAGCGCAGCGAGCCCGCGGTGAAGGCGGTGGACAGTACGGCCGGTCCGCGCTGGCCTTCGGCGCCGAAGAACAAGAGGCCCAGTCCCTGGAGCGCGAGGTGGACGCCGACCGAAGCGATCAGCAGCACCAGCACGGAGGTGTGCGCCAGCGGTTGGAACGCGATGCGGTAGAGATACAGGCCGATCATCGCGACGATCACCAGCGACAGCGCGATGCAGATCGCCACCGGCGGCTTCTGGGCGGCGAAGTAAATGGCCAGCGCCAGCACGATGGCCGGCAGCACGATGTTGGTGAGGAAGCTGCGTACGATCAGTCGTGCGTGCAGCGCCTTGCGCGCCACGAACAGGTCGAACGCGAAGGCGCCGATGCCGAGGGCGAGCGCAAGCTTTGCCGTGCCCGGCATCTGGCCCGCGGCCAGCGATGCATAGGTCAGCGCGCCATAGGTGACGAATTCGCCCTGGGGGATGAGGATCACGCGGGTGACGGCGAACACCAGCACCAGCGCCAGGCCGAGCAGCGCGTAGATCGCGCCATTGGTGATGCCGTCCTGCAGCAGGAACAGCATAATGGTGGTGTTCAAGACCGGACGCTCCCCCTCAAAGATCCGGGCCGGTCTCCGCGGTTGCGGGGGACGGTCCGCTCACAGCCATTGAAAAACGCTGACGATATTTGATATGGTCAATAACAATTATCAAATATAATCTCAAGGGTGACAGGCGACCCGTCCCGAGCTTAGCGGGATTATGAGCACGAGGCGATGACCGTTTCCAAGACCGCTGAAAAGATCGCTGAGAAGTCTGGCGACGCGACCAAGGGCCGCAAGGACGCGACGGAGGCGCAGCCCGAGGCGCTTCAGCTCGGCGAGCTCTCGGAGCAGCTCGGTTACGTGCTGAAGCGGGCGCAGCTCAAGGTGTTTGAGAACTTTCTGCGCTGCATGGCCTCGCTCCAGCTCACGCCCGCACAGTTCTCCGTGCTGCTGCTGGTCGAGAAGAATCCGGGTCGCAACCAGACCGAGGTCGCCTCGACGCTCGGCATCCTACGCCCGAACTTCGTGGCCATGCTCGATAATCTGGAGAGCCGTGACCTTTGCGCGCGGATCCGCTCCACCAACGATCGCCGCTCGCACATCCTGGTGCTGACCGACAAGGGCAAGGCCGTGCTGACCCGCGCCAAGAAGCTCGTCGCCACCAAGCACGAGGCGCGGCTGAACGATCTGCTCGGGCAGGCCAATCGCGAAGCCCTGATCGGGATGCTCTCGAAGATCGCCAACGAGTTTTGAGGGCAGTCATTCTTAGGTGCGCGTGAGCGCGACCCCGGAAGCTCGCGCCGCATTTGCGCGGTCGTCATCGCCGCACGCGCCCGGAATAACGGTGGGGCGGGACGAGCCTGATGGCGGAGCGCGAGGCCTGGGCTCCGAGGACGTCAAACGGAATGACGCGTCGCATATATAAAATGATGCTTGAAACATCATTTTGCGCGCCCTAAGCTTGGTAAATCAATCACTGTAACTGCCACGGACATTCGCCCCGTGATCACCGCCGCGCAGCTTCGAGCCGCCCGTGCCTTGCTCAGGATTGACCAGCGCGAACTCGCGCAGCGCTGTTCGCTGTCGCTGCCAACGATCCAGCGCATGGAGGCCTCCGAAGGGGTGATCCGCGGTAATGTCGATTCCCTGGTGAAGCTGGTCGAGGCGCTGTCGGTTGCCGGCATCGAGCTGATCGCCGAGGGGGCGGCGTCGAGTTCCGGGGGCCGCGGTGTGCGGCTGAAGTCTCCACCCCCGAGCGCAGGCGGCCAATAGGGATGGCGACGCGCGCGCAAATCATGATCGAGGAGCGGCCATGATCGCCGTGGCGCTATGGTCAGTGGCGGCTCTGCTGGCGCTGGCGCCTGCAGGAGTCGTACTGTCGACGCGCCCGCGCGGCTCGATCATCCTTTACGGCGGATGCCTGGTCGCCACATCGACGCTATGTGTCACGGCGCTGTCCGATCTGCTCTATTTCCCTCATCTGACGCCGAGCGCGACACTGCCGATCGGCCTGCCCTGGCTCGGTGCCCATTTCCGGCTCGATGCCTTGTCCGCCTTTTTCCTCGTCGTCGTCAATCTCGGCGGCGCCGCTGCGAGCCTGTTCGCGCTGGGCTACGGCCAGCACGAGGAGTCGCCCGGCCGCGTGCTGCCGTTCTATCCTGCCTATCTCGCCGGCATGAACACCGTCGTGCTGGCCAATGACGCCTTCAGCTTTCTGGTCGCCTGGGAGTTCATGTCGCTGACCTCCTGGGCGCTCGTGGTGTCGCATCACCGCGAGGCCGAGAACGTCCGCGCCGGCTATGTCTATCTTCTGATGGCGAGCTTCGGCACGCTGACGCTGTTGCTCGCCTTCGGCCTGCTCGCGAGCGGCGCCGGTTACGATTTCGACGCGATCCGCGCCTCGCATCCGTCCGCCGCGCTGGCCGGCATGGTGATGATCCTCGCGCTGCTGGGCGCCGGTTCCAAGGCGGGCCTGGTGCCGCTGCACGCTTGGCTGCCGCTCGCCCATCCCGCCGCGCCCAGCCACGTCTCCGGCCTCATGAGCGGCGTCATGACCAAAGTCGCCGTCTACGGCTTCGTCCGCATCGTGTTCGACCTGCTGCCGGAGCCGGTCTGGTGGTGGAGCGTGGTCGTGCTCCTGGTCGGCGGGCCAACCGCGACGCTGGGCGTGCTCTATGCGCTGATGCAGCGCGACATCAAGCGCTTGCTCGCTTATTCGACCATCGAAAATATCGGCATCATCTTCACCGGCCTCGGGCTGGCGCTCGCCTTCAAGGCGCAGGGGCTCGATTGGGTCGCCGCGCTCGCCTTCACTGCGGCGCTGCTGCACGTCTTCAATCACGCGCTGTTCAAGAGCCTGTTGTTCTTCGGCGCCGGCGCGGTGCTGGAAGTCACCGGCGAGCGCGACATGGAGAAGCTCGGCGGGCTGATCCATCGCATGCCGAAGACGGCGTTCGCGATGCTGGTCGGCTGCGTCGCGATCTCGGCATTGCCGCCGTTCAACGGCTTCGTTTCGGAATGGTTGACCTTCCAGGCCATCCTGCTCTCACCGCAACTGCCGAACTGGGGATTGAAGCTGATCATCCCGGCGTTCGGCGGACTGCTGGCGCTCGCCGCTGCCTTCGCCGCGGCGTGTTTCGTCGAACTCTACGGCATCAGCTTCCTCGGCCGTCCCCGTTCGGATCTCGCCGCATCCGCGCACGAGACGGATCGCTTCTCGCTCGCAGCGATGTTCGCGCTGGCCGCTCTCTGCCTCGTCGCCGGCATCCTGCCCGGCCTCTTCATCGACGCGCTCGCGCCGGTGAGCAAGGCCATGGTCGGCAACGTCATGCCGCACCAGACCGGGCTGGAGTGGATGACTATCGTGCCGATCGCGGAGAGCCGCAGCTCCTATAACGGCCTCTTGGTGTTTCTGTTCTCGGCGCTCAGCGGCATGGCCGCAGCCTCCGCCATTCATCGCCTGGCGTCCGATCGCTTGCGTCGCGCACCGGCCTGGGATTGTGGCTATCCGGATCCAAACCCCGCGATCCAGTACTCCGCCTCCAGCTTCTCGCAGCCGATCCGCCGCGTGTTCGGCAGCGTCATCTTTGCTGCGCACGAGAGCGGCGAGATGCCGCCGCCCTTGTCGCCCGCGCCGGCCCGGCTCACCGTCGACATGCGCGACCTGATCTGGGATGCGCTCTACGCGCCGATCGCCAAGGTGATCGGCGTTGTGACCGAGCGCGTCAATATGCTGCAATTCCTCACCATCCGCCGCTATCTGACGCTCGTCTTCGCCGCGTTGATCGTGCTGCTCCTGGTGGTGGCGCTATGACCGCGCTTCGCGACATCCTCTCGCAAGGCGTCCAGATGTGCCTCGTGCTGCTGCTTGCACCATTGCTCACCGGCTTCGTCCGCAAGGTGAAGGCGCGGCTGTTGCGTCGGCGCGGTCCGCCGCTCTTGCAGCCCTATCGCGATCTCATCCGCCTGATGCGCAAGGACGTCGTGCTGGCGGACAACGCCTCCTGGCTGTTTCGCGTCATTCCCTATCTGATGTTCGCAGGCACCTGGGTCGCGGCCTCGCTGGTGCCGACCTTCGGCAACGGGCTCCTGTTCTCCTGGACCGCCGACCTCATCGCCATCATCGCACTGCTCGGCAGCGCGCGTTTCTTCCAGGCGCTCGCCGGCATGGACGTCGGCACCGCCTTCGGCGGCATCGGCTCCAGTCGCGAGGTGATGATCGCCTCGCTCGCCGAGCCTGCGATGCTGATCACCGTCTTCTCCGTCGCGATGATCGCGGGCTCGACCCAGCTCTCCTACGTCGCCGAATTCATGGGCTCGGACGCGGTCGGCCTGCGCGTGTCGCTTGGCATGGCCTTCGTCGCGCTGACCATCGTGGCACTGGCGGAGAATGCCCGCATCCCCGTCGACAATCCGGCCACCCATCTCGAACTCACCATGGTGCACGAGGCCATGGTACTGGAATATTCGGGGCGGCATCTCGCGCTGATCGACCTGTCGTCGCAGCTCAAGCTCCTGCTCTATGTTTCACTGATCGCCTGCGTGTTCCTGCCCTGGGGCACGGCGACAGCGGATGCAAGCGTGGCGAGGTTGGGCCTTGGTGCGCTGCTCTATCTCGGCAAGCTCGTGGTCCTCGGCTTCCTGCTCGCCGTCTTCGAGACGTCGATCGCCAAGATGCGGGTATTCAGGATCCCCGAGTTCCTGGGCGCGGCGCTGATGTTGGCGCTGCTTGCCACCCTGTTGCGCTTCGTGTCCGGGAGCCTCTAGCGATGAGCAGCCTGCAATTCGACATCGCCCATCTGCTCGCCGGTTCCCTCGTGCTGGCGAGTTTCTTGATGCTCTACCAGGACCGGCTCTATGCGCTGCTCAACGTCTATGCGCTGCACGCCGGCGTGCTGGCGCTGTCGGTCGCCTGGCAGGCTTATGTGCAGGACGCGCCACATCTCTACGTCACGGCGCTGATCGCACTGGTCTTCAAGGCCATCATCATTCCGGTGGCGCTGCACCGGATCATCCGGCAACTCGGCATTCACCGCGAGATCGAGAACGTGATCGGCGTGGGCCTGACAATGATGGCCGGCATCGGCCTCGTCGCGCTTTCGATGGTGGTGATGCTGCGCGTGACCCCGGGCGCCGACGCGCTGGCGCGCGAAGACCTTGCCTTTGCGCTCTCGGTGGTGCTGCTCGGGCTCCTGATCATGGTGACGCGACGCAACGCCGTGAGCCAGGTCGTCGGCTTCATGTCGCTGGAGAACGGGCTGGTGCTGGCGGCGACCGGCGCCAAGGGCATGCCGCTGGTGGTCGAGATCAGCGTCGCCTTCTCGGTGCTGATCGCCTTCATCGTCATCGGCATCTTCCTGTTCCGCATCCGCGAGCGTTTTGACAGCGTGGACGTGCAGGCGCTCGATCGCTTCAGGGGAGAGCGGCGATGACGATCGATGCCCTCGGTGCGATCCTGCTGATCCCGGCCATCTCGGCCACGCTGCTCGCGATCCTGCCCGGCTACCTGCTGACGGCGAAGCTCAACGTCGTTGCGGCGCTCGCGACCTTCCTCACCTCGCTGTTACTGTTCGTGATCGAGCCGACGTCGGGGCAATATCTGCTGCTTGACGACCTCAACAAGGTCTTCATCGTGCTGACGACCTTCGTCGGCTTCACGACGTCGGTGTTCAGCGCGAGCTACATCCATCACGAGATCGAGATCGGGCGGCTGACGCCGGCCTTCCTGCGCTTCTATCACGCGATGTACCAGGTGCTGATGTTCGCGATGAACCTCGCACTCATCGCCAACAATATCGGCCTGATGTGGGTCGCGGTCGAGATGGCGACGCTCACGACCGTGCTGATGGTCGGCATCTACCGCACCCATGAGGCGCTGGAAGCCGCCTGGAAATACTTCATCCTCGGTAGCGTCGGCATCGCGCTCGCGCTGTTCGGCACGATCCTGGTCTATATGGCGGCGCGCCCCGTGGTGGGCGAGGGGATGGACGGCATGGTGTGGACGGTGCTGGTGAAGCACGCCGCACAGTTCGACCCGGCGTTGCTCAACGTCGCCTTCGTCTTCCTCCTGCTCGGCTACGGCACCAAGGTCGGCCTCGCACCGCTGCACGCCTGGCTGCCGGATGCGCATGCCGAGGGCCCGACTCCGATCTCGGCGGTGCTGTCCGGCCTGTTGCTCAATGTCGCGCTCTATGCGCTCCTGCGCTTCAAGATGATGCTCGCGGTCAACTCCGCGGCGATCACGCCTGGACCGCTGATGGTAACCATGGGCCTGATCTCGGTGATCTTCGCCTCGCTGATGCTCTACCGTCGCCGCGACATCAAGCGCATGTTCGCCTATTCCTCGATCGAGCATATGGGCATCATCGTCTTCGCCTTCGGCATGGGTGGGCCGCTCGCGAATTTCGCAGGTCTCCTGCACATGACCATGCATTCGCTGACCAAGTCGGCCATCTTCTTCGCGGTCGGCCATATCGCGCAGGTCAAGGGCACGCAGAAGATCGCCGATATCGGCGGGCTCACCGTCACCAATCCCGTGCTCGGCTGGGGTTTGATGCTCGGCGTCATCGCCATCGTCGGGTTGCCGCCGCTCGGCATCTTCACGAGCGAGTTTTTGGTGGTGAGCTCGACCTTCGCCCGCGCGCCCTGGCTGACGGTGATCCTGGTGCTCGGCATCATCATCGCGCTCGGCGGGCTGTTCTTGCGGATCGGCCCGGTGATGTTCGGCGAGCCCAAGGGCAAGACCGCGCCCGCGGAAGCCTCCTACGTGCCGATGTTCACGCACCTCGGATTGGTGCTGATGGCCGGCATCTATCTGCCGCCGCTGCTGGTCACCAGCTTCCAGAACGTCGCGAAGCTCCTGGGGTAAGCGATGGGCATCCTCGACAGCATCCCCCATGTCACTGCGGAGTTGCCGCACCGGCCCTGGCCGCGCGCGATCGTGACGGAGGCGGGCTGGCAGGCGGCGATCGATCGATTGGTCGAGGGAGGGCTCACACTGCTTGGCTTCTGGGGCGAGCCGACCGCGGTGCATATGGCGATGCTCGATGGAGTCTCGGCCGAGATCGCGGTCGTCACCTACGAGTGTACGGCCGGCACATTTCCAAGCGTCGCCAGCCCTCATCCGCCGGCGCTTCGGCTGGAGCGGACCATCCATGATCTGTTCGGGCTTGTTCCTGCTGTCGCTGACGATCTGCGGCCATGGCTCGATCACTATGCCTGGGGCAAATCCTATCCGCTCTCCGGCCGCAACGCATCGCGCGACGTGCGACCATACCAGTTTTTGCCGGCCGAGGGCGAGGCGTTGCACCAGGTGGCGGTCGGCCCCGTCCATGCCGGGATCATCGAGCCCGGCCATTTCCGCTTCACCGCCAACGGCGAGCATGTGGTGCGGCTGGAGCAGTGGCTCGGCTACACCCACAAGGGCATCGAGTCGCTGATGCAGGGCGCGAGCCTCGAGGCTGCGGCAAAGCTCGCCAACCGCACCTCCGGCGACAGCGCCGTCGCCTATGCCTTCGCCTTTGCCTGTGCCGTGGAATCGGCGCTGCAGATCGAGGTGCCGAGGCAAGCGACCCTTTTGCGGGCGCTGATGGCGGAGCTGGAGCGGCTCGCCAATCATCTGGGCGACATCGGCGCCATCTGCAACGACGCTTCGTTCGCGCTGATGCATGCCCAGACCGGCATTTTGCGCGAGCGCTGTTTGCGCGCTGCGAATGTCGCGTTCGGCCATCGACTGATGATGGACGTCATCGTGCCCGGTGGTGTGACGCGTGACATCGCGCCGGACGGCGTCTCCGCGCTACACGCGCTGCTTGCGGAGCTACGAAAGGTCTTTCCGCGCTTGATCGAGCTCTATGACAACACGGCGTCCCTGCAGGACCGCACCGTCACCACGGGCATCGTGAAGGCGGAGTATGCGCGCCAGTTTGGCGCCGGCGGTTATGTCGGCCGCGCCTCGGGCCGCGATTTCGATGCGCGGCGGGTGATTGCCTACGCGCCTTACGATTCGTTATCGTTCGAGGTGCCGGTGCTACAGGCCGGTGACGTGAACGCGCGGGTCTGGATCCGAATCCGCGAGGTCGAGCAGAGCGTCGAGTTGATCGAGCAGATCCTCCGTCAACTTGGGCCGGGAGAGCTCGAAACTGCGCTGCCTCCCAGGATCGGCCGCGATTCCTGTGAAGGCATGGCGCTCACCGAGGCCTTCCGCGGCGACGTTCTGGTGTGGCTGCGGCTCGATGGCGAGTTGCGCGTCGAACGCTGCCACCTGCGCGACGCGTCGTGGTTCCAGTGGCCGCTGCTGGAAACCGCGATCGAGGGCAACATCATTGCCGACTTCCCGCTCTGCAATAAGTCGTTCAACTGTTCCTATTCTGGCGCGGACCTCTAAGCCATGCGCAAGACCCTGCTCGAAAGCCTCACCCATGGTTCGCTGACGGAGCCCGCGCCGGCGCCGGACGATTCTGCGCTGGCGGAGCTTGCAACGAAAGTCGACCGCGCCGCCCAGGCCAGACTTGGGCGTTCTCTTGCCATTCGCGAGGTCGATGCCGGGTCCTGCAACGGCTGCGAGCTGGAGATCCACGCGCTGTCCAACGCCTTCTACGACATCGAACGTTTCGGCCTGCGCTTCGTCGCCTCGCCGCGCCATGCCGACGTGCTGCTGGTCACGGGTCCCGTGACGAAGAACATGCGACAGGCGCTGGAGCGGACCTACAACGCGACGCCCGATCCGAAATGGGTCGTCGCGGTCGGCGGATGCGCGATCGATGGCGGCATCTTCAGAGGCAGCTACGCCTGCGTCGGCGGCGTATCCGACACCGTTCCGGTGGATTTGCACATCAAGGGCTGTCCGCCGTCGCCGACCGACTTGTTGAAGGGCCTGCTCGCGCTGCTGGAGCACGTCAGCGGGAAGGGGTGAGCTGCGCCCACACTCAGCGGACGCAGTCTGGATGGCTTCGCTTCGCTCGCAATGACAGGGGAGAGCCCGTGGCTCAATCCACCAAAATTACCCTGATGTCGTTCACGTTCGTCAGCGTCGGGCCCGGCAGCAGCAAGTCTCCCGTTGCCTCAAAGAAGGCGGACGCATCGTTGTTGTCGAGATAGGCCTGTGGCTCCAAGCGCTGCGCCTTCATCTTCGCGAACGTTGCCGCGTCGATCAGCGCGCCGGCGGGGTCGGTGGGGTTGCCGGCGCCGCCGTCGGCGCCGTCGGTGTCGCCGGCAAGCGCGGCGATGGCCGCCGTGTCCTTCAACAGGCCGGCGAGCGCCAGCGCGTATTCCTGGTTCGGGCCGCCGCGGCCATTGCCGCGTACGGTGACCGTGAGCTCGCCGCCGGAGAGGATTGCGACGCGCCGGCCTTGCGCGCGCGCCTGGAGCGCCAACCTGGCGTGATCGGCAGCGACCTCGCGGGCCTCGCCCTCGAGATCGGCGCCGAGATCAATCGTCTCGTAGCCGGCGTCCTTGGCGAGCTTCACCGCGGCGTCGAGCGATTGCTTAGGACGCGCGATCAGTTCGAAATGCGCGCGCGCAAAGGCGGCATCGCCCGGCTTGCAGCTCTCGTTGGCGGGATCGTCGAGCGCGCGCCTCACGGCATCATCGATGTCGAGCCTGTACTTGGCGACGATGGCGCGCGCGTCCGCAAGCGTGGTCGGATCGGGCACGGTGGGACCGGAGGCGATCGCGGAAGGATCGTCATGCGGCACGTCGGAGATCGCGAGCGTCACGATCTCGGCGGCGTTCCTGCCGGCGCGCGCCAGACGCCCGCCCTTGATCCGCGACAGATGTTTTCTGACGATGTTCATCTCGCCGATCGGCGCGCCTGAGCGCAGCAGCGCCTTGTTGACCGCCTGCTTCTGCGCGAAGCTGATGCCCTCTACAGGCGCGATCCAGTTCGCCGAGCCGCCGCCGGTGAGCAGCACCAGGAGAAGATCGTCGGGTCCGGCCTCGCCCGCGAGCGCGAGTGTGTCGGCCGCGCCCTTCAAGCCGGCTTCATCCGGCACGGGATGGCCGGCCTCGACCACGCGGATGCGGCGCGTCGGCACGCCGTAGCCGTGGCGGGTGGTGGCGATGCCCACCAGCCGCTCCGGCGCGAGCTTGAGCGTGTCGAGATAATGCCGCTCCGCAGCCGCCGCCATTGCGCCCGCGCCCTTGCCGGCGGCGAGGCAGATCACGCGTCCCCTCGGTGCGGGCCGCAGATGCGGCGCCAGCACCACATTGGGATGGGCGGCGGCAACGGCGGCGTCGTAGAGCGCGCGGAGCAGGGGACGTCGGTCGGTCATTGACGGAGGCCTTCGGCAAACTTTTGGGCAGAATCTCGGACAGGGCGAAGCGGCGGCGATGAAGCCGCCATTCACCTGCCTACCGCATCATGCGCCAAAGCGTAAGCGGGCTTTACCATCATTCGATTATGCAATCGCGTGATCATGATCGGCGCGCAAGCAAAAGCCCCCTGCGCAAGCTCCGCCGGGGGCTTTCGTCGTCGCGTGTTCGGGCGGCTAGCCGCCGGCGTCGGCGCTGATCACGTCGCCGAACAGTTCCCAGCGCTCGCCCTTGAACTTCTCGAGCCGGAGCTGGCTGATCGGCGCAAAGTCGTTCGGCCCGGTGTTGATCTGGATGCCCGGCAGCAGCGCTTCGGTGCGGAAGTCCTTCAGGCTTGCGGCCTGCTTCATGACGTTCTCGCGCGTGAGATTATCGCCGCATTGCTTCAGGACCTGGACCAGCGTCTGCGCCACGGCGAAGCCAACGATGGTGCCCTTGTCGAGCTTGTCACCTTCCGGGAAGTACTTGTCCATGAAGGCGAGAAACTGCTTCATGCCGGGATCGTTGCTCCATTCCGGATCCGACACGTCCTTGAGATAATCGGCCGAGACGATATCCTGCCCGTTCTCGAAGCCCGCGGGCTTCATGACGCTGCCGACGGAGGCCGAGACGTTGTTGAGGAAGTGCAACGGCTTCCAGCCGATCTCCGCGACCTTCTTGATCGCCTGCGCCGCGAATTTCGGCGTCGTGATGTTCATGAAGACATCAGCGCCCGTCGACCTCAGCTTGACGATGTGGCTGTCGATGGTCGGCTCGGAGGTCTCGTAGCTCTCCTCCATGACGATCATCGAGGCGGCCTTGGAGCCAAGGCCGTCCTTCAGGCCCTTGAGATAGTCCTTGCCGTAATCGTCGTTCTGATAGAGCACGGCGATCTTGGCGTCCGGCTTGTTCTTGAGCAGCCATTTCGCGTAGATCTGCGTTTCGCTCTGGTAGTTGGGCTGCCAGCCCATCGTCCACGGGAAGTTCTGCGGATCGTTCCACTTGGTGGCGCCGGTCGCGACGAAGAGCTGCGGCACCTTCTTGGTGTTCATGTATTTGTGGATCGCCGAGTTCGACGGTGTGCCGAGCGAGTTGAAGATAAAGAGCACTTCGTCGCTCTCGACGAGCTTGCGCGCCTGCTCCACGGCCTTCGGCGGCGAGTAGGCGTCGTCATAGGAAACGAAGTTGATCTTGCGGCCGTTGATGCCGCCTTCGTCGTTGATCTTCTTGAAATAGGCGGCTTCGGTCCGCCCGATGATGCCGTAGGCGGAAGCCGGTCCGCTGTAGGGCATGATGTTGCCGATCTTGATCTCGGCGTCGTTCGCGCCTGTATCGTATTTCTTCTGGGCCGATGCAGTGGAGGTCGAGGCCGCAATGAGCGCGAGCGCCAGTGACGCGGCGGCAAGCTTGCCGGTGACAGCGGGCATTCCTATCTCCCTGTTTTCTTGGTGTGTGTGCGTTTCCTTTTCTTGTCTTGCCTGGTTTTTGGTGACGCGGCGGCAATTCAATACGATTTGTCTGACGGCTTCAAGGAAAAGCCCCGGCGACCAGGTCGCGGGGGCTGCTCCTTTAGTAGGTTTATGTCTGCACGGCGGTGGTCGCGAAGGCCTTGGCCACCTTGCCGAGGACGCCGTTAACCACCGACGTCGCCGCTGATCACGTCGCCGAACAGCTCCCAGGTGTCGCCCTTGAGCCGCTGGAGTTGCAACTGCGAAATCGGGGCAAAGTCCGTCGGGCTGGTATTGATCTTCACCCCGGGCAACAGGCCCGCAACCACATAGTCTTGCATGTTTGCCGCCTGCTTCATGACGTTCGCACGCGTCAGGTCGTCGCCACACTGCTTGAGCACGTGAACCATGGTTTGCGCGACGGCGTAGCCATAGATCACGAAGGCGTCGGCGCGGTTGGCCTCGGGATAATATTTGTCGAGGAACGTATTCCAGGCCTTGATATCCGGATCATCCTTCCATTGCGGATCCGTCGGGTCCTTCAGGTAGGCCGACGTGATGATGCCTTGCGAGCTGCCGAAGCCAGCCGGCTTGATCGTGGCGCTGATCGACGAACTGACGCTATTGAGGAAATGAACCGGCTTCCACTCGATCTCGGCGCTCTTCTTGATCGCTTGCGCCGCGAACTTCGGAATCGAGATGTCGACGAACACGTCGGCGCCGGCCGCTTTGAGGTTGACGATGTGCGAGTCGATCGTCGGCTCTGTTGTCTCGTAGCTCTCTTCCCGCACGATCATGGAGACTTTGGAGCCCAGCCCGTCCTTCAGACCCTTCAGATAGTCCTTGCCGTAATCATCGTTCTGGTAGAGCACGCCGATCTTGGCATTCGGATAATTCTTCAGGATGTATTTCGCGTAGATCTGCGTCTCGCTCTGGTAGTTCGGTTGCCAGCCCATTGTCCATGGGTAGCCCTTGGCATCGTTCCACTTGGTTGCGCCGGTGGCGACGAAGAGTTGAGGCACCTGCTTCGAGTTCATGTATTTGTGGATCGCCGAGTTCGGGGGCGTGCCGAGCGAATTGAAGATCAGCAGCACCTCGTCGCTCTCGACCAGCTTGCGCGCCTGCTCGACGGTCTTCGGCGGTGAGTAGCCGTCGTCATAAGAGATGAAATTGATCTTGCGGCCGTTGATGCCGCCTTCCGCGTTGATCTTGTTGAAGTAGGCCGCTTCCGTCTTGCCGATCACGCTGTAAGAGGACGCGGGACCGCTATAGGGCATGATGTTGCCGATCTTGATCTCGGTATCGGTCACGCCGCTGTCGTACTTCTTCTGCGCAAGCGCTGCCGTGGACATGGTGGCGGTCAGCAGGAGAGCCGCCGATAATGCTGCCGCCCGCACGTGGATGGAATGCATGTTGGTCTCCCTTGATTCGGTTGAATGTGTCGCTTTTGCTGATTGGGAGCTCTTTGCGGCTCCTCGCACATTCAATGCTCTTCCCGGATCGCCAGCAAGCAACGCGCCCCCGAGAAGGCGATACCGAGAACTCGTCTTTAGTCGAATGGGGCTGAGCGAGGCCGAAGGCGCCGGGACGCCATTGTCAGGCTTGATGAAGCCACGGGTGACGGCAATGCCGCCGCAGCGAGCTCAGTTCTTGCCTTGCAGCAACCCTTTCAGGCGGCGATGAATTCTTTGCCGGGTCACGAGATTGGCGCGGCTGCAAGATGGGATCAGCACAGGTTGACGCAAACGCTCGCATCGATTTCTGATTGCCAGACGCGTAGGATCCTACTGGCTGAGATCGCTCGAGATGATGTCGCCGAACAGCTCCCATTTCCTGCCCTTGAACCGCATCATCTGGAACTGCTCGATCGGGGCGAAATTATCCGGCGCGGTGTTGATGGTGATGCCGGGCAGCAGCATGTCGGGCGCGAAATCCTTCATGCTGGCGGCTTGCTTCATCACGTTCTCGCGGGTCAAATCGTCGCCGCACATCTGCAGCACCTTCACCATGGTCTGTGCCGCCGCATAGCCGAACGCCACACCGGCATCGAGCTTGTTGGCCTTGGGATTGTATTGCGCGATGAAGTTGTAGAACTTCTTCATGCCGTCGTCGGCGTTCCATTGCGGGTCCGAGGCGTCCTTGATGTAGGTGGCCGACAGGATTCCTTGGGAGATCTCGAAGCCCGCCGGTTCGATCACGCCGCCGACCGAGGCCGAGACGTTTGAGATGATTTGGACCGGATGCCAGTTGATCTCGGCGGCCTTCTTGATTGCCTGCGCGGCGAATTTCGGTGTGGTGATGCTGATGAAGACGTCGGCGCCCGCGGCCTTCAGCTTCACGACGTGATCGTCGACGGCCGGCTCCGAGGTGTCGTAGCTTTCCTCCAGCACGATCATCGAGGCCTTGGTGCCGAGGCCGTCCTTCAGGCCCTTCAGATAGTCCTTGCCGAAATCATCGTTCTGGTAGAGCACGCCGATCTTCGCGTCCGGCTTCTCCTTCATGATGTACTTGGCGTAGATGCGTGCCTCGCTCGCGTAGTTCGGCTGCCAGCCCATCGTCCAGGGGAAGTTCTTCGGATCGTTCCATTTCGAGGCGCCGCTCGCCACGAACAATTGCGGCACCTTCTTCTCGTTCATGTATTTGCGGATCGCGCTGTTGGTGGAGGTGCCGAGCGAGCCGAAGATCAGCAGCACTCCGTCGCTCTCGACCAGCTTCCGCGCCTGCTCAACCGTCTTCGGCGGCGAATAGGCATCGTCATAGGAGAGGAACTTGATCTTGCGGCCGTTGATGCCGCCTTCCGCGTTGATCTTGTTGAAATAGGCTTCCTCGGCCTCGCCGATCACGGCATAGGCGGAGGCCGGACCGCTATAGGGCATGATGTTGCCGAGCTTGATCTCGGTATCGGAGGCGCCGCTGTC
>NZ_LGHL01000079.1 GCF_001908205.1 Bradyrhizobium sp. NAS80.1
GCGTCATGATCACCTTCGCGGCGATCGCAGTCGGGCGATGTCAACGTCAACGCGATCGCGCCCGGTATCGCGGCGGCGCTGGTCGCGACCGTCGCCGGTCTCGGCGTCGCGATCCCGGCGCTGTTCGGCTACAACTACCTGATCTCGAAGATCAAGGATCTGAGCTCCGACATCCAGGTCTTCGTCGACGAGTTCGTGACGAAGATGGCGGAGTTCTACTCCGCGGATCGTCCCGATCCGATCGATCATCGCATGGCCGCGGAGTAACGGCGATGCAAATCCAGAGCGACTCCAAGCCGTACGACGACATCAACATCACCCCGATGTTGGACCTCGCCTACGTGCTGCTCGTGATTTTCATCATCATGACCACGGCGACGGTGCAGGGCCAGAAGGTCAACCTGCCGAAGGCCTCCGCCGCGCCGTCGCTGGCGACCCAGACCACCAAGGCCATCACCGTCGCCAACGACGGCAAGATCTTTCTCGACACCATCCCGGTGAGTTTGCCCGAGCTCGAACAGCGCCTGGTGCAACAGAAGGCGCTGACGCCGGAGTTCCCGGTGGTGCTGCGCGGTGACGCACAGGCGCAATACCAGAGCGTGATGGACGTGCTCGACCTGTTGGGGCGCATCGGCCTCAACCAGGTCGGTCTCGCCACCAAGCCGCTCGTGAAGTGACGCGGTCTGATGCCGATGCAAACGCCTGTCCCTCACACGCCCGTGTCCGGCAAGAGCGCCTATGAACGGGTTCTCGATGCGTTGCTGCGAACGCTCGTCCGGCTGCGGCTGGTCGACCCGGTAGTCAAAGACGTTGCGCCCGTCTTCGCGACTGGACGCAATCGCGAAGGCGCCGTCGTCCTGCCGTTCCCGGTCCGGGGTGAAGCGCTGCTGGTCAATCTCGCGAGCGCGCTCCGTGAACGCGTCAGGTTCGCGGAGACGGTGGATGATCCGTTGCTGGCAACGATATCGCGGGGCCGCAGGCCGCGGCTGTCGCTCGATCGTGACGCCTATGTCGAGTTCAACACTGAGGATGCGACCTTTCATCTGAAGATTGATGCTTCGCCCGCCCTGAAGCTGACGCTGGAGACGAGAGAGTTCGCCACTTTGGTGGAATTCGTCGCCCAATATTGCATCGAGCGGCAGGGCGATCGCCGGCAGGTCGAGGACGCGTCATGAGCGAGCCGAGGGACGTTGGGTATCCGCCGGGCGAGCTGGCGGCGAGGATAGGTCTACGTTCGCGCTTCCGCAGCTCCTATCTGCGCTATGGCGCCGCGGTTGCCGTGATCGCCTTGCTGTTCGGCGGGGCGGGCTACCTCTTGATCGGCCACGACGATCTGCCGCCGCCGCGGCAGGTGCGTGAGCTCACGATCGTCAACATCACGCCGCCACCACCGCCACCTCCCCCGCCACAAAAGCTGCCCGAGCAGAAGATGATCGAGCAGCCGAAGATGGCCGAGCCGGAGTTCAAGGAAGACGAGCCGCTCGACCAGCCGAAGGACGAGCCAAAGGACGCCAAGAACGACGAGCCGCCGGGACCGCTGTCGCTCGATGCCCAGGCGACGGGGCCGGGGGATCTCTTCAACCTCGGCGGCAAGCCAGGGGGCAGCCCGTATGGCGGCGGTGGCGGCGGTGGCAGCCGCTGGGGCTGGTACGCCTCGATCGTGCAATCGCAAATCGAGACGGCGCTGCGCGCTAACGGCCGAACCCGCAACGCGGCGATGCAGGTGCAGGTGCGGTTGTGGGTCGACGCCACGGGCCGGGTGGGCCGGGTTCAGGTCTCCTCGACGGGCGATCCTGAGCTTGATGCCGTCATTCGCAACGAGGTGCTCGGCAGCCTGGTGCTGCGCGAGCCGCCGCCGAAAGACATGCCGATGCCGATGGTTGCGCGCGTCACCGCGCGTCGGCCGAGCTGAGGCGATTTTCACCACAGACATGATGCGTAAGAGGACTGGGGACTGATGTTCGATATCAATTCATCTACACGCCGGCGCACACTGCCGCTCGCGGTTTCGCTGTGCGCGCTGCTTTGCGTGGCCCCGGCGCTTGGCCAAACTGCCGCCGATCAGGAGAGCGCACCGGCGAAGAAGGGCGATGGGAAGAAGCCTGCCATCTCGCAGGCCAAACCGACCTCGCCGAATACGACCGTCAATCTCCTGAACCTGATGGTCAAGCGGAAGCTCCTCAGCGAGGACGAAGCGCAATCCCTGATCAAGCAGGCCGAGGACGAGGCCTATGTCTCGCGGCAGGCCGCCAAGGACGCCACCGCCAAGGCTGATGAGGCCGCCAAGGCCGCCACGGCGGCAACCGCGGCGGCCAATCCTCCCGGCACCAAGCACGTCACCTATGTGCCGGAAATCGTCAAACGGCAGTTACGCGATGAGATTAAGCGTGAGGTGATGGCCAAGGCCGAGAAAGAGAATTGGGCGTCCCCGGGCCTCTACCCCGAATGGGCGCAGCGCATCCATTTCTACGGCGATTTGCGCGCGCGTTATCAAGGGAGCTTCTTTCCGACCGGGAACGATCCCGCCGGCACCACGAACTTCAATGCCATCAATACTGGCTCGCCGTTTGACAATTGTCTGTCCCCGGGGTGCAATCCCTATTGGCCGCCGACTTACGACACCGCCCAAAACCGCAACCAGTTCCGCTTCCGGGCCCGGCTCGGCATGGATGCGGACCTGACCAACGGCTTCACCGCGGGGTTGCGTATCGCGACCGGCGAGAACAATTCGCCGGTCTCAACCAACCAGACCTTCGGCTATAACGGCGGCAACTTCTCCAAATACGCGCTGTGGCTCGACCGCGCCTTCCTGAAATATTCGCCATTCGATGATCTGGCCGTTTCGGTCGGCCGCTTCGACAACCCGTTCTGGTCGCCGGCCGATCTTTTCTGGTACCGCGACCTCGGCTTCGATGGTGTCGCCGTACAGGCCAAGCACGAGGTCGCCAAAGGTCTGACGCCCTTCGCCGTGGCCGGCGCGTTTCCGATCTACAACACCGATTTCAACGCCGGCATCAATCTCGGCTCGGCCGGTGCGAGCGTCGGCGACCCAAACGCCGGCCTGCCATATAAATTCGCGAGCAAAAACAGGTGGCTGTTCGGCGGACAGGCCGGGGTTGGCTACCAGTTCGACCCGCAATCCAGCCTGCGTCTTGCAGTGGCGTACTACGACTTCACCAATGTCCAGGGCCAGCTGTCCAGTCCTTGCACGGTACGCAATGCATCGGATGTTTGCGACACCGACATCATGCGTCCCCTGTTCGCGCAGAAGGGCAACACCTACCGGGAGCTGCGCAACATCATCCCCGACACCTTCAACAATTTCGGCGCCATCAACCAGTTCCAGTATTTTGGCCTGGCTAGCGCGTTCCGGCCGGTCGTCGCCAGCGCCCAGCTCGATCTCGGGTACTTCCATCCGGCGCACATCGTGCTCGACGGCGAGTACGTCTGGAACAGCGCGTTCGATCGCAATTTTATCAGCCAGGTTGCCGTCAACAACTTCGGACCGGGCGTCGGCAACACGCCTGGCGTTTACGACGGCGGCAACATGGGCTGGCTCACCCGCGTCACTGTCGGCGATCGCGAGATCAAGCGTCTGTGGGACTGGAACGTCCACGTTGGCTACAAATATCTGGAATCGGACGCGACCATCGATGCCTTCGCCGATTCCGACTTCGGGCTCGGCGGCACCAACCTCAAGGGCTATTTCCTCGGCGGCAATCTCGGCCTCAGCGAGAACGTCTGGGCGTCCTTGCGCTGGATGAGCGCCACCAACATCTCCGGGTCCCCATACGCCGTCGACGTCCTGCAAGTCGACCTCAACGCGAAGTTCTGATCATGAAGACACGGATAGTCTGTCTGACCCTGCTTGCCTCGGTCTCATCAACGATGCTGTCCCAGGCCGCGCTTGCCGACACGGAGGCCGATCGCCTGCGCGAGGCGTTGCGCAGTTCTACCGCTCAATTGCGTCAGCTCGAGGATGAACGCACCGCACTCCAGGCCAAGATCGCCGATTTCGATCGTGAGAAGGCGGCAGCCAAGGCACAGGTCGATGCGGCAAAGGCCGAGGTGCGGCTGGTTCGCAAGGAGCAGCGCGAGGCGGTTGAGGAATTCAACAAGCGTCTCGGCGAACGCGACGAGACGCTTGAAAAATGGAAAACCGCCTACGAGGAGGCTGCCACCGTCGCCCGCACCAAGGATGCCGAACGCGCAAAATTCGAGGGCGAGGCCACCGCGTACAAGGCGAGCACCAAGGGCTGCGTCGCCAAGAACGGTCAGCTGCTCAAGGCCGGCCGCGAGCTATTGCATCGCTACCAGGAGGTCACCATCGGCGACACTATCGTCGCCCATGAGCCGGCTCTCGGTTTGCGCCGCGTCGAATTCCA
The DNA here is from genome assembly GCF_001908205.1 of Bradyrhizobium sp. NAS80.1. GTDB lineage: Bacteria > Pseudomonadota > Alphaproteobacteria > Rhizobiales > Xanthobacteraceae > Bradyrhizobium. Next base: position 4,386 of record NZ_LGHL01000079.1, read on the forward strand.
GAACACCATTCAGGACACCCGTGACAAGATCCTCGATCAGAAGGTGACACCATGAACAGGACGGTCATCATCAAGGTCGGGAAACCGGCATCCATTGTCGCGGCAGCAGTCACGCTGTTCTGCCTGCCGGCCGAAGGTATGGCCCAGACCGCGCCCGCGGCGCCGCGTCCGGCGCAGGCTGCATCCATCAAGCCGAAGCCGGCGCAGCCGCTGTCCGCTCAGGCCGCAGTGCCACCGGCGGCACAAGGCGCGTCTTCCGCAAAGACCGGCAGCAGCGATGTGATTGCGCGCGTCGGCGATGCCAGTCTGTCGGCCGATGATATCCGTGGCTATATCGCGGCTCTCGGTCCACGCGAACAGGCGGCGCTCACCCAGGATCCGGCGCTGCTAAGCCAAACGGTCCGCACGTTGCTCGCCAACCGGCTTGTTCTGCAAGAAGTGCGGGCCAAAAAAATGGGATCAGCAGCCGGGCGTGGCGGCCCAGCTCGAGCGGGTGCGGGAGAGCGCCCTGGTCGAGATCTACTTGCAAGCGGTGTCAACGCCGCCCGCCAACTATCCGAGCGATGACGGGTTGCAGGCGGTCTATGATGCCAACCGTACCGCCATGGTGATGCCGCGACAATTCCAGCTCGCGCAGATCTTCGTCGCGAGCCCGAAGGACACTGCGGACAAGGTGGTTGAGGACAGGGCTCGCAAGAGCCTTGACGAAATTCAACGCAAGCTGAAGGCGCCGGGGGCGGACTTTGCCGCGATCGCCGGCGAAACTGGCGCCAAGAATGGCGGCGACCTCGGCTGGATCGCAGAAGGCCAGATCCGCCCAGAAATCCGTTCCCAGGTCATGGGACTGACCAAGGGTGCCATCTCCGAGCCCATCTGGCTCGATGACGGCTGGCACATCCTCAAGCTGATCGACACCAAGGCGTCCTATACACGCACACTTCCCGAGGTGCGCGATCAGCTGGTCCAGCAGATGCGATCCGAACGTGCGGCCGTGCTGCGGCGCGCCTATCTGGCGGAGCTGCTCAAGCAAAATCCACCGGTCGTCAACGAGCTTGCCTTGTCGTCGCTGCTCGGTGGGCAGGTCGGGGCTGCAAGGTAGCTTCCCGATGCCGATCGCTCCGTTCAATCCGCCGTTGGCGCCCGAGCCCCTGCTGACCGCCGACCACGTGCGCGCCGTGCTCGACGCGTGTGGTTACCGGAGCACCACGGTTCGCCTCAGTGGCGCACGGGTTCTCCCTGCTGGATGCAGGATGTCGGTGCAGCTCGGCGACCTGATCGCAACAAGCGCCGATGGGGCTACATGCCTGACCGTCCGCTGCAGCATTGTGATCAACGGCGGCGACGAATCCGTGAGCGGTGTCAGCTCCTGGCGGATCCGCAAGGTGTTTCCCGTGCTCCTCGAGGCCGTTCGGCTGAACATCGCGATCGAAGCGGACTTGCTGCTGGGGGGGCGGAGTGCTTATCGAAGAGCTGCTGTCGCACAGCGAGGAGATCCACCATCATCTGCGCCTGCTGATCGGGGATATGCGCGCCACGCTGCAGGACCTGCCGATCCATGACGAGCCCGATCAGGATATCGACGCACCCGTGCTGCGGATCGATGCCAGGTTCGCCGGCGATCTCGCAGCCGGCCGCTGCGGGATCGTCGGCTCCCAGGCGGCGGGCGGGCGCAAGCGCTCTGCCGTCATGCCTCGCGTGGCCCGCCGTCATCTGCATCTCACCACCGCCGCCTGCAATTGTCTTGCAAACGATGTCGTCGCCGAGCTGGCGCGAACAATCCACGGCGTCAGCCCGGAGCGGTCGACTCAATGCGGGGCGGCCCAGGCTGCGGTCATCGCGCAAAGCTTAACATGGCCGTCTCATTCAGTCGTTGCGGCGCGCACGCAGTCGATGGGGCCCGGCAGCGATGCTGCCACCCCGCCCGTCGAATCGCTTCAATCATCAACCCACTGACTTATTCGTCTCACACACATTTTCTCAGGAGCCCGCTATGTCCGACACCACGATCACCCACCTCACCCTCGACAACCTCCGCGAGATCATCCAACTTTCCGGGTACCGGACTGAAACGGTAACTGACCCGGTCACCAATACGACCTATCTGCGCTCGGCGACCAACGGTCTCGCGTTCGATATCCGGCCGGGCAACCGACTCTCCGGCGCCGATCAGGGATTCCTCGATGTCGCATTCCTGGCCGTCCTCCAGGTGCAGGGCGAATTGCCGCTCGATCTCGTGAACCGCTGGAATGCGACCCGCCGCTTCGCGCGCCTGCAGCTCAGCCATCCGTTCCTGGTGCTCTCGCTCGATCTCTCCGTCGCCGGCGGCGTCGCGCCGAACCACCTGCGCGCCCAGATCGAGATCTGGGATCACCTCGTGCAGCAGCTCATCGCGTATCTGCGCGAGGAACTGCCCAAGGCCCCCGCGGCCAACGGCAAGAACCTGCCCATCGCACCAGCCGCAGCGCACCACGCTGACCCGGAGCTGGGTCCCTCCGGGCCAACCGCACCCGTCACAGTCCAGTAATTCGCATCGTTCCGCCGACATGACCTCCAAAGCCGTATCCGATCGCCTGGCGTCTCCGCCAGGCGCCGCTCACAAACAGACCTGATCGCGACCACGTCCGCAATTCGCCCAGAGGAAAATCCATGTCGGTCCGCAAGAATTCGTCCCGTGCCCGCCGTTTGTATCGCGATGTCAAGACTGGTGCGCAGGTCAGACCTTGCGTGAGACCAACCATCGCCACACGCCGCACGTTGCTTGCCGGAACAAGCCTGCTGGCGTTGGTGCTGGGAATGCCGAGTGCGCATGCCATCTCGGTCGGGTCCGGCACGAGTGCGACCACCGGTGCCACGACGATCGCATCGGATGCAGCCCGGGCTGCCGCGCAGCAGGCGCAGGAGGCGGCGCAGAAGGCCCAGCAGTCGCTGTCGCGCGCCACCCAGGCGCTGCAATCGATGCAGGCGGTTCAGGCGGCCGCACGCGCGGCCGCACAGGCGCGCCAGACCTCGACGATGCTGCCGGGCGTGGCCGTGCCAAATGGACTGACTCCGGGCGGCCTGGTGCCGAATCCGGTTGCCGGCTGGAGCGGAGCGAATGCGCCGACCCAGGCGGTCGGTGCCAACGGGCAGACCAACGTCAACATTCAGCAAACCGCGCCGCAGGCGATCCTGAACTGGCAGACCTTCAACGTCGGCGCAAAGACCACGGTCAACTTCAATCAGCAGGCGAGCAGCTGGACCGCGCTGAACCGTGTCACCGGCAATCTCGGTCCCAGTCAGATCCTCGGCAACATCAACGCCATCGGCCAGGTGTTGGTGATCAACCAGAATGGCATCATCTTCGGCGGCGGTAGCCAGATCAATGTCGGCTCGCTGATCGCGTCGACCGCAAACATCACCGACAACCAATTCCTCACCAACGGCATTTATTCGACACAGAGCGGCAGCAACTATCTGCCGAGCTTCACTGGGGCAGGGGGCAAGATCGTCGTCGAGAACGGCGCGCTGATCAACACCAATGCGCCGGCCTCGGTCACGTCGAGCGGCGGCTTCGTGCTGATGATGGGGACCGAGGTCGACAACGCCGGCTCCATCACCACGCCCAAGGGCCAGGCGATGCTGGCGGCCGGCGACGATTTTATCCTCCGGACTGGTTTTGCCACCACCGGCAACGTGAATTCCACCACGCGTGGCAACGAGATCGCGCCTGTGCTGCATAGCGGCAGCAGCAGCGGCACCGTCAACAATACCGGCCTGATCTTCGCCCAGCACGGCGACATCACGCTCGCCGGTCATGCCATCACGCAGGACGGCATCCTGCTGTCGACCACATCGGTCGACCAGCGCGGCACCATCCATCTGCTCAACTCGGCCAGCGATGTCACCGGCAGCGTTACCTTGACGGGGAACAGCGTTGCCGCGATCCTGCCGGAGACACCTGAAGCGGCGGCGCTGCTCGCAGGCATCGATCCGAATACGACCGCGCAGAACTCGAAACGGAATGGTTTGATCGCGTCGGCGGGGGTTAATGCCCTTGCGACCGGCCGGTTCGACAATCTCTCGACGCTGGCCGACCGACCCGACCAGTCGCGCATCGAGATCGTCACCGGCGGCCTCGTCGACTTCCAAACCGGCTCGCTGACCATGGCCCAGGGGGGGCAGGTCGCGGTCAGCGCCGGCCAGCGCGTCTTCGCCGAGGCCGGCGCAAGCATCGACGTGTCCGGGGTGCAGAACGTTCCGCTGGCGATGTCGTCGAATGAATTCGAGGTCAACATCCAGGGCAATGAGCTGCGCGATTCGCCTGCCAACCGCGACAGCAGCAAGCTCTTCAACAGCAATGTCTGGATCGACGCTCGCAATCTGATCCTGGTGCCGGCCGGCACCGGCGGTTACGCCACCGACCGTTATTACACCCCTGGCGGTCTGCTCGAGGTCTCGGGCTATCTCAACACTACCGGCCACACGATCGGCGAGTGGACCGCGGTCGGCGGCACGATCACACTCTCAGCGCCGCAGGTCGTCGCGCAACAGGGCTCGATCTTCAATGTCTCCGGTGGTTCATTGCAGTATCAGGGCGGCTACCTCGCCCAGAGCGCTTTGCTTGGTAGCGATGGACGCACCTACAGTGTCGACAATGCCCCCGGCTACCTGACCTATGTGGCCGCGGTCGATGGCTTCGTCGTCAATCACGAACGCGCCGGAGTCGTCGAGATCTACACCCATCGCCTCGGCGGCAACAAGAACGCCCGGTGGGAGGACGGCTACACCGTCGGGCGTGATGCCGGCAAGCTGATCCTCTCCACGCCAACATCCATCTTCGAGGGCAATATCGTCGCCGACGTCGTCACCGGCACGCGGCAGACCAGCGCCCGTCCATCCAACGTCACGGATGGCTACAAGCTGACCCAGAACATCGCGCCACTCGCCGGCACACTCGCGCTCGGACAGTACGACCGTTATGGCCTGGCCGGCGGCTACAACACCGACGTGAAGTTCGGATCGGTCGCATCGATCACCAACGGCCTCACGGCAACCGGCGTGCTGCCGTCCGACCGCGTCAATACCGCCTGGTTCAATGCCGCGTCGGTCGACAGCTTCAACCTCGGCGGCCTCAACGTCGTAACCAGCAACAAGATCGCCGTCGAGGCACCGCTGCAGTTCGCGCCCGGTGCGCAGGTCAAGCTGGTCGCGCCGACCGTCAACGTCGGGGCCGATATTGTCGCGCATTCCGGCAGCGTTACCATCAGCAACATCACGGCTGGCACGACCGGGACGATTGTGCTGACGATTGCAGCCGGCGGCGCGCAACTGACGCTGGCGTCGGGTGCGACGATCGACACCAGCGGCTTGTGGGTCAACGCCATGACCGATCCGGACAGTGCCGCAAATCTGGCCTTCCTCAATGGCGGCAGCGTCACCTTCGATTCGACGCAGAACGTGACGCTTGCGGCCGGCAGCACCATCGACGTTTCCTCAGGTGGCGCCATTCTTGCCAATGGCAAGACCCTGGGTGGCAAGGGCGGCAACGTCACCATCAATGCCGGTCACACGCAGCAGAACGCCGGAACGCCGGGTGTTGGAACGCTCGTGCTCGACGGCGCTATTCGCGCCTGGGGCGTCACCGGTGGCGGCACGCTGACGATCTCCACGCCCGGCAACATCCTGATCGGCGACAATGCTGAGCTCGCTGGCGGTGTGTTGCCTGCCGGTACGCCGGCGCCAGCTGCAGTGAAGTTGAAGCAGGCCATGACCATTCCGGCGGGACAGCCGCTGCCGGCTCCGTTGACGCTGACCTTTACCACAATGGTTTTCGATACGCCGCTACTCGCTGACGTAACACTGAGCAACACATTGCCCAGCGGACCGACCGGCGCTGATTGGCAGGTTCCGACCGGACTGTTGGTTTGGACCGACAGCGGCTGCTATGGCGGATGGCCCTGTGGGTCGTCCATTGTGCCTGCCGGTTCGATCATCACCAGCTGGGCGGGAGGTGGAAAAATCCCCGCCGGGACCATCGTTCCCTCAAACGTCTTTCCAAACGGTCTTCCGGTTAATCCCTACCAGGTCACCTACGCAGCCGGAACAATTCAGCCCACGCCGATGACCTACCCGGTCGGCAGCATTATTCCGGCCGGCGCGGTGATACCGCAAACCGTGGCCATCGAACCTGCACCCGCGCTCCAGTACTCGTTCTTCACGGCCGGATTCTCGAACTATGACATCAATGGCGGGCTGGGAGTTGTGGTTGCCAACAACACTGTGGTTGCGGCCGCGATGCCGGTCTACCGCTTCACGGCGGATAGCTATGCGATGCCGGCCGGCAGCGCTCCATCGTCGGCGATGGCGCTGTGGACGCCGCCGCTGTTCACTGAAGATCCGCTCAAGGCTACGCTCACCCAGCGGGGCGGGGTCAGCGTTGCGCTACACTCGTTTATCAGGTCCGGGACTGGTCCGATCGCAAGCGGCGGCGCCATTGTCGTTGGCGATGGCGCCTCGATCAGTGTTGATCCGGGCCAGAGCATCACCCTCGATGCCTTCGGTCAGATCAGCGTGTTCGGCAACCTCACCGCGCACGGCGGTAGCATCAAGCTGGTCAATGATGCCGATGGATCTTCAACTGACGCTGCTCGTAACTTCGACGCACAGGGCAATGGTCGCGGCGTCTCGATCTGGGTCGATGCCGCTGCCAAGCTCGATGTCTCGGGTCTGGCCTACCGGGCGTCCGACGCGGCCGGGCATGCTTTCGGGCAGGCGACCGACGGCGGCAACATCACCATCAACGGCGGCGGCGCCTTCGTGATCATTCGTCCGGGCGCCGAACTCAATGCCGATGGCACGCAGGTCGCGATCGATTTCGCGGCGGGACACGCAAACGCCGGCAGTCAACCGCAGACGATCGCCACCAATGGCGGCTCTGTCACGCTGTCCTCGCAGAGCGGGCTTTACCTAGACGGCAATCTGCACGCGGTAGCCGGCGGTGTCGGCGCTTCGGGCGGCAGCTTGTCGATCGCGCTCACCACGCCGTTCTTCGACACGCTGTCCTTCCCCAATAGCGTGCCGCCGACTGGTCCAATCGTGCCGAGTGTGATGACGGTGGTGCAGGGACGCCCGGATTCGCCGCTGCCGGCAGATAGCGCGCCGGGCACCAACGCCGCATCGCTCATGTTCGGGCAGACCACGGTCAGCGCCGACATGGTCAAGGCCGGCGGGTTCGACAGCCTCACCCTGAATTCCGGCGACTACATGCAGTTCTCCGGCAATGTGTCGCTGGCGATGGGACGCAGCCTGACGCTGACCGCGGCGGCCTTCACGTCGGGAGCTCCCGTCGTTGGACCGATCGATAGCTCGATGCCGGCCACGACCGGCAACGTGAGAGTGTCGGCCCCATACATCCTGTTCACCGAACCGACAGCCAATGTTCCGGACGGGACTGTCAGCGGGAGCATCCGCAATCCCGGCGGCGCGGCGTTGCCGACATCGGCCACCTTCGAGGCTCACGCAAATCAGATCGATATCCAGGGTCTCGTCGAATTCTCGGCGCGGGCGCCGAACAACATGTATGCGCCAGGGTTCCTGACGACGCTGTTCAGCCAGGGCGACATCCGCTTCCTGTCGATGACCGGAGTTGAGAAGACCCAGTTTGCGACCAGCGGGAATCTGAATCTTCTCGCCGCGCAGATCTATCCAGCAACCAACACCAGCGCCGTCGTGACCGCGGGCAGTGGCAATTCCGACCCGACCACGACGCTGACCATCGGACGCACCACCGACACTATTCCGGACGCACCGTTCTCGGTCTTCGGCCAGCTCGCATTCCAGGCGCCGGTGATCGAGCAGGGCGGCATCGTCCGTGCGCCACTCGGCGTCCTGACCTTCGGCCAAGGCTGGCCCGTGTTCACGCCGCATGTCGATCTGCTGGCCGGCAGCCTGACCTCCGTCTCTATGGCGGGCCTGACCATCCCCTATGGCGGTACGATCGACGGCGTCACCTACAGCTATAACGGCACCAGCATCCGGGCGATCGACCTGACCAATTTCACCGGCAATGGGCCGCAAACGGGCATCCTCCTGGACGGGCAGTCGATCAACGTTGCGAGCGGCGCGGTCCTGGACATGTCGGGCGGCGGCACGCTCGCCGGCGCGGGCTTCGTCTCCGGACGCGGCGGATCTGTGAACGTGATCAACACGCCACTCGTCAATGCCAATCCCGCGACCCCTCTCAGCAAGACCAACGACAAGGTTTACGCTATCGTACCCGGCTATGCGTCGGGTTATGCGCCAGTCGCGCCTGAGAACGGCGCCGGCGATCCTGTGATTGGCCAGCAGATCACCATACCTGCCGGCGTCCCGGGGCTACCGGCGGGGACATATACACTGCTGCCATCCAACTATGCGTTGCTGCCCGGCGGATACCGCGTGGAGGTTGGGGGCAGCACGACGATGCCGATCGGCAACCCGACCACAATCGGCAACGGTACCTATGCCGCCTCCGTCTATACCGGCATCGCCAACACCGCGATCAAGGGCAGCCTCCCGGTGACGGCGCTGATTACTGCGGGTACGTCTGTTCGCAAGTATTCGCAGTTCAATGAGCAGAGCTACAGCGACTTCCTGGTTGCGAAGGTGACGCAGTTCGGCGGCGTGCGCCCGCTGCTGCCGAGCGACGGCAAGGCTCTGGAAATACAGTTCGAGACCCCGGACCCGACTACAATTGGCTCCGCACTATCGTTCAACGGAACGGCCCTGTTTCAGGGCGCGCAGGGTGGTAACGCCGGTCAGGTTGCGCTGATGAATGTCGGCGAGATTTATTCCGACGTGCCGACGGCTGGATTCACCGATGTCTCGGTCCGTGCCGCCGACATCGACGCACTCAAGGCGTCGCGTCTGCTGGTCAACGGAACCGTTGGCATCTTGAATGGCACGCTGGTCTTCAATCAGGCCTACAGGCCCAGCGGATATAATCTCTTCATCCGCGATGGCGTGTCCCTTTCGGCCGGCGAGATGTTCTTCATCGGCAACAACATCACCGTCGGCAACAACGTGACGCTGAACACCGTCGGGCGGGGCACAGTCCCGTTCGATTCCGCATCCACCGGGATGAGCTATGCGGCTAGCAGCTACACCGTGCTGGCGCTGTCCAACGGTGACGTCAACTTCCTGCCGTCGAATATTGGCAGCGGCACCATTGATATCGGCGCCGGCTCGTCGCTCTATTCCGAAGGGACGCTGGCGTTCGTCACCAACGGCGCCTCTACGATTGATCCAACAGCCCATTTTGGGTCGAGCAACATCGCACTAGCGGTCGGCACCATCAATATCGGCGATGCCGCCACCATCGCGGCGGCCGGCGCACCCGCCGGCTTGCTGTTCAACCAGACGCTGCTCAACACGCTTCTCAACGGCGACCCGCTGCACGGCGCGCCAGCGCTGAAGACCATCACGCTCGGCGCCGCGAACTCCATCAACCTGTTCGGCAGCGCCGGTCTCGATGCCACCGGTAGCGGTGTCGATCTGGTGCTGAACACCTCGGCGATCTACGGCTACGGCGCGGCCGGCGATCAGGCCACCATCGCTGCCAACAAGATCACGTGGAACGGCGTCAGCGGCGCCACGCCGCCGGCCATCGCCGCAGGCGGCCCGGGCACTGGCGCCGGTACATTAAATCTCGTAGCGGACGAGATTGACTTCGGCCGTTTCGCCTCGCTCGACACGTCGACGGCGAACCGCGTGATTTATGGCTTCAACAACGTCAACATGATTGGCAGCTCGAAGATCGTGTCGGCCGGCAACAGCAAACTGTTTGTCTATCAGTCACCGAGCTCCGATCCTGCCGCGGTGTTCGGCCAGAGCGGGATGGGCGGCAATCTGACGCTGTCAACGCCGCTTTTGACCGGCGCGCAGAAGTCGATCATAGCCTATGCCGCAGGCGGTACGCTCAATGTCGTCGCGCTCGCAGGCGTCGTGCCGAGCGCAGCGAAGACCACGGTGTCGGGTGCCGAGATCGATCTTTCCGGCGACAGCGTTGCCATCGGCACCGCCATCCTGCTGCCGAGCGGCAAGTTCGTGGTCAACGCCACCAACGACATCCGTCTGAACGACGGCAGCCGCATCGATCTGTCGGGCCAGCCGTCCATGATCCAGAAGGCGACCGTCTACGGCTTCGGCGGTACGGCGATCTTCAACAGCTTGCAGGGCAGCCTGACGCAGGCGGCCGGCTCGACGATCGACGTCTTCGCCACAAAGGCCAACGCCGGATCGATCAGCATCAACGCCGGCAACGGACTAGTCACGCTCGGCGGCGCGCTCAACGGCGCGGCGACGGGTGGTTACGCGAGCGGCGACTTCAGCGTCGTCACCGGTGCGCTCTCCAGTGCCGATTTCGCGACGCTCAACGCGCTGCTGACCCAGGGCGGCTTCTTCGAAGCGCGTGCCTTCGACATCCGGAATGGCGATCTTGTCATCGGCAACGGAGTCAAGGCTCACAACGTCACAATCGCCGCCGACAACGGCAGCCTGACCGTCAACGGCACCATCGATGCGTCCGGCGCAGCGCCCGGCACCATCCGGCTCTCTGCCGGCAACGGGCTGACGCTCGCCTCGACCGGCACGCTCGATGTTCATGGCACGGTGCTTCAGGTCGACAGCTACGGACTGCCGGTCGAGGCCAAGAACCGGGGCCATATCGAACTGACCGCCGCGGGTGGCGTGCTCACGCTGTCGCCCGGCGCGACCATGAATCTCACCACGCCGAACGGCGTCGCATACGGCGACGTCGTGCTGAACGCGCAGCGCACCGGCGAGACCTCAGGCGACGTCGCCATCGACGCCGGAGGTCCGCTCAACATCAACGGCGCCTACAGCATCGCACTCAACGCCTTCTGGACCTATGACCTGCCGGGCGGCAGCACCATTACCCAGACGACGCTCGACGGCTATGATGCTGCGAGCACGGCCTTCATCAACGCCGCGCTCGGCAATGGCGGATTGGCGACGCGCGTTGCTGGCCTGTCGGCCTACGGCAGCGCGTACCACCTGCGCCCCGGCGTCCAAATCACGTCGAGCGGCGACTTGTCCACCTTGGGCGACATCGACCTCGCCAAGTATCGCTACGGCGCGGGCGCGGATCGAGATCCGAACTCAGTGACCTACGGTGCCGGCGAGCCAATGGCTCTCGTGATCCGCGCCGGCGGCAACGTGACCGTCAAGGGAAGCATTTCCGACGGCTTCAAGTCGTCGCCGGGCATACCGCCGACCTATAATCTGGTCGATATCACGACCAGCCCGCTCTTTCGCACCTTCAGTGGCAGCGCTTGGGGGCTCCCCAACGATGGCCGCTATTCGACGGGGAACGTCACCCTCACGGCGGACTGGACGATTCCGAACGATGCCTTCTACCAGGCCTGGGATCAAAACTGGGGTGCATTCTATGACCTTGCTGGTAACAACTATGCCCCGGGAAGCACGATCCCGGCGGGCACAACATTGGATGGTTCGTGGTGGCCGGCGTTCGAGAATGGAATCACCTGGCCGAGTCTCGGAACGGTGACGAGCCCAGGCGTTCCCGCCGCAGCGGCGACGTCGGCGGTAGCGGCAATGCTTGCGCGGGGTTCATTGTCGGCGTCCATCCGGCTCGTGAGCGGCGCAGATCTTGCGGCCGCTGATCAGCGGGCGCTGCAAACGACGCAAGCGCTCAACGGGCGCGGCAACCTGACGCTGAACGATCCGACCTATAATTCATCGCTGAACGGCACATTCTTCAGCGTACTCCGCACCGGCACCGGCAGTCTCGACCTGCTGGCAGGCGGGAGCTTCAGCGAGGCCACGCCGTACGGAGTCTATACCGCGGGCACGCAATCGGCAGCGATCCCGGTGGCTAACGGCAGCAATCCGTATGATCTGGTCGGCATCACCGGTGGCGGCAACTCGCACGCCTGGTACCCGGAACATGGCGGCGATCTCCTGCTCACCGCGCAACAGGACATCACCGGAAATATTCAGATTGCCGACAACAACACCCGCTACGTCGACTCCGATCTCACAGCTAACTGGTTCCGCCAGCAAGGGGGCGGCTCCTCTGCCGATCCGGCCGCGTGGTGGATTAACTTCGGTTCGTTCGCGAAGACTTATTCCTGGAGCAACACCCAACAACTCATCGGCTTCCAGGGCATCGGTACGCTCGGCGGCGGCAACCTGACCGTGATCGCGGGCGGCAATGCAGGCGTGACAGGCAACGGATCGACCGGCCTCGATTTGGCGGTCGCCTCGACTGGACGCGTTCTGCCAAATGGCACGCTGGTGGAAACCGGCGGTGGCGATCTTGTTGTGAAGATCAGCGGCGGACTGAATCCTCTGGCAGCGACCACACCTTTCGGCCCGGTGTCGGACTTTTTTTGGCTCGATCAGCGACCTGCGTGGCGACATCACCGTGAGTGCCGGATCGGTCGGCGCGCTGGCCCAGAACAACTGGGGATCCTATCTCGTTTCGTATGATCCGCGCGCCACGGATCCGAACGTCTACAAGCGCTCGCTCAAGACACCAGGTCCGCTCTTCATCCCAGGTGACGGCAGCGTCAGCATCGTCACGCGTGGCGACCTGGTGCTTGGCGGCGCACGCGATGCGGGCATGGCGGCAGCGGTCGATCTGAACGGCATTGCCTATACGGTGCGGAATGCGGACGGCAGCACGACGCTCAAGAGCGGCGGACAGTCGAACTTCACGTTGTGGACGCCAACGACGGCGATCAACCTTTACGCTGCGGGCGGTGATGCGGCTGTGTTGAACGGGATCGTCTCCAACGGCGCCGGTCTTTTCCCGGGGACGCTGATCGTAGCGGCCGCCAACGGCGATATTCGTTTTGCCGAACCTGGATTCGGCGGAAGCCTTCCGGCGATCGAACTGGTGCCGTCACCGCTCGGCCAGCTTGAACTGCTGGCGGCCGGCTCGATCTACGGGACGGGCCAGGTGGTGGCGATGTCCGGCGCGGACATGAGCACGCTGGCGACGCCGCTCAATCCCGTCTTCAGCACGGGCACCGGCGGCGCTGGTGACAGCAACGCCTGGGCGAACGCCGCCTTCCGGGATAATTCACTCAATCCAATTGCTTTCGGCGAGGACCTGCCCATCTCCAACCTGCATGCAGGCGATAGCCAGCCAGCCTTGGTCTATGCTGGCATCGACATCACCGATCTTACCCTGGGACAGACACAGACAAAGACTAAGAGTTTCTTCTCGGGTTTCGTTCCGACCCACAGCAACTGGTATATCGCCGCCAAGCCGTTCGAGGTGATCGCCGGACGCGATATCGCGGGCACCGGCCCGACGCCGAGCGTGTTCCTCAACACCGGGCCGAACGACATCTCTTCGATAACGGCCGGTCGCGATATCTTCGACCAATCGGTCACTATTCTCGGTCCCGGCCTGCTTCAGGTGCAGGCCGGCCGCAACCTGTACCAGGGCTATTACGGTTCACTGGTCAGCGCGGGTGATATTGTCAATCCGGCCAACAGCGCTGGCGGTGCGGGCATTGTCACGATGGCTGCTGTCGGCGCCAACGGTCCTGACTACACTGGTTTCGCCAAGCTGTATTTCGACGTTGCCAACCAGCTTCCGGGTGACGGCACGCCACTCGCCGGCAGCGGCAAGGTCGCAAAGGCCTACGCCGACGAATTGTACGATTGGTTGCGTCAGCGGTTCTCGCCGAGCCGGAACTATTCATTCAAGGGCCAGTCCTATGTCTTCACCGGCTCGAAGGCTGATGCGTACGCCTTCTTCCTGACGTTGCCGACGGAGCAGCAGGGCGTGTTCGTTCGGCAAGTCTACTACACGGAGTTGAAGGAGGGCGGCCGCGAGTACAACAACAAGAGCAGCAGTCGTTACGGTAGCTATTTGCGCGGCCGGCAGGCAATCGCCACGCTGTTCCCGGATCGGGATGCGCAAGGCAATCCGGTGACGTATTCGGGCAAGATCACCATGTTCAGCAGCGTCACGGGCTCCAATACAATCAATGGGGTCACCGTCCCGGTAACCACCGACGCCGGCATCAATACTCAGTTCGGCGGTGACATCCAGATCCTCAATCCGGGAGGGCAGACGACCATTGGCGTCGAGGGCGTGACACCGGGCGCCGGCGCGGGTCTGATCACGCAGGGACTGGGCGACATCGACGTCTACTCGCTCGGCAGCGTGCTGCTCGGCCAGAGCCGCATCATGACGACGTTCGGCGGCAACATCCTGGTGTGGTCGGCGGAAGGTGACATCAACGCCGGCCGCGGCTCGAAGACGACGACGATCTTCACGCCGCCCAAGCGCGCCTACGACAATTACGGCAACGTCTCGCTGTCGCCGACCGTGCCGTCGGCCGGTGCCGGCATTGCGACGCTTAATCCGATTCCGCAGGTGCCGCCGGGCGATATCGATCTGTACGCGCCTATCGGCACGATCGATGCCGGTGAGGCGGGTATCCGCCACTCCGGCAACGTCAGTCTCGCGGCGCTGCAGATCGTCAACTCCGCCAACATCACGGGGCAGGGAACAGTGACGGGTGTCCCGACGGTGCAGGGGCCGCCGGTGGCGGCGCTTGCAACGGCTTCCAACGCCACCGCAGCCACGCAGCAGTCGGGCCTGCCAAGTCAGCCCGGTAACAGCGGCCAAGCCTCTATCATGATTGTCGAGATTGTCGGCTACGGGGGCGGATCGCAGGCCGATGATGCAAATCTCCCCAGAACTGACAACAACGCACTGGGCCCGACCGATCTTAACAGGCGGGACGAAGACGAAAAACGTCGGCGTGGTGGACAGTAAGATGGGCCAACATACTTTCCTTAGGCATATCTTGCGTTCGCTCGGAGCGGCGAGCGGATTGATGACCGCGTCCGCCGTGTTCGGCGCGGTGGCACAAGAGGCGGATTACCGGTCGGCCGCTTCGGCCCCCTCATCGTGGCAGAGTTTTGCCGGGGGGCTGCAAGGCCGTTTGCAGCAGCGTCTGGCGGGCAACGATGCCGACGCGCGCGCTTTTCAGGACTACATGAGAAAGTACGAGCCCGGATCGAGCGCATCGCCGATGAAGTTCGTGGCTCGGATATGGATCCTGCCTGACGGCCGGATTGAGCGTCTCGAGTTCGATGGGCTCGAGGACAAGGAGATCGCGGTTCACCTTCGCGCGCTGCTGACCCGGGACAATGTCGGCGCGCCGCCGGAGGACATGCTCCAGCCCTTGAGGCTGCGACTCTCGCTTCGGCCCAACGAACGGCCGGCAGGAGACAAGTGAGATGATGCGGCCGCAAATTGCCCTCGCTGCGATCGCACTTGGGCACGTGATCCTCTTGCCCCCTGCATTGGCCGAACAGCCGGCGTCCTCGGCTTCATCCGAGACGCACCTTGCTGCAGCGGCGTCTCCCGAGCAAACGAGCGACATGCCGCCGGATGGTAGGTCGAGCGTTGGATACGAGAAAAACGACCAGGCCGCGAAAGCCGGTTCGCCTTTGCTGCGCATCCTCGACAGCCATGCGACCTATCGGACACTCATCGAGAAGGAGGCCAAGCGCGAGGGGCTCGCCCCTGAGATCGCCGAGGCGGTGATGGCGGTGGAGAGTGGCTACAATCCGGCCGCGATCGGCGGTGTCGGCGAGATCGGCCTCATGCAGATTTTGCCGTCGACCGCTCGCATGCTCGGCTTTGCCGGAACGAATAGCGATCTCGCCGTGCCCGAAAACAATATCCGTTATGGCGTCACCTATCTGGCACGAGCGTGGCGACTGGCAGGCGGGGATCTCTGCACCGCCGTGATGAAATATCGCGCCGGCCACGGCGAGACGCGGTTCTCGTACCGCTCGGTTGATTATTGTGTTGCGGTGCGCAGCAAGCTCTTCGCGCGCGGGTTCAGGGTGACGGGCAACGTACCTGTTGCGACCTTCGGTGAGCCGGGAGGGGGGGGGCTCGGGCGCAGTGGGGTGCCGGAGACGGTGTATCGGCTCCTCCGGCATCGGCCGCGTCAATCTCGCAGCGCTCAACACGCAGCTCAGCACGCTCGTCATGCAGGTCAAGGCAGGACGATGATTGCTTCAAGACATTCCACGCCGGTCATCCCAGCCGCGTTGTTTTTGATCCTGATCAGCGGGACCTTGGCACACGCCCAGGAAGGGGTGCCGACCCTCTTGCCTGAGGTCATAGTCAAGCCCCCGTCGCGGCCGCTGGGACCAGCAGATGCCAATCAGGGCGCAGGAGGCAGTGCGGCGACGAATGCCAAGAAAGACGATGGCAAAGCGTTCGAGAAGTTGAACCGCGAGTTCAAGCGGAAGGTCGACGAAGTCAATCCGATCACCAATACCCCGCCACTCGATGCGCGCTCGCCGGATACCAGGATCGGCGTCGTCAACGTCCCGGGCGTGCAGCAGCAATACGGCAAGAATTTTGGTCACTCCGCATTTCCCTATCGCCCCGCGCCCTCAGTCTACACACCTCCGCTCGGACACCATTAGGACCGAACCGATTGAACCATCCGACGAGGTCCCAAATCGTGGGACGGAAATCCGTCATAAAATCGCTATATGAAAGGATCGGACCACCGATAGCCTCCCCTGCGGTCCGGGTGGGGGTGCGGCAGAAACTTCACGATACGCCATGAGCGAACTGACCGAATGCTAGCGCCAGACTCCCGACTGGTCATGCGCAGACCCATCGCAACCCGGCCGAGCCGCGCGACCGCCCTCAGGCCAGTGGTAGCAGCGATGCTGGGGGCGACAGCGGTTGCGTTCATCTGCATGGCGAGCGCGGCCGAACCCGAGTCCTCGCCCAGATCCCAGCCGATCGCCTTCGATATTCCCGCGCAGTCGCTCGTCAGCGCCCTGCATGCTTACGGCCGCCGCGTAGGTGTTCAGGTGCTCTACGACAGCCGTTCGGCCGCCGGACGCCAATCGGTTGCTGTCCAGGGCCGCATGACGCCGGACGACGCCTTGAAGCGCCTTCTTGGCAATACCGATCTTGTGGTGCGTCACGCCAGCCGGGAGGCCATCACGCTGGTGGCACCCGCGCCGCTCGAAAAGCAGGAGCTGCCTCCGGTCGATGCGTTGAGCGATGCGGATCTGTCCCTTGGCGAGTTGCGCGTGCGCGCAACTGCCAGGCCGAACGATCTGGAACGATTTGCCGATTATAGCGAGACTGTCCGTAACGAAATCCAGTACGCGCTCTTGAAGAATCCCCGCAGCGCCACAGGGAACTATCGCGCGGTTCTGGATCTGTGGATTGATCCCTCGCGTACCGTCCGCAAGGCAGCCTTGCTGCATTCGACTGGCGACGATGCGCGAGATAGCGCCATCACAACCACGCTGCAGGGCCTGACTATCAGCAGGCCGACACCGGCCGATGCGCCGCAGCCAATCCGCGCCGTAGTCGCAGTGAGCACATCGAAGTGAGATCACTCATCACAGACGATACGCCCGGCGCCTCGCCGACCGCCACGATGCTGCGATTGATGCTGCTTCCGGCGATCGTCGGCATTCTTTTCGTGGGTGGAGTCTATTGGCTGAGGCTTGACCTCAACGCAGCGGGCGGCACGCCCGAGCAGGCCAGGCTGGTTGAGGTTCATCTCCTGCCGCGGCCAGACCCGCTATCGATCCCGGTCAATCAGGCACCGCAGTCGGAAGCGGTTGCGCCGCCGAGCAAGGCTAACGGACCGACTGAAACGCCTGCCGCCATCTCCAACCAGGCGCTTGCCGCGCTCCCGGCCGAGGAGGCGGCGGCGTCTGAGCCGCCCATGCCAAGTGCGGGCTTCAAAGCCACGTCTGATCCGGTGCCGAGTTCTGCCAAGGTCACGTTCAGGACCGAGCTGCTGCGACATATCACGCGCTTCCAGCGCTACCCGCGAGCTGCCGAGCGCCAGCATATGCAAGGCACCGTCCGGACCGAATTCTTGATGGACCGGGAAGGCAAAGTGATCAGCGTCTGGGTCAGGACCAGTTCCGGGCAGCCAATCCTCGATCATGCGGCGATCGATACTATTCGCCGCGCCCAGCCCCTGCCGCCGATTCCCCCCAGCTCTGCCGGCTTCCCTTAAGGTCGAGGTAGCGCTGGGGTTCGACCCCTGAACGGGGCAAGAGCGAGTCTCAATTGCGACAACTCGGCCCTCGCCGACATCAGTCTTTCCGCGGTCATAAATCTGCAATTCGTGACCTTTAACAGCTAGTTGGCCTCGCTTGTGCATGGATCGAGGTGGTGTGTAAGGGGCCGCAAAGGTGGCGGAGTCCAATCCGGTAAAACTGCGGCGGCAACTCGTCGAAAATTACGACTCCCTCATCAGGCACCTTTCGCGACGTTTGGGGTCTTCCGAGTTCGCCTATGAGGCGCTGCACGAGGCCTTCCTGCGGCTGGGGCGCGTTCCTGACGCGACCGAGGTGCAGCAGCCCGCTGATTATATTTTCCGAGCTGCCATTAACATCGCCAAAAACCGCCACAAGGCGGGAAGCTACCGGGTCCCGCCGTCGGAGATCGATGCGGAGCTCAGTGTTCCCGACGAAGCGCCAAGTCCGGCGCAAATCGCCGAAGAGAGGTCCGATTTCGAGGCGTTCGAGCGGGCGCTCATGGAGCTGCCTGAGCGCTGTCGCCTCGTCGTGCGCATGATTTCGCTGGAAGGCAAAAGCGCCCAGGAGACGGCCGATCATCTCGGGATCAGCGTTCGCACCCTCACCAGCGATTATCGGCAAGCGTTGGAGCATTGTGCCAAAAGCATCGGGCGCCCGCTGGTTAGCCGCCTGGGCCGTCCGCGCACGCGGGGCTGAGCACGGCCTGATGTGATCGCGCGTCTTGAGGCCGACCAGGCTTAACCTCCCTCCGACCAGTAATTTTCCAGGAACCAATCGCCTTTCGGCATTTTTTGTTGCGTTATTATGCTCTGTCAGTTGTCTATTGAACGGGAACCGCAGCCTTCCATGCGACCGGAGGGTGCGGCGAGGAGACAGTGGTGCCCGCGGGGGCCATCAAGGAGAATCATGACGCAGGCCGCTAAAGGCTTGAGATATTGTTCGGCACCCGTTGCAACCGCCCGGTGCGCCGAGAAATCATTTATCCGCAGCAAAGCACCTTCGCCCGCAAGGCACACGGCGGCGGCTTGCGCGGCAAACGAGCGACCGCTGTGACTCTTTCACCTGAACCGCCCGAGTCAGATCCTCTTCTCGACGAGGCGATCGCATGGATCGTCCACCTCAGGACCGGTGAACCGACCCGCGACGAATTTAACGCGTTCAAGCGATGGCGCAGCCAGAGCCCGGCCCATGAGGCCGCATTCAGGCGCGCCGCCCTGATCAATCAGCGAGCCGGGATCGTTGCCGGTCGGCTCACCGCGCCAGGCAACGTCTCTCATGTTGCCGACTTGGCAGTTCGCCGCAGCCGGATCAGCCGTCGTGCAATGCTCGGAGGCGGCCTCGCGGCAGCCGCTGCCGCAGGCTTTGCAATCGTGCAGCCGCCCCTCGGCCTTTGGCCGTCATGGCAAGAACTCGCCGCCGACTATCGAACCGCAAAGGGTGAGCAGCGCACAATCGAAGTCATGCCCGAAGTCTCGCTCGACCTCAATACCCAGACCAGCATCGCGCTGAAGTCGCGCCAGAATCAGCCGACTATCGAGCTCGTGTCGGGCGAAGTCGTCGTCAACGCGCGCCGTTCGCCGCAGGGCCCGCTGATCGTGCTTGCGGCCGGCGGGCAGGTCATGGCACGCGAAGCGCACTTCGATGCCAGGTGCCTGGATGGCGAGGTCGCCGTGACCTGTCTGGGCGGGACGATCGATGTCCAGCATACCGGCCAATCGGCACAGGTCAGCCAAGGCGAGCAGATCTCCTATTCTTCGGCTGGACTTGGGACCCGCGTCTCCGTCGACCCCGCACAAGTCACGGCTTGGCAGTCAGGACTTCTGATATTCCGCGATCGTCCGCTCGCCAGCGTGGTCGACGAGGTCAATCGATACCGTCCGGGCAAGATCGTCATCGTCAGTGCAGCTTTGCGCCAGCGAGCCGTTAACGGCGACTTCGAGATCGCCAAGCTCGACAGCTTCGTCAGCCAGGTTCAACAGCTCACCGACGCCCACGTCACTTCGCTGCCCGGCGGATTGATCATCTTGAGCTGATGTCTCATCACGCCGTTGTGCGCGGCAATTGATCGCGGTGCGCAACGAACTGCGTTTGCGTGCAGAGGAATGTTTCCAGCAGTGCGCGGGCCAAAGCTGTGTCATGCCCATGGCGTTCAAGGACTTCGATGAGCTGTTCTTGATCGGAAA
This sequence comes from Bradyrhizobium sp. NAS80.1, assembly GCF_001908205.1. Classification (GTDB taxonomy): domain Bacteria; phylum Pseudomonadota; class Alphaproteobacteria; order Rhizobiales; family Xanthobacteraceae; genus Bradyrhizobium. The sequence continues at coordinate 24,644 of NZ_LGHL01000079.1, forward strand.
CGTTCTGCTCGCCGCGCAACAGGTGATGCTCGGCCTGTTCGAGATGTTGGAGTTGTCGGGACCGATCCATCTTGGTCTCCCCGCAATAGGCAAGAGCGAGATCGGATCTCTCTAGGCTGCCTCTTTAGGCCAGTTCTGATCGTCCTCTTCCGGGCGTGGATCGTGGGAAGCGCGACCTAGAAACGTATCCGGGACGGATTCTCCAAGGATTTGGCGACGACAGCGCGCACGCGTTCGTTCTGCCCTATGATCTCAGGCGTCAAGTCGCGAACGCGATAGATATCAACCGGCATGGCCGCGCTCCCTCGTTCTGCAGGCGAGAGCGCAATTTGTCGCTCAGTCACCGACGCCTACGGGCGGCCTCAGCCGGTGATGCAGAATTATACCGCTTCCGCAGGAAGTTAGCCGGGAACATGGAACCGAGTTCGGGAACGCTTTCGTTGATCGGCGTTTGTCTCACGAGGAGCCAGAACGACACGAAAGGTGGAACAGATGGTCCACCACAGCGAGCCTTCCTTGAAGGACTGCCGAGTTCTAATCGTCGAGGACGAGTACCTTATCGGAGACGACTTGGCGAACGCTCTGCGGGAGCTCGGCGCTCATGTGATCGGGCCGGTCACTGAACTCGTCGACGCGATGTCGTCTATCGAGCACGATGTTTTCGATGTCGCCGTGCTCGATATCAACCTGCGCGGATGCTCTGCCTTTCCGGTCGCGGACGAACTTATGCGCGACGGAAAGCCCTTCATTTTCACGACTGGCTATGGTGTCGAGAACATCCCCGACCGCTTCCAGCATGTGCGGCGATGGGACAAACCTTACGATCTCGAGAAAGTCACGGCTAACGTTGCCGAGTTGTGTCGCCGAGTGCCGCGTCTCGCGGCGTAGGCACGCCGGCTGAGCTCCGACCGATCCGGGGCATCAATGACGATACCCTCGAAGTCCGACTGGCGTTGGTCGCAGACCCAGCCGAAATCTTTTGGATCGAATCACACGGCGGACGCACCGTTGCTCCCGATCGATCCGTTCAATTCCTGCGCACCATGCAAATCTTCAGCGATTCCTTCTGTGCCCGATGACACGTTCAGCCGATGATTCATTGCCCAGATCGCGGCTTGAGTGCGGTTCGTCACACTGATCTTGCGAAAAATTGCCTTGACGTGCGCTTTGACGGTGGGCTCGGCGATTTTGAAATGTAGCGCTACATGCTTGTTGGAGTCGCCTCTGACAATCCGATCAAGAATAGCCACTTCGCGCGCCGACAGCTGCTTTAAGAGGTGTGAGTCTATTGGATCGCCCTGTGTGACATTTGTAGGTGTCGACCCCTGATGCAGTTCAGTCCCGTTTGACCAGAGCCGCGCGTCTATCACTCTGAGCTGCTCGTTCGTGACCGCGTGCAGCGAACTCACGAGAGCTCTTGACGTGATTGAACTGAAGAGCGCTGCGTTTGCGCCCTCATCCAACGCCCTTTTCAGAAACTGCGAGCATGTCTCATCAGCCACTGCTGTAATAAACGAGAGCGGGCAATTAGTTCTGATTCTTCTGCAGATGAGGTCCCGGTTCGGCCCAACGCGGACGATTATCAAAAACGGTCCATCGCAGGGCAGTGTGCCGAGATCCTCGAGTTCAATTCCGCAACTCTGCGGACGGAAACAGGTTTTGGATAGGATGAGGCGGAGGCCCTCTCGGAATAATCCATCATCCTCCAGGATGAACGTTGGTACTACCGGCTCATTTGACATAACTCGCCTCAAATGGATGTAGAACCTTTGTCAGTCACTCCTTCGGAAGAAGGTGCTTTGAGTACAGTGCATTATCAGCGATTGCCATTTTTTCCCGGAAGCGTTCATTACACCCGATCGGAATAGCTGTGGACATGTCAAATGTTAAAAATGCCAATTTGCCGAAACACAAGTTATTACAAAGGCCGAACACCGCATCGCATTTGACAGCAATGCGAACGAGCTAGTCCTGATGGATTAGCTAGAGCAACCGTAGAAGTCACGGTGATGAAACATTGTTTCGAACGGGAAGGGAAGCTTACGTTCTTAGCGCCATTGTCGATCCTTCTGCCGACAACAACAATGGTTGCCAATGAACCGCCGAGGAAACACGGGCGGTGACTATTGGTTCCTGCTATCCGCCCCCATTTGCGAGTCGAGCTAGCTCCGCATGCATCTTCATCGTGAACTTCACTCATTGAGTTTCGCGGAGGTTGCGCGAGCGACGTAAACTGTAAACTGGCGCTGAACTTGACAAGCTGACTTGACCTGCTTGCAGCCCAAATAGCGATCAACCAAATTCTCGGCGGATGTGTGCAGGCGAGAGGGTTAGTCCGCCATCGCTGGACAATCTCAATTGGTCAATTGCGCTGGGTGAACTCAGACGCATAATGGCAGGCGTCAGTTGTTTGCAATCGTGCAGCGCCTGTGACCCAGCGCATTCGTCTGCTGCAAATCGCGCCCTTAGGGAGATCCGATGACGTGGCGAACCCTGTCGTTTCCGTCGTAGTTCCGCTCTACAACAAAGCGCATTGTATCCTGAAGACGCTTTCTTCGGTGGCAAGTCAGGAGCAGACTGATTTCGAGTTGATCGTTGTCGATGACGGATCAACGGACGGGAGCGCTGAGCTTGTGAAAGCGGCTGGCGTCTGCGGCCTGCGCCTCATCCGGCAGAACAATGCCGGAGTATCGGCGGCCAGGAATCGTGGAATTGCGGTCGCGCAGGGGAAATGGATCGCATTCCTGGATGCGGACGATCTGTGGTCGCCGGACCATCTGGATGGGCTGTTGCAGCCGTTGAAGGCGACTGCAGCAATTGCCGCATTCAGCAATCTGCGGCTGGAAAGCCGCGCCGACCAACCCTTGATTGATGCAGCGGTTCGGCCGCAGATGGTGGATGACTATTTTTCATTCGCACTGCGCAACAGCAACTATCCTGCAAGTTCGAGCTCGATCATGGTTCGCAGGGACGAATTGCTCCAGGCAGGGCTCTTCGCTGAAGGGATCACGACCGGCGAGGATATCGACATGTGGTGCCGGTTGGCGTGCCGAGGGCCATTCTTCTACAATGCGAGACTGTCGGCAACTTATGCCGACGCATGTTCATCGAGCAACCGTCCTGTCGTTCCACTCTTTGCGCAACGCCTTCCCTGGCTCATGCGAGATGGCAGGGTCCCGCCGGTATTGGTCGAGAGTGCCGACCGCTATGCAAATTTCCTGATGCTGGAGTATGCGCGCCAGCTGCTCGATCACGGACGAAATGCCGAGGCGCGTGCCGTCCTTCTCAATGCTTGCGTCGCGCGCTACGATACCCGCCGCTTCCTTAAGCGTTTGACGAGGACTTCGTCTTTCGGGCGAATGCTTTTCCGGCTGAGCCGGGCCGACTCGGCTCGGTGGAAGGTCGTCAGTTCGGCACGAGATTAGTGCGGAAGTCGAGGTCGTCCAATCCGCTCTGCCCTGATCCATGGCATTCTTTGTCCCCGGGCCAATTTCATGATCGGCCTCATCACCATGATGATGTGCCGTGGTAGTTGCTTGACTTCATTCAGGCCGATCAGGTCGCGCCCGCAGAGATGCCAGGCTGTTGCAAGCGAGAACAGGAATAAGCAGCTGGCGAGTGCGGCAACGGCGACCGGGACAATGCTGCCCGCCAGGACCATATGGGCGAGGCAGGAGCTCAACAGAAGCATGTTGGCCAGCGCAAGCATGCCGAGCGGGGGAATGGCAATGTCAGCCGCGAGCGCGAGCAGACCTATGTCGCGTCGTTGCAATCCCTGATAGATGAGGCGAGGCAAGTGGCTGATGATCAGGCCGAGGTGTCCTTGCACCCATCGTTCCTTTTGTTGACTTTGACCACGTTGATTGTCGGGGAAATAGCTGGTCACGCGCGCCGCGCGGAAAAATCGAGGCGGGCGTTCAGCAAGAGCAAGTTCGAGACCAAAGAGCATGTCTTCGGCCAGGTGGCCCGTCGCGAATAGATCCGGCCGGACGAGCCGCCATGGCATTGCCATTCCCGTTCCGAGCAGATGGCAGGGAAGGCCGAGGCGGGCATAACCTGTCGGGCGGAGATCGTTCTTGATGCGCCACGCGAACTCGGCCAAGCGCGAACGTGGGGAGGCGGGAACACGGGGATTTGCGACCATAAGATCAAGCCCTTGCACCGGTCCCTTTGCGGCGTAGCACGCGCGGGCCAGCAATTCGATCCCGCCCGGGCTGGTCTGGCAATCCGCGTCTATGAACAGGACGATTTCAGGGGGCATTGTGGCAATGTGGCGAAGACCGGCGGCAAGAGCAAAGCCCTTACCGGGCCGATCGCGGTCATTTCTTACAACAACCTCCGCACCCGCTTGCGTCGCCAGCAGGGCGGTCCTGTCGGCACAGTTATCTGCAATGACCAAAAGCCGGTCGTTCGGCGTGAGCTCCTCCTTGATACGATACACGGTCGCCTGGATATCCATCTCTTCGTCGTGGGCCGGAATCAATACCGAAATCGAAGGGCGATGTGATGAGATGGCGAAGGGGCGATCGCGGAGGAAAAGGGCCCCGCATGTCTGCATCACGAGGGCCAGCGTCGCGAGAACGAGACCGACGGCGGCGAGTTCCAGGATTGTGGCGAGTATCCCGGAGAACAAGACAGACCTCAGTGTCGGTGGAAATGAAGCCAACCGGTACCGTCAGTGTTCAACCTTCGCCTCCAAAATTGGTGTGCAGCATGCAGGCCCGCGAACCACGGGCGCGGTCCGATCGATCGCCCTGCGGAAGCTTCCCGCCTACTCATAAGCAAAAAGCCGCAGCCATGATGCCGCAGCGCCTTCCTGACCTTCGGGTTGGTTGCGCAAAGAACGAAGCTGCGATGCACCCGCCGCTGGTAACCGTAGGCGAGAAGTATCTGGCCGAGGAAGGCGGCGTCGAGGAACGTGACGCCATCGAGATCTACGGTGATGTTGCTTTTATTGTGCGTGGCGGCCGTCAGCGCAGCCCGCAACGGCGCGAGATTGTCCTTAGTCCACGCACCCGAACATGCCAGAAGGTCCTCAGAGCCCCGATGCGAATGTTGCAGGCGTGCCGCCGATAGCTGTGCCGGCGACGGCTGATGAAGCGCCCGCGCCATCATGCACGGCAAAATCTCGCGAATGAGCACGGAGAGCAGGGTGGCGAGATCGAGCGCGTATCGAACATAGAGCTTCGGCTCTTCCTTGATACGCCATAGCCATTCGAGCCCGTAGCGTCGAAAATGAGAAGGTGCGCGCCGTACTGTTCCTGCGACGAAGTTGATCGTAGCTCCCAGATTGCAAATGATCGGCGCCGAGAGCAGATGCTCATTGTGACTAAGCCACAACAGCCCCTTCCGCGCGCCGACAGATACCACCAGGAGGTCGGGGTCAGTCTTGTTGATGGAGTCGAGGATGGCAGGGGTGCTCATCGACTCAACGGAGCCAAAGCCCGGCGCGCATAGCCCGGCGCACTGCAAACCAGATCGGATATCGCCGAGATGTTCCTGTACACGCCGCCCGACTTCGTCAGTCGCGCCGAAGAAGAAGGCGCTGACACTTCTACTCGTTTGATGCATCAGGGTATCAAACAGGTCGCATCCACAAACCCGATTTCGGACCGGTATACCAAGCGCTCGCGCCAGACAGACGAGCGGCAATCCATCGAAGATGGAGAGATCATTGGCAAGCACCGCATCTCTAAACTCGGGATCGGCGCGGATGAGTCGCAAGAAGTCCGCATTCGGCGTGACGATGCTGCAACGCTGCGAACCGTCGATGCTTGCCATTGTCAACTGCCGCGCTTCGTCAAGCGTCACGACGTCACACAGCAGACCCTGGATGCAAACAGCAGGTCGTGAGAAATTGGGAACCACCGGCTTCAGCGAGCGTCGAAGAACAGTGCTCGGATGTGCCTGCATAGAAAGTGACATCGTCCCTCTCCATCTTAACCTTGGCCATCGATCAAATCGCGAGAGGTGACGTGCGGGACCAAGCAAACGTCTTTCGAGCACCGCTACGCGCGAATTGGATGTGGAGTGTATTCAGCGTGGACTGACGAAAGCCATCCTCTTGCGGGATGGACGAGCCCTCGCATGCTGAGTAGTTCGAAACGGTTTTGTGGATAGCTCTCGCTGGGTCCGAACCGGTGTACTTGATCGGGCGCCCGGGCACTCAATCGCATTTCTAGTGTGAGATCTTCAGGAGCGATTTTGGTCAGCACCTCACCTCGCGGGGAGGATCCAGACGGACTAGTTACTCTGGAGTGATTGCAGCTACGTTGTAGCTTTCGGCATGATCGCTACTGTCGCATCCGTTGCGAGGACGGAATTTCCTTGCGAGACTCGGGCTCGAGCGCCAGTGAATAAAGGTCTCGGGACCCCGTAATGCGCGCGGAACGCGGGGACTGGTCGCAATGCTTGATATGGCGAATAGACGGCGCCCGTCCGTCACGCTTCCTGCAGATGACCCATCCACGCCATCGGAGGCGTGGCGCGATGGCATGGGCCTGAGCACATTCCTGATGAAGGTGCGGCAGCGCAAGCGGATGATCCGTCGCTCGATGCTCATTGCCGCGGCCGTGGGATCATTGGTGGGGCTCGGCTACAGCCTCGTCAGGAGCCAAGCCTTCAGCGCTTCTTCCGAACTACTCATTTCGAACACGACATTGCAGTTGTCCGGCCCGGATGCCGTGGTGACGCAGATCCTGGTCGAAAATTCGCTGATCCAGAGCGCAATCGAAATATTGAGATCAAACAGCGTGCTTGACCGGGTCATCGACCGAGTTGGACTCGACGTCATCGAGCGCATTCTCCCGAAAGGCTTCTCAGAACGTGTGCTGGGCAGGATGGGTCTTGATCCCACTGACCGGCCCTTGTCGAACTCGATGCAAGCGTCCGGACAGGAGAGGGCGGATGCGGACAGAAGGCGCTCGGCGATACGAAACCTCAGGTCGAACACGCTGATTGCACGCGTTGGCGCAAGCCAGATCATTTCGATTCGTAGCAGAGCGCTCGCAGCCGGAGATGCTGCCCAGCTAACCAATGAGATCGCCAGCGCATTCGTTGAGGTTCAGAACGACACGAATGCGGTTGTCACCACAAGTGCCGCTCTGCGAGAGCGAATCAAGGTGCTGGGTCCGACGGCCCGGATTATCAGCGAAGCGTTTCCGCCCCCCTCCAGGGATGGACTGGGGGAGCCGTTGATACTTATCCTTGGAGCCGGCGCCGGCGGGATGCTGGGACTGGGCGCAGGACTGGCCATCACCTTCCTGAATCGACGCTTGCGGAGCTCGAGCCAACTCGTCGCGCTCACGTCAGCCGAGTGCTTCGGATATGTGCCGCAAGTGGTGAGGACGAAGAGCAACACTGGCAGCGATGTCAAAAAAGCCTGGACGTTGCAAAACATAGTGCTCCGGCGCGCGCGCTCGGCGGTCCTTGAACAGTCTGAAAGGCCCCCCCGATTTGTCGGCGTAACATCCTGTCAAGACGGAGAGGGAAAGACGACGGTTGCTGCGGAATTCGCGAAGCTGATCTCTCGCGACGGGCAGCGGGTCCTCTTTGTCGACGCCTCCCGATGTTGCCCGCACATCCCCGGACCTCAAGACCGTTCGGAAGCGGCAGGTCTTCAGGAATTGCTTCGAGGAGAAGTTGCTGCGAGCGAGGTTATCCGGGCACAGGTCGGCTCCAATCTCGATTTCATGCCGTCAGGCAGAGCGCTCACCAGCCCCGATTTGCTGTGGGGCAATCTCGTCAGCGCTATCACTGGCGAGCGCGACCAGTCGTACGAATGGATCATCCTCGACTTGCCTTCCCTTGTATCCGCGGTGGAAGTTCGCTCGGCGGGACAGATTCTTGACGATCTGCTGATCGTCGTGGAATGGGGCCGCACATCGGAAGGCCAGATGGAGCGAGGGCTGGAGGCGTTGGGGTCCATGCGGCACAAGGTCAGAGGCGCCGTGATCAACAAGACTCCCTGGAGTTCGCTCGATGCCGAAACGTTGGCCCAGACGCGATCGTTCGTTCCCGTTCGACAGGAACCGGGCCACATAACTCGGAAGGGCGAGCCATTATGATGAAACGAAGATGGACTGAGGTTGCCTTCGCTGTCGGTACCGCGCTGCTGCTCAGCACGGCCGCGGTTGACGCGGAGGATTACAGGCTCGGCATCTCAGACCGGCTTAAGGTGAAGGTGCAGGAATGGCCGGACCTGAATGGCGAGTATGCCGTCACTCCGGACGGAGTTGTGTCATTGCCTCTGATAGGCAATATCAGCGTGACTGGCCTGCGCCTGAATGATTTGACGGAGGAAATCTCCAATCGGCTCGCGCGACGTTCTGAAGGCGCGGAGCGACCGCTCGCCGCGGCCGAGATCGTTCAGTATCGCCCGTTTTCCATTGTCGGAGACGTCCAGCGACCAGGAGAGTACCCGTATCGACCAGGACTCACGGTCCTGCAGGCAATTTCAATCGCTGGCGGATACTATCGAGCCGAACTCGGTCTTTTCCGGCTCGATCGCGATGTCGCAATCGCAAGGGGCGAGATCCGGACTCTGTCCATGAAGCAGACCCGACTTATAGCGCGCGCAGCGCGTCTAACGGCCCAGCTTGCCGCGCGCAAGGACATTCCCCTGCCGTCGGAATTCAACGACCAGAAGGATAATTCCGTCATTCTGGCCATTATGGAAAGTGAGCAGGCTACGCTCGCTCTGGCAAACGAAACCGCGAATTCAGAGAAGGTGGCGCTCGACGAAATCAAGTCGCTGTATCAGCGCGAGATTGCTTCGTTGCGGGGGCAAATCGACGCCCTTTCGCAAGAGGACGCCACCATTCAGCAGCAGCTGAAGGATATGCGCTCACTCTCGGCTCGGGGCCTCGCCCTCATGCCGACCCTGTTCAACCTGGAACGAGCGGCCGCACAAATCGCGAATGAGCAGATGAACATGAAAACGGCGATCGTGAGAGCTGAGGAAAATACCACACTTGCCGAACAACGGCTCCGAGAACGCGACCTCGAGAGGGACCGGTCGAACACGCGCGATCTGCAACAGACGAAGGAAGAACTCGCCGAGGTTCGGGCACGCCTCAAGACGGCGGTAGACCTCCTAGCCGAGGCAGAGATCAGCGCGCCGGCGGAAGCGCGCGAGCGCCTGGCCGGTCAAGCTCAACGGCCCGACGTCACGCTGGTTCGGAGAGACGGTGATACAACACGCGAATTTGTGGCGGACGAAACGACCCTTGTCCTGCCCAATGATGTAGTCAAGATTCCGAGGATCCCCCTCAAGGGGTACGATTCCAGGAACTCGACCAATCTGTCGCGGGCTGACAATCCAGAAGAACAAATAAGATAACGCACGGGCCTAAGGCGCCGCTGGCCAAGAGCAACCGCGAGATCCGAGTCAAGTCCCCACGACATTTTGAGCACGTCCAACCGCGCGGCCGCTCTTCATACGCATGGAGCGAACCCAGCCTCGTGTCCTCTGTATCCAGAAGCGCTCCCAATAGAAGGTGGACAGGTGAGCTACGATCAAGGTGAAGGCAATCCCTAGCGGCCTCTTGAGGAGATATCGCTCCCAGATGGTCCCTGCGTTCCACCATCCATTGGCTGTCAGCGGATGAATGATGTAAAGGGCATACGAGGTCGCTGCAAGGTAGCGAAGCACTCGGCTGCCAAGCAGCGCGACCAGTCGATTCGATGGCTGGGAGATCGTTGCCCAGAGCAAAAGGGCTGCTGCATACGGGCGAAAGTATTGCAGCCAAGCGCTATCCGGGTGCGACGTCAGCGCCCAGACGCCGGCCGCCACTATCCAAATGAAACAGGCGATGGTGGGATGGCGGAAATGACTGACGGGCAAGGTGGCAACGCAGGCGCCTGCGAGAATTTCGTCCATGCGAAGGTGAGTTGGTATATCTATGTAGACGCCGCCGGCAATGCGTATGACGGTGATCGCAGCACAGAGTGGCCACACGAGCAAGAGAGTCCGTCGGCCTCCAAGTACGACGAGTAGTGTCACGAGTATATAGAAATGAACCTCGACGCACAGCGACCAGAGATGCGCCGTCACCGGCAGCATTTGATCTTCCCTGTAATTGACGATGAACCCAAGATGGAAGAGTAGTGCTCTTCCGCTCAATCCAAAAATGAAGAAGACCAACAGGATGTACAGATATGAAAGCGGGAGGATCCGGGCGAGCCGTTTTACGACAAATTCCAGGGTTGCGGTGGACCGTAGCGTGCTGACGATCAGATAGCCTGAAAGAGTGAAGAACAGGCTCATTCCCATGGGCCCAGCCGTAGAGTTCAGGTGAAGAGCTTTGGGGCCCAACGGAAGCAGGTGAGTGGCCAGTACGAGTAGGATGCTGATTGCGCGTAGCCCGTCGAGCGCTGGGCTGTGCGCTCGCCGTTCACCTTCACGCGCGTCCAGCCCCTGTGGCTCCATGTCATCGAACGGCGGCGCTGGTTGTTTCATATGATCGGAGCTCTACGCCGACGTACATGTTCATCGGCTTCTTTGGCTGCAACCGAGAATCGAGAAGGAGAAAGACGCAATGTGGGCGAAAGTTTCTCGAGCACGGCGCTGATGTGAAACGACAGTTCATGTCGAAGAATGATAGCCGCGGCCATCCAGACTAGGGCGGAGAGCGCGCCCGACGCGACGAATCCAATCATGATCGCGACGGGCTGGTCTGGCATCAGGACCCGCATTGCCATCGAACCGGGAATGACGACCAGAGCAAGCCCGAGGCTTCGGCGCCAGGCCTGGAACAGCCCATTGGGCGCGGCGCCCGTTGCGGATATGACGGCCCCAAAATAGCAGATGGCTGAAAAGGCACCGCTTGCAACGAGGCTCCAGACGGCTGCGCTGGTGCTGAACATCAGACCGATCGCAAGTGCGGCGGCCGTAAAGGCGAAGCTCGCGAACTCGCAGGCGAACAGAGCTCGCTCACGCCGCTTCACGATCAAGACATCGTAGTGGGCGGCGACCGTCAACGTAAGTGCGTGAGCGATCGCGATCGGCACCATCATTGTGCCCGTGACGCTCCACGCCTTGCCGTAGATCGAGGTGACGAGCGGCTCGGCCCATATCGCCAGCACAGCGTAGGCCGGCCAGGCTAGTCCGGTAATGATCTCAATGAAGCGCCGGTACATCGGGGCAACACTGGCGCCCGTCGCTTCGAGTTGCCCAAAACTCGGAAGCAGGGGCCGCCCGATGCCGAACACAAGACTATTGCGAATAAACGAAACCAAATTCTGTGCACGGGAAAACAGGGCGACATCGGCGGGGCCCGAGATCCGGCCAATCATCAGTTCCGGTGCCGACGAAGATGTGCTGGCGACCACGATCATCGCCGAGGTCCAGCCCCCAAAGGCGAGCAGGCGCCGCGTGCCAGCCAGAGTTGGCCGCAGCCGTAACGTCTCTGGTTCATAGGCAATGGTCATCATTGCTGTAACGATAGCCCCTGCGAAATAGCCCCAAGCCAAGGCCACGGCTCCGTAGCCGCGGGCAGCGATGACGATTGAAGCCAGGCTCTGCGCCACGGCCGCTCCAAGACCGATCGCCAGTAGCGAATCGAATCGCATGCCGCGCGTCAGGCGAACAGTTCCGGGGAAGGCAACGGCAGGCGCCAACTGAGCAAACGCGACTATTCGCAAGGCTGAACCTAGGACCGGGTCGTCATAGAACTGCGAAAGAGCAAAGCTCAGGCCGATGCATCCGATACTAACACACCCGGTAATCGCGAGGCTCAAGCCGTATCCCGCTCTCAAGAGCCCAGTGTCGAGTTCTGGCGCGCTGATCACGTAGGATCCGACGGCAGTATCCTTCAGCGCAATGAATATGTTCGCGGCCGCGATTGCCACCGCGTATGAACCGACCTGCGTCGGTGTAAGCAGATGTGCAATGACGACCCCGGTTGCAAAGAGCACGAGTAGCGTGGCGTTCTGCTGCAGCGCCGAGATCAGCATCGCATTGCGCAGGCGCATGAACGGGTCTTCCGCGTGTGTCCGGCGATGGTCGGAGCGTAAGCAAGACTGGCGGGCCGAGTAAAATAGCTATCCGGACTAGTTCTTAATCTCAGCGAAGCAGTCGCGGATCTGATGATTGACGCAGAGCGAATGGCGGAAGGCGGATGCGATGATCGCCGTTTCGTTTCAAACGGTTGAGGCGACATGTCCGGGACATGACGCCTCTTCCCAAGCCTAACCCTTAGCGTTCTATATTTGGAGGTGCGCGGGGAGATAGTGAGAACAACGCAATGAGCGACGGATCTATGCCATAGCGTTGCAGTATGCCGTCAGGGTATCGCGGTTCCCGGATGACGGCGATATACCCATGGCGCTCAAAAATCAGCTCCATGTCCTCGCCCCGGTTTGTGAGGCAACGTTGGCTCGCGGCATCGACATGGTTAGGAATGACCAAAAGCTGCTTCACCTTGTTTGCTGCGAGACGCTCCACCCACCAATCAATGGCCACCAAGCTGCATTCCGAAAAGCTATGGATATTGATTGCGAGATCAATCGGAGTGCTGGCAATAAACGTTTCAAACTCATCGAGTGGTATGATGGAGACTCGTTCCGCGACGCGAAACTTCAAATAGAACTCCGAAACAAAGGTGGATTCGGCAATCGCATCGGTGGCATATATGTTGACGGTGTCCTGCGTAACGAGAGACAGTCGGTGCGGTAGCCGACCATATCCAGCACCGATATCAAGAATGTTGGTGCGCGTGTTGGCGAGAGGTAGATGCGTACGGACAAAATCGATCTCTCGTACTGAATCCAGCAGATCTCGGGAAACGTTCCGGCCATCGATTCTGAAGACATGGGCGCCGAACAAGCCGTCCTCATCGAGTAGAGTTAGTAGGTCGTCGGCACCACTTGCCTTAAGGGCGTAGTAGCTCGCAGCGTAAGCGAGCTCGTTAAAGCGGGTTCCTCGAGGTTCCTGCCAAACAAACGCATTGTCTCTTCGGAAGTACGCGATATCCGCGGCGGCTAGGATGCCATCTTCCCAGATCGCTGGCGTCGTGACCCGTGCGTCACACTTTCCGTATCGTTCCTTAAGTTCTATCAGGCGGGGATTGTCGGGCCGCAGATAAGCCTCTGCCGATGGCGGCAAGTTCGTCGTCTGGCATGATCCACCGGGCTGATGTAACTGCCAAGGATAAAGATCTCGCTCTCTAATGAGTCGTATTCCAAGCGTCTCGCCGGCCGCATCGTTCACTTTCCTCAGAATGTGTCTGATCATAACGGCACCACGGAACGGCGACGTGCGCATCCATGCTCCCGCTCCGTCACAGGAGGACGGAGCTTACGGCACATTGCATCGCGCGGCCATATTAGCGAATCTACTGCGTCGTGCTGGGCGAACAAATCGTAAGGCGACGCCAGACTGTCGCTGCGGGGCGATGAATAGCGAAGCCGCCAGCACCTCGGGCAGGAAGTCGCCGGTTGGAGCGATCCGCCGACCGTCCACATCGAGGCGTCCTACGAGCGGACTGACCAGGAAACCGTTCTTCAGCCTCGAAAGTACGGCGTCGCCGGTAAAGACGAGCTCGTAGCCGGCGGCCAGCGCCCGATCGACAATGCCAGGTGTGTATGCCCCGTGGGGAACGGACAGCGCATCAACTGAACTCTGGCCATGGGCCATCACGATGTCGTTCAAAACAGCGCGCGGGTGGCTCAGCTCAGTGGCTACATCCGAAGAGGAGGTCAGGGCGGTGTGCGTCTTGCCGTGCGCTCCTATGGATACCCCGGAAGCAACGAGGTGTGCCAGATCATCTCTGGTAAGCATTTGTCTCGGCCACGTAATTCGATTCAAGTCGATGTCGAGTCCGGAAAATGCTGCCTGGACCTGCTCATCATGTAGCTCTGGCCCGCGTCGCACGATGTCCCAAATCAGCTTTGGATCGTCGGGATCGTGCTCTCCTCGGCCGAGAAGGAGCGCATGCAATTGGGCAAGCTCGCACGGACGAACGCGTCCCGCCATGAACGCCCAAAGCAGATCTTCGGTCCAGAGCCGCTCTTGCCGACCAATGACGTCGGAACTCACGAAGACGGTCGCGAAGACCCCGTGCTTCCGCAGCAAGGGGAGGGCATAGTCGAGATTGTCCGCAAAGCCGTCGTCGAACGTGATGAGCAGGCACCGAGGTGGCAGAGGACGCGCCCCTGCGACCGAAGCCTTGACGTCATCAAGCGTGACGATCGTGTAATGGCTTCTGAAGAACGTCAGGCATTGGTCGAAGATATCGTCAGCGAGGGTCCACGGGGATAGAGCTGTTTCCCAGCGGGGGTCGTTGTGCCGCAGCACACGATGAAAGGTTACGACAGTCAAAGCCTGACGGTTGCGGAGCCTGTGATATAGCGTTAGCGCACCACTCCGATAGAGCAGGTTGCGGGCGAGGGCGCGGAAGAAGCCAATTGCGGGCGATCGCCTCCAACCGGTACCCGGGGAGGTTGCACCTGCTGCTCTTGCAGTCGAATCCAAATGAGTGATCCCAGGTCGGGCTGTCCGCCGATCAAGTCCGCCATAGTCGGCGAGGGGCGCAGTGGGTCAATGACCGATCCGGACTAGTCCGGAATCCCGGCCGCTAGGGGCGTGCATCCGCTGTGCACTAGCGAACCGAATGCTAGTGTTCGATGCGATGTGAATACTAGCGCGTGGCAACCTCGCAACAACCGCTGGGACTGATGACTCGCGCGACACGGATGCGGGAGCGTCCGTGCCAAGCGACCTCGGGATATCTCATGAAGATGTTTCACCCGCCTCAGGCGATCCTGCAGATGGTGCCGACGCGGCTGCGCGAAGGCGTTCGCGATCTGGTGGACACGGCCTTTGCGAACGAGCGATCGGGCCGCCTCAGGATCCGTGCGTCCAGGGAGATTCTCGATCATGAATATGCATGTGGCCGCTGGGATTATCTCAGCCGTCCTGAGGAAATGACGCGCTACGCTGTGATCGTCGGGTATTGCAGGTGCGGCGGCAACGTTTCCAGCGTCCTCGATCTCGGCTGCGGATCCGGTGTCCTGCGTCGTTGGCTGCATCCACTGCCGATCGATTATGTTGGCGTTGATCTGTCTGATCGTGCGATCGAGACTGCGAGGCAGGAGTGGACAGACGCTTCCACGAGATTTGTGGCGACGGACCTCGCAACCTATGTGCCGGATCGGAAATTCGACCTGATCGTCTTCAACGAGGTCCTCTATTACTTCGAGCAGCCGGATCAGATATTGATGCACTTTTCGACTTTCCTTGAACAGAACGGAAGGTTTGTCATTTCCCTGTGGGAGTCAGCGGAGTCCCGGCGTGCCTGGCAACGCTCGCGCGATAGCGTGCAGGTCCTCGATGAGGTGAAACTTCAGCATGGTTCGGGAGTTTCCTGGCAGGTTCGGCTATCTCGACCAGCCATCCGGCAGCATGAGTACTTGCTTGATTGAGGGGGACATATGCATCAAGGACGATTGCAGGAGCCGCTCGCTGCAGCCGCAAAGAGGGCGAGCGTCCTCTACTTGGTCAATCAATATCCCGCCGTCACACACACGTTCATCAAACGAGAAATCCTTGCGCTGGAGCGTTTGGATGTTCAAATCATCCGTGTCGCAGCCAAGTCCGGTAAGGCGTTGGTCGATCCGGGCGATATCGAAGAGGAACGACGCACATTCTACCTGCTGCGTCGTCCGCTCGGTCTGATCCAAGCTGCGGGGTTAATGCTCATCCTGCGTCCCCGCAGCCTCATCAGGTCTCTGGTCATGAGCCTGCGAATGATGCGCCGGAGCGATCGTGGTCCAATCTTGCATGTTCTGTACCTGCTCGAGGCATGCCGCGTTGCCTCGCTCGTGCGCGCGACGGGCGCGGCGCACATTCATGCCCACTTTGGGACGAACCCTGCCGAAGTAGCCATGCTTGCCGCGGAGCTTTCTGGGGCGACGTACAGTTTTACGGTTCATGGCTACGATGAATATGACAAGCCCGAGTTCCTTGGGCTCCGGGTTAAGATTCGCCGGGCCGCGTTTGTTGCTGCAGTGAGCCACTACGGGCGTTCTCAGCTGTACCGCTGGTGCGACGGTGCCGATCGCGGCAAGATCAAGCTGATACGCTGCGGCATAGAACAACAGTTTCACCACGCAGCGGGGAACGACGAAACTCCCTGCGAAGCAGCACGGTTCGTTTGCGTTGGACGACTGTGCCGCGAGAAGGGGCAGGACATCCTGATCAAGGCTGCAGCGCTCATGGCGGCTGCGGGGCACAAATTCGAAATAATCTTGGTCGGAGATGGCGAGATGCGAGCAGAGCTTGAGGGCCTGATCGCGACGTTCCGGCTTTCCGAGATCGTGCGCCTGCGCGGCTGGATGAGCAGCGAGGACGTTCGCCGGGAGATGATCTATGCGCGAGCACTGGTTGTTGCGAGCTTGGCGGAGAACCTCCCGGTCGTCATTATGGAGGCGATGACACTGCGGCGTACGGTGGTAGCCACCCAAATCGCCGGCATTCCCGAGTTGGTCGTCCCAGACCAAACCGGTTGGTTGGTCCCTGCCGGTTCGATCGAGGCCCTGGCAACTGCCATGACAGAGTGTCTCCTGGCGTCGCGCGAAAAGCTGTCGGCAATGGGACGGCGTGGCCGCGAACGGGTACTTGCGCTGCACAATATCGAGAGCGAAGCCGCGGCGCTGGCCGATCTTTTTGCCACGAAGGCATGCCCAAAGCAGACCGCGCTTCAAAGCTCGCCGCCTCTGTCAACTGCAGTCCAATAGATTACCCCGTAAATCTCCAGAAGCAGCTATGCAGCCTGCAGTTCGAGTCGAATGCCGGATGGAGGTCCCGGGGGCGCGCGGACAAAGACCTTGGTCATTGACGCGCGCGCCGGCCAGGTGAGGTCAGCTGTTTCCCCTACCTTCAAGTCCCACACTGAAGCCAGAACGGTTGTGCCGTCGCGCGCCCGGACGTCAAGCCCACCTGTTGCTTGATTGAACCCCACAGCCTTCACGCGATAGCGTTGGCCAGGCTTGGGGTTGATGTACCAGCAACCCTGTGTCCATTGAAACCAGGGATCGTGACTCGCGTCGTCTCTTAGATGAAGTGTCTGGTTGTATGCGATAGGGCTCCGGGTCTCAGGAAACAAGAACAAGTTGGAGATCGTTTCGAAGCCGCTCTCCGACTCTTCCGGGCCTTCTTGTTTTGCCCAAGGCCCGCGCATGGAAAGAAGGTTCATTCGTTCCCACGGAAGCGGAGTAAAGGCTACGCCTTCCGAGTCCAACCAACTCGACGTGGATATCACCGGCCTGAGATGATCGCGAATTCGGTCGAGATCCGCTGCCCAGGATGACCGCCAAAGGTTGTTTCGATCGACAGCCTGAGACCATTGGCCGCCGATCTCGCCCGCAAACGAAAAGGTCCGGAAGGCGGTATCGGTCAGCCGCGCGCCGTAAACCTTCAATGTCCTGGCGATAACTTGGGCATTTGGCAAACTCAGCGCCTCGGAATCAAAGTCGGGAGGCAGCATGAAGAGCGTGCCCATCGGAAAGGAGCCTGAATATTCGCTTGCGCCCGTCGTGTCTTGCAAAGTTGCGGGATAGAGAGGCCCCGACTTCAAGGCGTTCGTGTGGGCTGCAACGGCTAGCGCGTGAGGCACGATAGCACTGCCAATCTCGTGCGCTCGTAAAATGCCGCTGGTGGAAGGAGTTCCAGACGCACGTGGTCCGTCCGGACGAGCCGGCGATCCCCATCCGGTACCGCTCACAGACGACGCGGTGTATTTGCCGGCCTTCCAAACTCTCTCAGTAGGGTCGAAACTCAGTTGGAAGAAAGAATGGATGAAACCGGTACTCTCGTCCAGGATTTCGCAATGGCCGTCCAGGCCGGTTGCTGGCACGACGTTGTCCGGGAAATGTGGAACGATGACTGGCCTGTTCCGCAGCTCGTCGGCCACCCAGATTCCTTCGGCCGCATCTTTTCCCTGAACCGTCATGGGGCCGTCCGAGGCGGTGGCGCGAAACAGTTTCGCAGCGTACTTGTCCTGCTCCAGCCACGCCACGTTGTCTTTTCGCGGGATCGTCGCCCTGCCAAGCACAGGATCAACGGGGCGTGCATTCCAGAGCGACTGTGAATTGAAGAGGCGCTCGAAGGTGCCGGTGGAACCAGTTGTGCTTGCCAGCAACCGAGGCTGCATGGTCAGCAAGCCTGTCAAGGTCACCAGAAACTCACGACGCGAGGTGGTCAATTTCATGGGCCCACCGCTGCACTGTTTCAGCTTGCGCTTCTCTTTAGATATCGTTTCAGTCGGCGAGCAGGCACAACCAGGAGGTTCGCGACAGGCATTCGGTCAAAGACCGATGGCTGGGCTATATCCGTTCGGGATGGACGCTGGTAACCCAATTTCGGCCACGCGACAAAGTAGCGGAGCTCCGGAAATCTCTTTCCGAAGTTGGTATACGCGGCGTCGATGCCGCGCGATCCTCCGACAGGATCAATTGCAAGACGCGCGATTTCCTCGTGAAGGAAGGGCACCATCAGTTCGATCGCCTTGCGATGAAAAGCTACGAAATGCGCACCGCGTATCCAGCATCCGGGACAAATCCGTTGGATTGGTCCTGCTTGGCATTCGTCACGTTCAAGGTCTTCATGGCCGCCGAAGAACATATCCCAGTCCTGCTCGCCCAGCGCATCTAGAGCACGCACGAGGGCAACTTCAATGCTTCCTACGAAGTCGCAATCGTCCTCAAGTATTAGTACATTTTCGAATCGCTTCTGCAGCGCCTCTTCGAGTACGGCCAAATGACTATGAAAGCAGCCTCTCGCGCCGACCGTCGGAAAGGGGTGCGGGTTATCGAAGGTCGAAGCATTGTGGAACTTTATCCTGCGGCCATCGATGGTCAGGCCGAGCCGAGCGAATTCAGAGGTCGTGTCGCGGCGACGATCTTCCCGAGCCGCCAGATTGACTATTCTTGTTGCGTCAAACGTATTCAGCAGTGAACGACCCGCTGTGGTCGGCTCAAATTCCATCGCGGGCATCTCCATTGTCAAACCCCTGGCGGAGACGCTAACCGATTTGGTCTCGACACGACGCGCGGTTGCGAGAGGGAGCGCGAGGCAGAAACGAGCTCACCCGAAGCGCATGCGGTGCCAACCGTGAACCAGAAGAACCATTGGAATTGCAAATAGCCGAAGAGATTGTCGTAGTAGAGGACGATCATGTATCCGACGCACAGCATCAACATGACGAAAGACCCGGCGAAGTCCTTATTGAACGCGGTGATCAGTCTGAGGACGATTGCCCCCATCAAGAACGCGAACGCGATGAGGCCCGCCAGCCCCATTTCGAAGTAGATCTGTAGAAAGCCGTTGTGGAGACCGAGCCCCTCTTGCACATCGGGGCTTCCGGCCTCCGCATCCAGAAGCGAAAAAAAGAGTGGCACGTAAGACTGGAACGAGTTTAGCCCATACCCGAGCAGACCCGGCGGATTGTCTCGCAGCCATTCGAGTGTGTCTCGCCATAGCAATTCGCGCCATGCCAGGGAGTTGAGCTGCTCGATGCCAACAGCAACTGTTCCAGACTCGAGATCCGATAGCCGTTCACTGGTGCCGGGAATGACAACGGCGAGGGCGGGCAGAATCAGCATGGGAAGCAGCCAGCGCCAGTCGATTACGATCGCGTATGCGACCAGGACGATGAGCATTGCGAACCAGGCGCTTCGTGTCTTGGTGAGCAGCAGCAGGAAGAGAAGATAGCCTGCATAGGCAAACATCGCTCGTCGCGTGGAGGCGGTAAGCGCGATCCGCCTGGTCGAGTTCAAGAAGAGTATTAGAACTACCAAGCTGAGAAGGTAGAACGCGTAGATGTTAGGATGTGTAAATGTGCTTTGCAGTCTGTGGTCTCCCACCAGGGTGGCGGGGTCCATTGCAATTTCCAGCAGCGCGAAGGTTGACGGTACGACAGATGAGGCGATCGCCACGGTGAAACAGAGTGACATTGTCCCGCGGCTCTTTATCACAACGTGAGGGATCATAAACATGGCCGCATAGGTGATCAGCGCCAACAGGAGGCGAAGTCCACCCTCGGGATCCGGAGTGCGAAGGAGTGAGCAAGCAGCGGCCAGAAGAAAGGCGAACCAAGCGACGAAGGTGGCGGAGAAGGCAAGTGCCGGAACATAGAATATCGCGACGAGCGCCATTCCGATGACAATCGCGTTAAATGCGGCGCCCGGGCCGAGGTGGCCACCAGACGCATCCCTCACCCATTCGAACAGGCGATCGCACGATGGGCGTATCAGCATGATCGCTAGTGTCATATGCCGCACGCCCGTAACAAGGGCGATGAGCAGAAGAAGGCCTGTGAGGGCGGCGGTCAGAACCATGATCAAGCCTTTCCGAAGATCGCGCAGGATTGGCGATCGGGCCAAGGCGGGGCGCGTACGTCTGAAATAAGGGAAGCGGCGACGCCGGCGCTGATGAGCTCCTTTGCGTGAACGTTGGAAGTCGCCGAATCCAGCAAACGTTCACTGAGCGGAAATGCCTCGATCGGATGGCGACTCAGTTGATTGTCGCCTCGCAATTTGGCTGGCTTCGGTGCCCACGAGCAAACACCCGAATGTATCGGCGCGGGAGCATCGGACTTAGCACCAATGAATTGTCGTCCGGTTCATGCGCTATGTGTACGATGCGATTATCGTGCTCCTGCAGCCCGGCCGCAAAGCGTGCGCCGTCAAGGGCTAAGTGCCCTGGGAACGGGCAGGATAACTCCTCGGGAGCACGTTGGGTCGTCGGCCCTTGAGGTAATGCCAAGATGCGGTTGCTTGATCCGAATGGGCGGTCCGCTGCTGCCCGTCCACAAAACTTCACCGTTTTTGGCCCGGCGCCGGCGGGTTCTGTTCGACCGGCTCTGGTTGGGAGGCGCCGGTCCGAGGGAGCAGGCGAAGTGCCGGACATACGGCTCGGATACGGAACGGACAATGACCGCCTTGATAGAGGCGGGCGAGCCGACATCGCAGGGCGCGTCGCACGACAAGCTCCACGGCGCGACCCAAATTGTGCGAGCAAGAGAGTTTTGGACGTTGTGTTGGCCTTGACCGGAATCGTCTTTCTATTCCCGCTGTTCCTTGCTGTAGCGATAGCCGTGAGGCTCGAAACGCCGGGGCCGGTTCTGTTTCGCCAATCTCGGGGCGGTCGGAATGGCAAGTGCTTTCGAATTCTGAAGTTCCGGACGATGACCTGCATGGAGGATGGTGTCGAGGTTTGTCAGGCGCGATCGGGGGACCCGCGCATTACGCGAGTTGGAAGCGTTCTCCGGAGAACGAGCTTCGACGAGCTTCCGCAGCTCTTCAATGTAATTTGTGGCCACATGTCCCTTGTTGGACCACGGCCGCATGCACTCGTTCACGATGCGATGTATTCAGAGCTGATCACTGCCTATTCTAGTCGTCAGGTCGTGAGGCCTGGAATCACAGGCTGGGCCCAAGTGAATGGATTCAGGGGCGAGACACGCGAGATCGCTGCCATGGAGGGGCGAGTTCAGCACGACCTGGAATACATACGCCAGTGGTCCCTCTGGCTCGACATCGTCATCATCGCGAGAACTGTCGTCGAAATCCTGCGATCCAGGAATGCTTGTTGAGCTTATCAGTTCACTTAGGTTGCACCGCTCGATACCTGGCGGAGCCGTTTTGGCTTCCTCCCCGCAATCTTTTCGCCTGTTCCGTAAGACGATCTTCAAGGGACTCGTGCATACGGGGCCTAACCGCTGGGTTGGCACTAATGAACCCAATACGCCGAGAGCCGAACTTAAGTTCATCCGTTCGTCGAATTAGACCTCTTGGCGGAGAGACGGCCCCGGCTGGCAGGGGGCTTTGGGGATATCGCCGGGGCCGCTCCGCCGGCTCAACGGCAAGCCGGCAGGATTTAACCTTTGACGAAATTCCCTGTTCCCATTTGATGAGGACCGTTGCATATCTTTCCCGATTTGAGCTTGCGGTTTTCTCGATGAGGCCGTTGCCATGTCGAGTTACGTCGAAGATCTGCAGATGCTTCGTCTGATCAAAGCGTTTCAGCAAATAACCGACCAGGAAGCGCGGCGCATCGTCGTCCTCTCCGTGGAGGAGCAGCTGGAGAAGCAGCAGGCGAAGGCGCGGCAAAAACCTTGGCGGACGGAGCACTAGCCCGAGACTGGCGGGCGAGATGAAGGACTTGCGAGCGCACTTGGAGAAGCTTCGCATCCAGATAGCTGAGTGCTGCGTATTGCCGGACTGATCTTGCTTGCTTCCGGGATCGGAGAACAGGCCGTAGATGGCCACGAGCGCCGCGATGCTCCGAGCGGATCAGTGCCCCCTGTAGCGGAGCGCATCGACCAGTAACGAGAAAGCCGGCGAGGGCTGCCGGCGGCTTGGATAGTACAGGTGATAGCCGGAGAATGGCGGACACCTATCGGCCAGCACGCGAATGAGTCGACCTTCCGAGACGTAAGGCCGGACGTGTCCCTCGGTGAGGTAGGCTAGGCCCAAGCCCTTCACGCGCTGTCCAGGAGAAGGCCGGCACTATTGAACACTAGCTGTCCCTCGACCCGCCCGTTCTTCTCGAACTCCCACGCGTAGAGACTGCCGCCATGCGTCGGCAGGCGAAGGTTGAGGTAATTGTGGTTTGTCAGATCCTGCGGTGTTTTCGGCCGCTTGCGATCGGCGAAGTAGGAGGGCGAGCCGACGACGGCCATCCGGAGATCGGGGCTGATACGCACGGCGATCATGTCCTTGGCCACGAGCTCGCCGGGGCGGATGCCCGCATCGACCTGCTGCGCCACGATGTTGGTCAGCCCGTAGTCGATGATCACCTCGACTTGGGAGAGGCCACCGCACGGCTCCGGTCGGCACGGGGCGCTACCGTCGTGCAGTCAGTTCGGCGACCGTGCTGAGCGCTTCGCTCGTGGCCTGGTGGCTGATCGCGAACCCGACCACCATCGAAGGAGACCCGCGATGAGAACGGTCGCAGCGATCTTGTTTTTATCCTGTCTGTTCGCTGGTGCGGCCGCCGGCGAGCGCAGGTCGATCCGGCGATCAGGACAACCCACATGGGCCATGGCATCTTCGAATGCGTGCTTTTGATCGGGACCTGATCCGCGGAGGGCATTATGGCCAGCGGTCAAGTGAACCGCGCAAACAGGCCGAACACATGGCCGCTCCGACCAACGCCGCAAACTGA
>NZ_LGHL01000008.1 GCF_001908205.1 Bradyrhizobium sp. NAS80.1
GGGGTGGCGGCGGCCGAGGCAGGCATCGTCAAGGCGGTCCGGTCGCGGTTGTTACCGCTCCAGTGGTCCGACAGGACGTGCCCGTTAATGTGACCGGCATCGGCTCAGTGGAAGCCTTCAACACCGTTACCGTAAGAGCGAGGGTTGACGGCATACTGGAAAAGATCGCCTTCACCGAAGGCCAAGAGGTAAAGGCCGAAGATCTTCTGGCCCAGATCGATCCCCGCGTTTATGAGGCCAGGCTCAGCCAAGCGCAAGGGGTAAAGGCGAAGAATGAGGCACAGCTTGCCAACGCGAAGCTCGATCTCGATCGAGCCGTGAAGCTTGGGCAATTTGCAACTCAGCAGGCGGTGGATACCGCTCGCGCGCTGGTCCGCCAGTTGGAAGGCTCGCTGCAGACCGACCAGGCCAACATCGACGCAGCCGCTTTGGATCTCGAATACACCAGCATCCGCGCCCCGATAGCCGGGCGAACCGGGGTACGGCTGATTGATGCAGGCAATTTCGTTCGAGCGCGTGAGTCGAGCGGAATAGTGATCATCACGCAGCTTGAGCCGATCTACGTATCCTTCTCGCTTCCGCAACAATACCTCGAAACGGTGCAGCAGGCGCTTGCCAAGAGGCTGGTTCCGGTGGTGGCGCTCGATGCCGACGGGAAGAGGGCATTGGAAGAGGGCGCCCTGTCGGTCCTTGACAATCGCATCGATGCTCAGACCGGCACGATCAAACTCAAGGCCACGTTTGCCAACGCACATCGCAAGCTGTGGCCGGGGCAATTCGTTAACGTCCGCGTCCGACTCGACACCGTCAAGGATGGCACCGTCGTGCCGAGCGCGGCGGTGCAGCGCAATGCGAGCGGCACCTTTGCCTATGTGGTGGACCAGGACAACCGGGTCGAGATGCGGCCGATCCGGGTCGGTCAAGTCGATGACATCGTCGCGGTCGTCGAAGCTGGCCTTGAGCCTGGTCAGCAGGTCGTTATCACAAGCCAGGAGCAGCTCCGGCCGGGTGCGAGCGTGATTCCCTCCGAAACCAAATCACACCAGGAAGGAGCCGTTCGCCAGATCGCGCCGTCGAAGCTTGCATCAGAGGGGGCAGCGAGTCAGGAGCGTCGACCCTCGCCATGAGCATATCCGCGCCCTTTATCGCGCGTCCGATCGCCACCACATTGTTAAGCCTTGCGGTGCTCATCGCGGGTGGCCTCGGATTCAGGTTGCTCCCGGTCTCCTCCTTGCCCGAGATCGATTTCCCGACTGTTCAAATCTCAACCCAGCTTCCTGGTGCAAGTCCGGACACCATGGCCTCCCTGGTCACAACACCGTTGGAGCAGCAGTTGGGGCAGATCGCGGGCGTGACGCTGATGACTTCGACAAGCTCTTTCGGCATCAGCGTAATCACCATGCAGTTTGTCCTGGACCGGGACATCGATTCCGTGGGGCAGGACGTTCAGGCCGCGATCAATGCGGCCGCGGCTTCACTGCCGAGCGGCCTTCCTTACCCACCCGTGTACAAGAAGGTGAACCCGGCGGACCAGCCGATTCTCATCCTGGCGCTCACGTCCGAAGCGTACCCGATCACGAAGATCCAGGACATCGCCGACACGGTGCTTGCGCAGAAGCTGAGCGAGGTGACTGGCGTTGGCGCGGTGACGATCCAGGGCGGGCAGAAGCCTGCGGTGCGAGTCCAGGTCAACCCGGCCCAGCTCGCTGCCTACAACCTGAGCCTAGAACAGGTCCGCACGGTCTTGGGGCGCACGAATGTCGATCAACCGAAGGGCAGCTTTGACGGGCCCAATGAGGCATTCACGATTGCGGCCAATGACCAGATCCTGGTGGCTGACTCCTATGCTGACGTAATCCTCGCGTACCGCAACGGCGCTCCGGTCCGCGTGCGCGACGTTGGTACCGCGGTTCACGGAGCCGAGAACGCGAAAGTCGGTGCTTGGCTCAACGGGCAGCCAGCCGTCATCCTTGACGTCCAGCGTCAGCCGGCCAGCAACATCATCCAGACGGTCGACCGGGTTCAGGAACTTCTGCCACGGCTGCGAGCGGGCCTGCCGCCGGAGGTCCGTTTGACGATCCTCAGTGATCGGACGCAGACCATCCGAGCCAGCATCGCCGATGTCGAGTTCACGCTGATGCTCACGACAGCCCTCGTGGTGCTCGTGATGTTTCTGTTTCTGCGCCGCTTTTGGGCAACGGTCATCCCGAGCGTCGCGATCCCGCTGTCGATCGTTGGCACGTTCGGCGTCATGTATTTGGTGGGCTTTGGCCTCGACAACCTCTCCCTCATGGCGCTCACGGTCGCGACCGGCTTCCTGGTCGATGATGCCATCGTCATGATCGAGAACATCGTGCGCCGGATGGAAGACGGCGAGACCGCGCTGGAGGCCGCCTACAAAGGCGCACGCCAGATTGGGTTCACGATCGTGTCCCTAACCGTGTCGATCATTGCGGTGTTCATCCCGCTGCTATTTATGCGCGGCATCGTCGGGCGGTTGTTCCGGGAGTTCTCAGTGACTTTGTCGGTCACCATCGTGGTGTCGGCGATCGTATCGCTGACTCTCACTCCAATGATGTGCGGGCACCTCCTGCGCCGGGAGCAGGGGCGGCGACGCAACGCGTTCTTGCGGATGTCCGAGCGTGCGTTTGCCGCGACGCTCGCACTCTACGAAAGCAGCCTCGCATGGGTGATGCGACGGGAAGCGGGGACCCTTGCCGTCGCAGTGGCGACGCTGCTCACGACTATCGTGCTCTACCTTGTCGTGCCGAAAGGCTTCCTGCCCGTCCAGGACACCGGCGTGATCGTCGCGACGACCGATGCGGAGCCCGGGATATCATTTCATAAGATGATGCGGCTGCAGGCTCGGGCCGCCGAGATTGCGCTGCGCGATGCGGACGTTGCCGGGGTGGATTCCTTCGTCGGTGTCGGCCTCGTCAATTCGACGCCGAACACGGGACGCTTGACTATCGTGCTCAAGCGCCGCGACCAGCGGACTGAGACGGCCGCCGAGATCGCGCGCCAGCTGCGTCGCGCAATGACGAAGGTGCAGGGACTCTCGATCTACCTCCAGCCCGCACCTGAGATTCAGATCGGCACGCGCACCAGCAGGACCCAATACCAGTACATCCTGGTTGACGCGAACCCCGTGGAGCTGGCCGACTGGGCCTCAAGGCTGCTTGAAAAGCTGCGCTCATCGCCATCGCTCCAGAACGTCGCTAGCGATCAGCAAACTGGCGGCCTTGCAGTCGACATCGTGATCAACCGCGACAAGGCCGGTCAGCTCGGGGTGCTTCCGCAGACTATCGACGATACACTTTACGACGCCTTCGGGCAGCGCCAGGTCTCGACCATCTACACGCAGCAGAACCAGTATCACGTCGTGCTGGAGGTGGCGCCGGATTTCCAGCTCGACCCGGTCGAGCTGGGACGCCTCTACATGCCCTCGAGCCAGGGCGTGCAGGTCCCGCTGGAAAGCTTCGCGACGGTACGCCACGGGAATGCCCCCCTTGCAATCACGCATCAGGGCCTTTTTTCAGCCGTCACGCTTTCCTTCGATCCGGCGCCGGGCGTCTCACTCGGGGGGGCGGTTCGGATCCTGCGTGAATCCGAGAACGCTATCAGCATGCCCGATTCGGTGATTGGGTCGTTTGCTGGAGAGGCAGCCGAGTTCCAGGCCTCGCTCGCAAGCGAGGTCTGGCTGATCCTCGCTGCCGTGATCGCAGTCTACATCGTGCTCGGTGTGCTCTATGAGAGCACCATTCACCCGATTACGATCTTATCGACCTTGCCTTCGGCGGGAATCGGCGCGTTGATCGCGCTCATGGTCACGGGCAACGATCTGTCGCTGATAGCGATCATTGCAATCATCCTCCTCATCGGGATCGTCAAGAAGAACGCGATCATGATGATCGATTTCGCGCTGGACGCGGAGCGGACGCAAGGGTTGCAG
This sequence comes from Bradyrhizobium sp. NAS80.1, assembly GCF_001908205.1. Classification (GTDB taxonomy): domain Bacteria; phylum Pseudomonadota; class Alphaproteobacteria; order Rhizobiales; family Xanthobacteraceae; genus Bradyrhizobium. The sequence continues at coordinate 3,953 of NZ_LGHL01000008.1, forward strand.
CCCCGGCAAGCGATCTTCGAGGCCTCGCTCAAACGCTTCCGCCCGATCATGATGACGACGATGGCGGCTCTGCTCGGCTCCGTTCCGCTCGCGTTCGGTTCCGGTCCCGGATCGGAGCTGCGCCGCCCCCCTCGGCATTGCAATCATCGGCGGCCTGCTGCTCAGCCAGTTCCTGACGCTGTACACGACGCCGGTGATCTACGTGGCACTGGACCGAGTCCAAACGGCGCTTCGACGGCGCATGCGAATGGTCATGGATACAGCGGGGTGAAGTAGTCCCGCGTCCAGTTCCGGTCGGAGCTTATCATCGTGAGCCTTCTCGAGACCTGTCTGCGGCGACCAATCGGCATCAGCCTATTGATGCTGGCGCTGCTATTGAGCGGTGGGCTTGCATTCTTGTTCCTGCCCGTGGCGTCCCTTCCGCGGGTTGACTATCCGACGATCATGGTCACGGCGGCGCTTCCGGGCGCCGAGCCTCAGACGATGGCCACGGCAGTCGCAGCGCCTCTGGAGCGGCGCATCGGACAGATCGCCGGGGTCACGGAGCTCACCAGCTCGAGCCTCCTCGGCATTGCGACCCTTGTCGTCCAGTTCGAGCTCAGCCGCGACATCAACGCAGCTGCTCGCGATGTGCAGGCGGCGATCAATGCGGCGGCGCCCGATCTTCCGACCGGCATGTCGACCCCACCAACTTGGCGCAAGAACAACCCCTCGGCGGCGCCGGTCCTGATACTGGCCCTGACGTCCGACGCGCTTCCGCCGGGCGCGGTCTACGAGGCGGCACAGACAATCCTGGCCCAACAGCTCTCCCAGGTGGAGGGGGTCGGGCAAGTCACTGTCAACGGCTCGGAGAAGCCGGCAGTGCGTGTCCAGGTCAACCCAGCGGCGCTTGCCGCGATGGGCCTCGGTCTTGAAGACGTACGGACCGCCCTGAATGGCGTTAATGCGGCGGGACCAAAGGGCCGCATAGACGCTCCGGATGTCTCTTATTTCGTCCGCGTTAATGACCAAATGCGCAAGGCCGATGAATACAAATCAACGATCCTTCGCACGCGCCATGGCACGCCGATCCGGCTCGATGCGGTCGCTTCCGTCGTTGACAGCGTCGAAAACGTCCGCACCTCAGGATGGTTCAACAATCAGCCTGCGGTGCTGGTCTTCGTTTTCAAGGAGGCGAACGCCAATGTCATCGAAACGGTCGATCGTATCCGGGCGCTCCTTCCAACCCTTCGGGCCTGGCTCCCGCCGGCAATAGACCTTTCGGTAATGAGCGATCGGACGGAAACGATCCGCGCCAGCGTGCATGAGGTCGAGCTTGCTCTTCTGATCAGCCTCGGGCTCATCGTAACGATCGTTTTCGTGTTCCTACGGCGGCCTTGGGCCACCCTGGCGGCCGCAATCACGATCCCGCTATCGATCGCCGGGACATTCGGAGCGATGTACCTGCTAGGTTACAGCGTCGACAACTTGTCTCTGATGGCGCTCACGATTGCGACCGGATTCATTGTGGACGACGCGATAGTGGTCATCGAAGCGATCAGCCGCCGGATGAGCGGCCATGAGCAGGCGTTCGAGGCGGCTCTCGGAGCGGCTCGCAAGATCGGTTTCACCGTGGTGTCGATCAGTGTGTCGTTGATCGCCGCGTTGATTCCGCTGCTGTTCATGGGTGGCATGATCGGACGGATTTTTCGCGAATTCTCGGTCACGCTGGCGCTAGCCATAACTGTATCCGCTATCGTGTCGCTCACGTTGATACCGGTCATGGGCGCTTATCTTGGGCATGCGCGTACAGAGGTGCGTGCCCCTGTGCTTGGGCACGTCTTCCAGAAGGTGCTTGCCGGGTATGAGTCCCTCCTCATCCTCGTCTTGCGCCATCGTCCTGCCATCCTCGTCGTGATGGGGGTGACCGTGTTGGCAACCGTTGCTCTCTGGATGCAGGTGCCAAAAGGATTCTTTCCCCAGCAGGACACTGGCGCCATTGTTGGCATCGCCGAGGCACCGATGACCGTTTCCTTTCGGGCCATGAGCGAGCGGGTCCAGGACCTCATGCGCATTCTGTTGAAGGATCCGGCCGTCGCAAGGGTAGGGAGCTATACCGGGCAGTCGGGTGGCGCCACGAACCAGGCGCGGATCTTCATCGCCCTGAAGCCACTTGCCGAGCGTGGTCTCGACACGGACCGGGTGATCGCCCGATTGCGGCGGGCGACCCGCGAGGTGCAGGGGGTTGCGCTATACATGGTCTCCGTCCAGGACCTGCGCGTGGGCGGTCGGATCTCGAAGGCGCAATATCAGTACACCATCACCGGACCGGACCTGGGTGAATTGGAGACATGGGCAGCACGGCTTGTCGAGCGGCTGAAAGAATTTCCCGAGCTGCGCGACGTGACCACCGATCTTGAAACGGGCGCGCTGCAGACGATGCTCGTCATCGACCGCGACGCGGCGGCCCGCCTTCAGGCAGCGCCTAATGACATCGACCAGACCCTCAATGATGCGTTCGGGCAACGCCTGGTGTCGGCGATCTATGCCCCGCATTTCACCTACCATGTGGTCCTCGAGGCGAGCCCGGAGCTTCAGGAGGATCCTTCTTCGCTGGCAAAGGTGTACGTGGCCGGCCCCGGCGGGAAGCAGATCCCGCTGGCGAGCGCTGTCAGGGTGGAGCACGGCGTCCAGATGAACTCTGTCGCCCATCAGGGACAGGCGCCCGCTGTGACACTCACGTTTTCCATGCGGCCGGGGGGTCGCGATCCAGCGGGGGACCGAGATTGTTGAGCGGATCATGCGAGAGCTCGGCGCACCGAGCAGTATCCAGGGAAGCTTTCAAGGCAGCGCGAGGGCATTTACCGACACGCTCGCCACCATGCCCGTGTTGATCGCGGTGGCCCTTGTCGCCGTGTACATCATCCTCGGCGTCCTCTACGAGAGCATCATTCATCCCGTGACGATCCTCTCGACCCTTCCATCAGCCGGTATCGGTGCCATCCTGGCGCTGTGGGCAACCGGGCATCCACTCGATCTTATCGGGGTGGTCGGGATCATCCTCCTCATCGGTATCGTCAAGAAGAACGCGATCATGATGATCGACTACGCGCTCGTTGCCGAGCGTGAGGGCGGCCGCTCGCCGGAACAGGCGATCTTCGAGGCATGCCGGCTGCGGTTTCGTCCCATCATGATGACGACCCTGACAGCAATCCTGGGCGCCGTGCCGCTGGCAATCGGAACCGGTGTGGGGGCTGAGCTTCGGCAGCCGCTCGGCATCTCGATTATCGGCGGACTCGTGGTGAGCCAGTTATTGACGTTGTTCACGACGCCGGTCGTCTATCTGGCGCTCGACCGGCTGCTCCCCGAAGCGCCAGGGCGCCGCTTTGCACGACGAGTCTCGCGAGTTCGCGCATGAATGAGACGCAGCACGACACGAGAAGAATCGCCGTATTGAAGGTATGGTATCTTCTTGCGGTGATGGCGGTCGTGTTCGCGGTCCCAGCGCTGCCGCTGAGCCAGTCGTTGCGGTGGCTTGCAATTTCTACCCTCGCAGTCGTTCAGGGCCTCATCCTCTTGGCATACGGTGTCGCGCTCGGGGACGTCGCCCGCTTGGCTTTGCGGCTCAAATGGCTGTTTGTGTTCCTGATCGGTGTGTACGCCCTGCTTCCGCCAGCTACTCCATCCGAAAGGGACTTGCTCGTCGACTGGCATATTCCCGGGCTTGGGTGGGCGCTGTCGATCAATCTGAGCGGGCTCGAGCATGCCGGACTCATGTGTTTGCAGATCATCACTGTCCTGCTGACCTCGGCGGTCGTGCGCTTGACGGGAAGGGGCCGCGATCTGATCGATGGCTTGCAGGCATTCCGGTTACCGCCACTGTTCGTTCACGCGCTCGACCGGACCCTGGCGCTCCTCGAAGGCACCCAAAGGAGAGGGCGCGGAGCGCGCCGCGCTAGCGATCGGGCGTCCAGGTCAGAATCGTTTGCCGTCTTGCGCCAAATTCTGCGTGGCGATGTAGGCGCCTTTGCCGACACGATCCGGGCGAACATCGCGCTCGCAGACGGCCAGGCCGGCTCCGATCCTGATGTCCGCGTCGGGGATCGATTTGCCCACGACGTCGCGGTGATCACGGGCATCGCCCTGTGCATGGCGTCGCTCAAGATGTTCAAGATCCTGCCCGGTCTACCCTTTGCGTCAGGCCATAAAATGTTCCTGCTGTTCCCGCTCTACGTCGTCGCCGCGCGGCTCACTCGATCTCGGTGGGGCGCTACGGCGGCTGGTTCGATCATGGGCGTCATCGGTTTCCTCCAGGGCGACGGCCGGTTCGGAGCGCTTGAAATCATCAAGCATATCGCGCCCGGCGTAGTCATCGATCTCGGCGAGCCGTTGGTTCGGCGATGGCCATCGTGGGCGCTCGGCTACTGCGTACTCGGCTTCTTTGCGGCAATCGCCCGCACTGCAACCGAATTTGCCGTCGTGCTTTTGCTCGGTGCCCGGGCCGAGATCTATCTCTTTCCCGCCGTTAAGCTGGTCCCGAACCTGATTGCTGGGGTGCTCAGCGGTTTCGCGGCGGTGGTCGTACTGCGCGTCGTGGAGGCGCAGAAATCGTCGCCAACGTCCGAAGCGTGGCCGAACTCGCGCGCGCTGCACGAAGCCGCCACGCGGCCGGCTGACGAGGACTTGGGCGGTGGACCCAGTGAATCGTCCTGAAGCGGGAACTCTGGTCGCCGCGTGTGTCGCGTTTGCACTCCGCATCGGGCCGACGAGCTGCCTTGCCGCACCGCACTACTGGAGGCCCCGGTTTTCCAAGGCGGTCTTGCATCTTTCCGACAGTGCGTCCGGGTTCTGGCTTCGCAGGCAACGGCCGGCTCTTCGCTCCTGACCACCGCAGAGCTTCTCGATCTCGGGCTGGCAGGCGCTGCGAACCTGTCCCTCGCTGCGCGTGGTGTCCTCCGATCCTTTGCCGCGTTGATCCTGACCGGGTACGCCTTGGACGCAACAAACCAATATCAGCGCGCTCAAAACTACTCGCATCATGGCCATTCTCGTGCTTGCGATGCCAGTCTCGCGCATTTGTAGGTGCGCGTGGCGACATCGCGCCTTCGCCGCATGGTCTTGCCATCGTCATTGTTCGCGAAAGCGAAGGCCGATCCGATCGCGAACGGCCAAACTCGTAGCAGCGGGAAATGTTCCAGCACGGTGTTTTGGCCGCACGACTTATCAGCAAGAGGCTCTTCTAATTGCGTACAAGCAGAGCTGCAGCTGTTGGCGCGAAGCGGACCAGAGATCACGCCGGGGATTGGGGTGATTGGCGTTATTTTCGCCTAAAAAAAAAGGAAGCCGTCCTTCGATCGGTTGCGAGGTCCGTCGCTGGAAACAAAAAGCCGACCTAGGAGGCGGCCTTTTGAGGTGGTCCGGATTTTGCCGTGCCTTTACTCGGATGCACTAGCAATCATGCGGCTGATCTGGCTCGCGCTGAAGCTCCGGCCTCGGGCGGTGATATAGCGAGCCTTGGCGAGCTCCGCGCTGATCTTGAGCAGGGAAGGCCGTGGCTTGCGGGCTGCGATCTCCAGCGCCGCCTTGACCGCGTCAGGCCGCGTCTCGCCTATGCTCTTGCGGCCTTCGGCGCGACCAAGACCGGCGGCCTTCTTCCGCTCGCGCGCACGCTTCAACCGCGCCACAAGGCGTGCCTTCTCCAGCTGCGCAAAGACGCCGGCGATCTGGCGGACGGCGATCTTGAGCGGGTCGTCAGTGCGGGTCAGGTCGTCACCGGCGACCGTGAGCACCTGGACCTTGCGCGGCGGCTTCGTTTTGAAGTCCGCTGCCTTTCCGTTCTGGCGGCATGGTCCTGTTTCCGGTCGGGTGGTTTGGGAATCACGGTGGTCATTGGTCTGGTCTCCTTTGATGCGCGCTGCGAACGCGCAATTTCCTTAGTTGGTGATGACGGTCAGCCATCGCCAGCGCGCTTGCGAACGCAGACGTAGCTCGTCACCTTCTCGACGAGGTACGGCGTCCAGATCTCGCCGGCGACGTGCTGGCGCATCTCGGCGAGATTGATCCGCTGGTTGGTCCTGGTTTCGACGGTGACGGTGTACTGATCGCCGATCGGATCGAGCGCGCCGCTGATGAAACCTTGCCTCAGCGACTCTTCCGCGGCCTTGAGCGCGGAGATCTGCTTGCGGAGGTCATGCAGGCGATCGGCGGGTTTGGGGAGCGGTCGTGAAACGCCTTGCAATTCAATGCATGGCGATTTCCCCAAACTCTGGTCTAAGTATTCGATTTCCTTGGATTCGCTCCCTTCCCCGTGGAATCCGAGAAGCGCACCGTCACGGGGATCGTGCCGCCGTTGAAAAGGGCCGCTCGGCTTAGCTCTGCTGCTTCCGGAGATGCTTTGAAACTACCCTCGACCACGATGCCTTTAGCATGATTGGCACGAAATCCGGGATGTACCCCGAATACTTTGTTCATTGCATTGACGAGCTGTCCCTCGAGGGGCTTGTCTTGCGCCAGTGCAACGACGGGCAACGCCAAACCCAACCCAACTAGCGCAGCAACGACTGTGCAGTTTGTCATGGGGGGCCTCCTATGTAAGGCGCAAGCAGTATAGCACCGAAAAGCTGGCCTATGGGCGAGTTCAGTCTCGGTATGAGTCAGTCAGCGCGAGCGCATTGCGCCGGCGAGGCGATGGAATAGGTAGAGCGCACGTCGGCTTATGGCCCGACGCAGACTGTGTACGACGTCAGCTCGTATGTCGGCCGTTTGGGGTAAAGCGGACTTGTTATGCTCTACACGAGGTTTTCCGAGTCTGACCCGTTTCGGACATTTTCTCATCCGCCGAGCTGAATAGCGCCGGCCGGCTGCGTGCATCAATGGGCATGCATTGCTCAGGGACGAACGCGGATGATCGTATTCCCCTTGCGCCGCCCGGTCGGATTTAAGGCGGCGACCGCATCGTCGAAGGTCGAGACTTTGCCGATGTTCGTCCGCAGTCGTCCGTCCCGCACCCGCTGGACGATCTCACTCAGTTGGGAACGATCGGGCTCGACGACAAAGTCGAGTGCCAGTCCGTCGGAGGGCCGCGCCTCGGCCGGCCCGACGACGGTGACCAGCGTTCCTCCGGCTCGAATCAGTCCTGCGGACCGCTTCTGGATGTCACCGCCGATGACATCGAACACCAGATCGACTTTGCCGACATCTTCCAGGGCGTCTTTGTCGAGGTCGACGAACTCCTTCGCCCCAAAGTCGAGCACCGTCTGACGGTCGGCGGCGCGTCCGGAGCCGATGACGTGGGCGCCGGCCTCTCGTGCGAGTTGCGTCACCATCGAACCGACTGCGCCGGCCGCGCCGTGTGCGAGGACGCTTTGCCCCGCCTGAAGACGGCCGTGCTGGAATAGCCCTTGCCATGCGGTCAGACCCGAGACCGGCAGGCTCGCGGCCACCGTGAAGTCGATGTCACCCGGCAGCGGCGCGAGATTGCGTGCCTCGATCGCCACATACTCGGCCAGCGTGCCGTCGCGATACCAGTCCGCGAGGCCGAACACCCGCTGTCCCACCGACAACCCCGTAGTGCCATATCCGAGAGCGGTGACCACTCCGGCCAGCTCGTGCCCAGGAATCGACGGTGTTCGGTCACGCTCGAGGCGATCGGTCCAGGTCGAGGGCCACGTCAGCTCAGTAGGGACAAATCCCGACGCATGAACCTGAACAACGACGTCGTTTATCGATGCCTGCGGCTCGGGCCGGTCCATCAGCCTCATCCCGGCCGTTCCCGCGGCCTGTTCCGTTACAACGATCGCCTTCATGGGAATTATCTCCTCGGTCTTTGTCTCTTTGGTGCCACTGTTGCAGGGAGGGTGAACGCGCCTCCACAACCGCCAGGCAGTGTGGAAGTCCTGTCCCTGTGTCTGCGATCTGCGCTGTTTGCATCGGCCGGGGCTCCCGCAAGACGGATCGGGATCGCTCCGATCGCTGGTACCTGCGGATAGATGCGTTGCGCTTGGTCATAGAACAGCACCAAGATTGTAAATTTTGGCTGTACCAAGCGCGATGGCTGCCCTCGGCGTTCAATTCGCTTTTTGGAAAAAGGGCTCCGTTTGCTGCCCAGATTTTCTCGGCGGGAGCGCATTGAGACGGCGAAAGGAATTGAGATTGCAAGCGCCGCCACGCGTCATTTCCGCTGTTGGCCCATCGCGTCATTTGGCTGCGTTGCGGAATTTGGTCGCCCCCCAAAGCTGACTTTCACCAAGCCTTCTGAAATATTCGGTTCGGCACGAAGAATGCGTTTGCAACAGCCGAGCCACTCACTCCGGACGCCTTCGGCGATCCTCCGAAGCAGGTCTGCGCCGGAGCACTGTCCGCAGGAGGACAAAGAAGAGCAAGGCTGCGACTGGCCAATGAAACCAGATTCTGTGCGCACCGCTGAAAACATTGATTAGAATTAGAAAGCCCGAAACTGTGAGGGCCACTTTAACGGGGCGAGGCAGGTTCGCTAACCGATCCGAAATGGAGCTGATCCACGTGGTGGACTCGTATGGGGCGCGAATTCGTTGAGCTCCGGCTTCCGAGGCTGAAACTGCTCCAACTTGGGGCGCAGGGCTTTCGTCAACGGGGAAGCCATGTCGCCCGACGGCTCGGTCCATGGTCACTCGATAGCTTGTTACGGGAGCAACGTTCTTCATCTGTTGCTGGCCGAGACAGTCAAAGCTAACGGATAGTTTGTTGTGCACCTGATCGTAGACGGAGCCGGAGACCACGACGCCACCGGGCTCGGCGAGTTCCTGCAGCCGCGCCGCGATGTTGACCCCGTCGCCGAAGATGTCGGAACCGTCCACCATCACATCGCCGAGATTGACGCCGATGCGAAACCGCATCTGCTGCGCGTGAGGTGGGTCCGAATCCTGATTGGAAATTTCCTGTTGAATCTCGATCGCACACTGCACGGCCTCGACAACGCTGGCGAACTCGGCGATCACGGAATCGCCCCAGGTGTTCACGATTCGCCCGTCGTGACGCTCCACCAATCCTGCAATGGCGCTGCGGTAGCGGCGCAGCGTTTCCAGCGTTCCCGCTTCATCTGTACCCATGAGGCGAGAATAGCCGTGCGCATCGGCGCACAGGATGGTGGTCAGCCGTCGTTTCACCTTGTCATCGGTCATCGACCACAGGGTAGCCTCCCTGACCGCCAAATGCATCAGGCATCGTCTGGCGCCACAGCGGTTTGAAGGCCCGGTCCTGGCCCTTCTCGACCGTCCCCGACAGTTGCGTCGATGTCGGCTATCAGGGGATAGACCGGACGTAGGTCGTGCTGACCTGAACTTCCGAGTCTGACCCTGAGCGGTCATTAATGCCGGCCCAACGCTGCCCCTGCCATGGGCATGACAAATGCCCTTTGGGCAAACGGGGCTCTTCCTTGATTGCCGCTCACATGTCCGCCACAAAGTGCTAGGCTCCTCCTTATCGAAGCGGCGTGGTTAGTCTGGTCGTTCGGAGGACGCTGTGGCGGAGCAGCGGTTCAAAGGCGATTAGCGGCGATCTTGGCTGCCGACGTGGTCGGTTACGCTGCGTTGATGCAACGCGCTGAGGAAGCCACCTACGCCGAGGTTGAGCGGCTGAAGCGCGAAGTAATCGAGCCCAGCCTCTCCCGCTACGACGGGCGACTGATCAAGACCACGGGTGACGGCGCGTTGGCCGAGTTCGCAAGTCCATCGGCTGCGGTGCGATGCGCGTTGGAGATACAGGAAAGCATCGCATTAGGTCGAAGCTCCTTTAAGCTACGCATTGGTCTCAATCTCGGGGAGGTGATTGTCGGGGCTGACGGCGATCTTTTTGGCGACGGGATCAACGTCGCTGTCCGGCTTGAGGGGGCCGCTGATCCGGGCGGCATCCTGATTTCCGAGAAGGTGTACAGCGAAGTTGAAGGCAAGCTGGACGTTGGCTTCGAGGATCGCGGCGAGCAGCAGCTCAAGAACATCTCCAAGCCTATCCGCGCTTATGCCTTAGGCGCCCGAGCGCATGGCGCGCCGATCGAGAAGTTGGGCGCGGCCCTTCCACTCCCAGACAAGCCTTCCATCGCCGTGCTGCCGTTCCAGAACATGAGCGGAGACCCCGAGCAGGAGTATTTTGCCGATGGGATGGTTGAGGAAATCGTCACCGCGCTCTCGCGGTTCAAATCGTTATTCGTGATAGCTCGCCATTCGAGCTTTACGTTTAAAGACAAAGCAATCGATATCAAGGAGGTCGGACGCAGACTTGGCGTGCGCTACGTCCTTGAGGGGTCTGTACGCAAGGCATCAGGAAAAGTTCGCATCACAGGGCAGTTGATTGATGCGATTACGGGGCGCACATCTGGGCGGACAGGTTCGAACGTGACCTGACGGACGTTTTCGCTCTCCAGGACGAAGTAATGGTGGCAGTTGTCTCAGCCATTCAGCCAAAATTGCTTCAAACAGAAATTGCATTGGCTACGCGACGGCGACCGGAGAACCTCACCGCACATGATTGTTATCTCCGAGCCTTGCACTATCCGTTCACCCGCGAAGGATTGGCCGAGGCGATTAGGTTGGCTGACCGCGCCTTGGAGCTGGACCCTCGGTTCGGGGTCGTCGCGGCTCTGGCAGGTGCTTGTCATATGGTTAACGTCCTGTTGGGCTATGCCAATGATACTCAATTCGAGCGCAAGGAAGCAATTCGGCTTCGTCGCTTGGCCTTGAATGTCGACGATGGTGATCCTGACACGTTAGCGTGGGCTGCCATAATCTCTGCGTACATGATCGACGATAGTGAACGTGAGATCGAAATGGCTGACCGCGCGGTCGCGCTCAACCCAAATTCATTTACCGCATGGAACGGCAGAGGCCAGGTCTATAGAATTGCGGGGCTGCTGGAGGAGGCGCTCCGCAGCTGGGAACGCGCCATGCCCATGAGCCCGGTAGACCCGCGGCTACACCTGACGTTTGTTGGAATGGGGTTTGCCTTTATCGAGCGTGGTCGCTTTGAAGAGGCCATCGCCGCAGCGAAGAAGGCCCTACATCAAAACCCCTCCTATTCGGCGGCTTACCGCTGCCTTGCGTCCGCTTGCGCCCATCTCGGACGTGACGCCGAGGCGTGTGAGGCGGCAGCTCGTCTGCTTGAGGTCGATCCCACCTTTACAATATCGGCGTGGATCGCTCGGGGTGGCTATTCAAATTCAAAGCTGGGGATCGAGGGCCTTCGGAAGGCGGGACTGCCCGAATGACCTCGCGCCCACGAGGTGATCGAATGACCGCTTCTGGCCCCCGAGGCGAAGTCCGGCTTGGCTTTGAAGTGGTCTGCTTATCGGGGGTGACCTGAAGTGATTTGCCGCCGTTGAAACTGGCGCTCTTGACCACCAGCGGACATTCTGTTCATTCTTCTTACCTTATCGCAGTAGTTTATGAACTCCGCCTCGTCGCATTGGCCGCAATCGCGGCGGCGGCGGTCCGATTTTCGACTCCCAGTTTCGCGTAGATTTGTTCTAGATGCTTGTCGACAGTGCGCGGGCTTAATCCCAGAATCTGCGCGATGTCGCGATTGGTCTTGCCCTTGCTGAGCCAGGCCAGCACCTCTCCCTCTCGGGTGGTAAGACCGAGTTCACTGGTGAATTCGGGCGGCTGCGCAGTGCCCGACTCCTTGGAGAGCCGCAGCAGGAACTCGTTCTGCGCGGTTTCGCCCATGTAGTAGAGCCGGAGTTGCGGATTGTCGGGCAAAAAGGCGGCCTGGGACTTCGCGCTGCCCTTGCCCTTCGCCTGTTCCAGCCATTGCAGCAGTGATGGCTGCAGGACGAAATCGTCGTCGGCCTGCGCGCCGTGATGATCGGCCAGCAGTTTTTGCGCCTGCGGCGTCGCCCAGAGGACGTGGCCCTGACGGTTGACGGCGAACAGGAAGCGGCCGGAGACGTCGAGCGCGGCGCGCGCGCTCTGGGTCAGCCGCGCATTGCCGAGATGGACACGGATGCGCGCCAGCATCTCCTCGACCACGATCGGCTTGGTTACATAGTCGACCCCGCCGGCCTCCAGCCCGCGCACGATGTGCTCGGTCTCGGCCAATCCCGTCATGAAGATCACGGGGACATTGGCGAGGCCCGCATCGCGTTTAAGCCGCCGGCAAGTCTCAAATCCGTCGATGCCCGGCATCACGGCATCGAGCAGCACGATGTCGGGCGTGATCTGGTCGACAATGCGCATTGCGGCTGCACCGTCGAGGGCCACCATCACCGTCATGCCTGCGCCGTCGAGTGCGTCGGTGAGCAGCCGGAGCGTCTCCGGGGAATCGTCGACAACGAGCGCGACGTCGCGTTTCTTCGGCTCAGTGTTCATACGCATGCAACGTCTTCAATGTGGCCATGTACTGGTCGAGGTCGAAGCAGTCGATCAGCGACCGCATCTGCGCGACGAAGTCGGCGTGTTCGGGATGCTCGTTGCCGATCTCGTCCAGTTTCAATTGGATGCCCTTGACGTAGCCGATCTGACCGAGCCCGAGTAGTGCCTCGATGTGCCGCACCGGTGGTCGCGAGCCGCTCTCCGGTCGCCACGGGGGCACGACGATTTCGTCCGACCCGTATTGCCACTCGATCTTGAGGAGCTGGCGGATGGTCTCCAGCAGCCGCGGGATGTCGATTGGCTTCATCAGATAGCCGTCGTGGAAGGGTTGCGCCAGCGGTGTGCCGTGGGCCTCCAACGCACTCGCCGACACCATCAGGATGCGGGCCTGATGATGACCGCTCGCGCGTAGCGACTCTGCCACGGTCCAGCCGTCCATGCCCGGCATCGAGATGTCGAGCAGGAACAAGTCGGGCCGGCAATGCTGGGCCAGCGCGAGGCATCCGGGACCGTCGGTGGCGCTGAGCAGGATAAAGCCCAGCGGCGTCAGCACCTCGCGCAGGAGGTCGCGATGAACAGGATCATCGTCGGTGATGAGGATGGTCTTGCGCGCGCCATGATAGCCGGAGACCGGGGCCTCCACCGGAGCGATGCGTTGCGGATTGGTGACCTCCGACAGCAGAATCTTGACCTTGAACGTGCTGCCGGCGCCGACCGTGCTCAGGACCTTGATGTCGCCACCCATCACGCCTGCCAGCAGCCGGCTGATGGTCAGGCCGAGCCCGGTGCCGGTCTGCGGCTGCGAAACACCGAGCGCGCCGCGCTCGAAGGGGGCGAAGATGCGTTCGAGATCGTCGCCCTGGATGCCGGGGCCGGTGTCGATCACCTCGAATTCGGCAACAGGGCTGCGGTAATGCACGACGAACTGGACGCTGCCGGTCTGGGTGAACTTGATGGCGTTGGAGAGCAAATTGATCAGCACCTGTCGCAGCCGCTTCTCGTCCGCATACACCACCACCGGCAAATGCGCCGGCCGCCTGAACACGAAGTCGATGCCTTTGGCGGCGGCCTGAAGACGGAACATGCCGACGAGCTGATCTAGGAACTCGCTGAGCCGCACCTCGTCGCGTGAGAGATACAGCCGCCCCGCCTCGATCTTGGAGATGTCCAGGATACCGTCAATCAGGCCGGAGAGATGATCGGCGCTGCGGCGGACCACACGGACCTGGTCGCGCGGTTTGGTGTTCAGCGTCGCATCCTGCTCGAGGAGCTGGGCATAGCCGCTGATCGCGTTCAGCGGCGAGCGCAGCTCGTGGCTGAGGCCCACGACATAGCGGCTCTTGGCAAGGTTGGCGGATTCCGCGACCTCCTTGGCCCGCTGCAATTCGGCGTCGGTGCGCTTGTGTGCGTCGATCTCCTGGATCAACAGCGCGGTCTGCCGCCGCGTCTCTGCCTCCGCCGCGCGGCGGCTCTGCTGCGCCAGCACGAACAGCCAGGCGACGACGCCGATGATGATGCTGAGCGAGAAGAACACCTTCCACAGCACGTTCGAGACGAGCATGTTCTCGCCATGCACGCTCGCCGAGGTCTGGAGATAGATCAGTCCCAGCACCAGCGCGACGAGGCCGGCGGAGATCACGAATACGCCGACATAATGGCCGAACTGCGAATTGATCCGCTCATAAATCGGCTGCGGCAAAATCCTGCCGAGTGCGTCGGAAAACTGCACCTGCGCGCGTGCATGGGGCTTGCAGAGATCGTGGCAGCGCGCATCGAGCGAACAGCACAACGAGCAGATCGGACCGACATAGGCCGGGCACGATGTCGTGTCCTCAGGCTCAAAACTGTGCTCGCAGATACAGCACTGGATCGCCTCGATAGTGGCCCAGCTCTTCTTCGGCTTGCGTGCGATGTAGAATTTGCCGTCGGTCAGCCAGGCGATGGCCGGCGCGGTGACGAAGGCGACCGTCAGCGCAACGAAGGCGGCGAGCGCCTTCATGGTCGGACCGAACAGGCCGTAGAACGCCGCGATCGAGACGATGGTCGCGATCGTCATGGCGCCGACGCCGACCGGGTTAATGTCGTAGAGATGGGCGCGCTTGAATTCCATCTGCGGCGGACGCAGGCCGAGCGGCTTGTTGACGACGAGATCGGACACCAGCGCGCCGACCCAGGCGATGGCGACGTTGGAGTAGAGCGCGAGCGTCTGCTCCAACGCCTTGTAGACGCCGATCTCCATGAGCAGCAGCGCCACCATCACGTTGAACACCAGCCAGACGACGCGGCCGGGATGGCTATGGGTCAAGCGCGAGAAGAAGTTCGACCAGGCGATCGAGCCGGCATAGGCGTTGGTGACGTTGATCTTGAGCTGCGACAGGATGACGAAGGTGCCGGTCAGGGCGAGCGCAAGGTCCGGCTGCGACAGTACATATCGGAACGCCTCGAGATACATGTGCGCGGGCTCGGCGGCTTCTTCGGGCGGCACGCCGTGGCTCAGCGCGAAGAAGGCGAGGAACGAGCCGGCCAGCAGTTTCATTGCGCCAAGCACGATCCAGCCGGGCCCTGCGCTCATCAGCGCGATCCACCACGATACCCTGGAGGCGCGGTGATCGCGCGGCAGGAAGCGCAGGAAGTCGACCTGCTCGCCGATCTGCGCCACCAGCGAGAACACCACGGACGAGGCGACACCGAACAGCAACAGATCGAAATGACCATTGAGATCGCCATGCTCGCCGGAAAACTTGCGCCATTCCGTGAACGAATGGGGATTGGCCCACGCGATCGCGGCAAAGGGCAGAAGGTGCAGGATGACCCAGAGCGGCTGCGTCCAGAGCTGGAAGCGGCTGATCAGCGTGATGCCGTAGGTGACGAGCGGAATAATCGCGACCGCGCTGATGAGATAGCCGATCGGGCGCGGAATGCCGAAGCACATATCGAGTGCCGTCGCCAGGATCACGGCCTCGATCGCGAAGAAGATGAAGGTGAAGGAGGCGTAGATCAGCGAGGTGACAGTGGAGCCGATATAGCCGAAGCCGGCGCCGCGGGTGAGCAGATCAATATCGATGCCGCATTTGGCTGCGTAATAGGCAATCGGTGCGCCGCAGCAGAAGATGATGGTGGAGACGACGAGGATCGCCGCGCTGGCGTTGGTGACGCCGTAGTTCAGGGTGATGGTGCCGCCGATCGCCTCCAGCGCCAGGAAGGAAATTGCGCCAAGCGCAGTGTTGGCGACGCGGGCGGCAGACCAGCGGCGCGCGCTCTTGGCCGTGAAGCGCAGCGCGTAGTCTTCCAGCGTCTGGTTGGCGACCCACTGGTTGTACTGGCGCCTGACGCGGTCTACTCGCTGCCGCCCTGCCACTTGACCCCACTCCCGATAACCGACCCGAAGCCCTCGCAAATTCCGTACCAAAAGCCTACGTCGGTATTTTGCGGTGCAGTATACGCGATCTTGCGTATGCTTGCGGTGCACAAATCCGAGCCATCCTCACGGGACCAATCGCGTGTCTTCGAACAAAAAGTGGGGTGCTCATGTCAGACGAAGCCAACAAGGGCCTGAATTCGCCGCTCCGGCGTAAACTGCTGATGGGAATGGCAGCGCTGCCGGCCATCACGATGCTGCCGCGGACGTCCTTCGCGCAGGCGCCGGCGACCTCGGTGGTCAACACCACGGGCCTGGCGGTCACCGACACCGAGGTAACGGTCGGCATCCTCCACTCCGTCACCGGCACCATGGCGATCTCCGAGACCGGTTCGGTCGAAGCCGAAAAGCTCGCCATCGAGCAGATCAATGCCTCGGGCGGCGTGCTCGGCCGCAAGATCAAGTTCATCCAGGAAGACGGCGCCTCGGACTGGCCGACCTTTGCGGAAAAAGCCAAGAAGCTGCTGGTCAACGACAAGTGCGCGGCCGTCATGGGTTGCTGGACCTCGGCCTCGCGCAAGGCCGTGCTGCCGGTGTTCGAGCAGTACAACGGCATGCTGTACTACCCGACCTTCTACGAAGGCCTCGAACAGTCCAAGAACGTCATCTACACCGGCCAGGAGGCCACCCAGCAGATCATCGCGGGGCTTGACTGGGTCAACAAGACCAAGGGCGCGAAGACCTTCTACCTGCTCGGCTCGGACTACATCTGGCCTCGCACCTCGAACAAGATCGCGCGCAAGCACATCGAAGGCCATCTGCAGGGCGCCAAGGTCGTCGGGGAGGAATACTTCCCGCTCGGCCACACCCAGTTCAACTCGGTTATCAACAAGATCAAGCTGACCAAGCCGGACGTGATCTATGCGATCATCGTCGGCGGCTCCAACGTCGCCTTCTACAAGCAGCTCAAGGCGGCGGGCATCGATCTCTCCAAGCAGACGCTGCTGACGATCTCGGTGACCGAAGACGAGATCGACGGCATCGGCGGCGAGAACATCGCAGGCGCCTTCGCCTGCATGAAGTACTTCCAGTCACTCGACAATGCCAACAACAAGGCCTTCGTCTCCGCTTTCAAGAAGATGTGGGGCGAGAAGACGGTGATCGGAGACGTCACCCAGGCTGCCTATCTCGGCCCATGGCTGTGGAAGTTGACGGTGGAGAAGGCCGGCTCCTTCGACATCGACAAGGTCGCGGCCGCATCGCCCGGCGTCGAGTTCAAGGGCGCGCCGGAAGGCTATGTGCGCATCCACGAGAACCATCATCTCTGGTCGAAGACGCGCGTCGGCAAGGCCAAGGCGGACGGCCAGTATGAGCTGGTCTACGAGACCGCCGATCTGGTCGAGCCCGATCCGTTCCCGAAGGGCTACCAGTGAGCTCGGCGCTCATCTGAGTTCTCCTCATTCTCCGACATCAGGCGTGGACCTCATTGGCCCACGTCCTCCATTCCCGCGTGTCGTCTGCTGGCGCGCGGCCTGACTTGGAATTCCGGAGGGCGGTTTATGTTCGGTGACTATTCGCTCGGTGATCTCGGTGCCATCTTCGCGATGCAGGGCTTTGCCGGGTTGATCCTGTTCTCCGTCTACGTGCTGATGGCGCTGGGGCTCGCCATCATCTTCGGCCAGATGGGCGTCATCAACATGGCCCATGGCGAGTTCATGATCCTGGGCGCCTACGTCACCTGGATGACCTCGAACGCCGTCCAGCAATTCGCGCCCTGGCTGTTCCCCGGCTACTTCTTCATCGCCATGACATTGGCCTTCATCGCCTCGGGCGCGCTCGGCATGCTGGTCGAGTGGGCGATGATACGGCATCTCTACAAGCGCCCGCTCGATACGCTGCTTGCAACCTGGGGCCTCAGCCTCATCCTGCAGCAGGCCTATAGGTCGGTGTTCGGCGCACGCGAGGTCGGCGTCGAACTGCCGGAGTGGATGATGGGTTCCTGGCAGGCGACCGATTCCATCCAGATCCCGATCAACGGCATGTTCGTGATGGCGCTGACCATCCTGATTACCATCGCGGTTGCCTATGTCCTCTTCTGGTCTAGCTGGGGCAAGCAGGTCCGCGCGGTGGTGCAGAACCGGGTGATGGCGGGCGCGGTCGGCATCAACACCGAGAAGGTCGATCGCTACACCTTCGGTCTCGGTTGCGGCATCGCCGGTGTGGCGGGCTCAGCCTTCACCATGATCGGCTCGACCGGGCCGACCGCCGGCCAGCTCTATATCGTCGATACCTTCCTGGTCGTCGTATTCGGCGGCGCCGCCAGCCTGTTCGGCACCATCGCCTCGGCCTTCTCGATCTCCCAGACCCAGTCGACGCTGGAGTTCTTCCTGTCGGGATCGATGGCCAAGGTCATCACTCTGCTGACCATCGTCGCGATCCTGATGGTGCGACCGCAGGGGCTCTTCGCGCTCAAGGTCCGCAAGTAGGAAGCAAGTAGAAACAGGCAGGCATCCCAGTCATGATCAACGCGCGCTTCTTCAATCGCTCAGAGCTGATCGGCTTCCTTGCGCTCGCCGTGCTGCTCTTCGTCATCCTGCCGCTGTCGCTGGATATCTTTCGCCTCAACCTGGTCGCCAAGTATCTGACCTACGCCTTCGTCGGCATCGGTCTGGTGATCTGCTGGGGCTATGGCGGCATCTTGAGCCTCGGCCAGGGCGTGTTCTTCGGCCTAGGGGGCTACTGCATGGCGATGTATCTGAAGCTGGAGGCGTCCAGCGTCGAGAACACCAAAATCCAGTCGACGCCGGGCATTCCCGATTTCATGGACTGGAATCAGCTCACCGCGCTGCCGTTCTTCTGGAAGCCGTTCCACAGCTTTCCCTTGACGCTGGTCGCGATCCTGCTGGTGCCCGGGATCTTCGCCCTGATCATCGGTGCCGCCATGTTCAAGCGCCGGGTGGGCGGCGTCTACTTCGCCATCATCACCCAGGCGATCGCTGCGATCCTCACCATCCTGATCATCGGTCAGCAGGGTTATACCGGTGGGGTCAACGGCATCACCGACCTGCGGACGCTGCACGGCTGGGATATTCGCACCGACCACGCCAAGTTCATCCTGTACTTCGTCGAGGTGGTGTTGCTGTTCGCCTGCGTCATCGCCGCCCAGTTCATCCGCCTGACCAAGCTCGGCCGCATCCTGGTGGCGATGCGCGAGCAGGAGGACCGCGTCCGCTTCTCCGGCTACAGCGTCGCCAATTTCAAGATCTTCGCCTTCTGTGCGGCTGCGATCTTCGCCGCCATCGGCGGCGCCATGTTCACGCTCGAGGTCGGCTTCATGTCGCCGTCCTTCGTCGGCATCGTGCCGTCGATCGAGATGGTGATCTACACCGCGGTCGGCGGCCGCATGTCGATCTTCGGCGCGGTCTGGGGCTCGTTGCTGGTGAACTTCGCCAAGACCTCGCTGTCGGAATCCTTCCCGCAGCTCTGGCTGTTCGGCTTGGGCGCGCTGTTCATTGCGGTTGTGCTGGCCTTCCCGAACGGACTGTCCGGCATCTGGGCCGACTACGTCCAGCCGCGCGTCGATCGGCTGTTTGGATCACGCAAGTCGGGCTGGAACGACAATTCGGTCGCCGACGGCGCGCCCGCAGAGTGAGGAGATCGTCATGCTCGTTGGACATCAGCCCAAGGAATTCCTGCTCGCGGTCAGCGGCCTCACCGTCTCCTTCGACGGCTTCAAGGCGGTCAACGATCTCTCCTTCTATGTGGAGGAGAATGAGATCCGCGTAATCATCGGGCCGAACGGCGCTGGCAAGACCACGGTGCTCGACCTGATCTGCGGCAAGACCAAGGCGACTTCCGGCTCGATCCAGTTTCGCGGGCAGGAGCTCACGAAAATGAGGGAGAACGAGATCGTCCAAACCGGCGTCGGCCGCAAGTTCCAGACGCCGTCGGTGTTCGAGGACCTCACCGTGTTCGAGAATCTCGAGATCTCGTTTCCGCGCGGCCGCACGGTGTTTGGCTCGCTGACCTTCCAGCGCGACCAGCCGGTGAAGGAGCGGGTCGGGGAGGTCGCCGAGATGATCTTCCTCAAGGACAAGCTCAACACCTACGCATCCGAGCTCAGCCACGGCCAGAAGCAGTGGCTCGAGATCGGCATGCTGCTGATCCAGGATCCGGACCTGTTGATGCTCGACGAGCCAGTCGCGGGCATGAGCGTGTCCGAGCGCGCCAAGACCGCCGAGCTGCTCAACCGCATCATCAAGAACCGCTCGGTGCTGGTGATCGAGCACGACATGAAGTTCGTCGAGGACATCGCCCACAAGGTCACCGTGCTGCACCAGGGCCAGATTCTCTCGGAAGGGACCATGGAGAAGGTGAAGAACGACCCCAAAGTCATCGAAGTTTACCTCGGTCATTAGGAGCGCGACGATGCTGGCAATCTCCGATCTTCACGTCGCTTACGGCCAGAGCGAGGTGCTGCACGGCCTCAACGTCAAGGTCGCGCCCAACGAGATCGTCGCGATCATGGGCCGCAACGGCATGGGCAAGACCACGCTGATGAAGTCGCTGATGGGCATCCTGCCGGCAAAGAGCGGCTCGATGACCATGGACGGCGCCGAGCTCGGCGGGCTCAAGAGTTACGAGCGCGTCGCCAAGGGGCTCGCTTATGTTCCGCAGGGCCGCATGATCTTCTCCACCATGACGGTGAAGGAGAACATCGAGACCGGCCTCGTGGTCACCGGCGAGTCCGAGGTGCCCGGCGGCATCTACGAATTATTCCCGGTGCTGCTCGAGATGAAGGGCCGTCGTGGCGGCAATCTCTCCGGTGGCCAGCAACAGCAGCTTGCGATTGCGCGTGCGCTCGCGACCAAGCCGAAGGTGCTGCTGCTGGACGAGCCGACCGAGGGCATCCAGCCCTCCATCATCAAGGACATGGCGCGGACCCTGAAGCGCATCCGCGACGAACGCGGCCTGTCGATCGTCGTGTCCGAGCAGGTCCTGAGCTTTGCGCTCGATATCGCCGACCGCGTCCTGGTCATCGAGAATGGCGAGATCGTCCGCGACGATCCGCGCGACAGCGTCGATGCCGCGCAAGTCTCGAAATATCTGTCCGTCTAACCAACCGTGTAAAAGGGGAGCATCTCGATGCCAGAGACACTGATCAAGGTCGATCTCACCAAGTCGGCTTATGAAAATGACATGGTGCACAATCGCTGGCACCCGGACATTCCGATCGTGGCGTGGGTCAATCCCGGCGACGACTTCATTATCGAGACCTATGACTGGACCGGCGGCTTCATCAAGAACAACGATTCCGCCGACGACGTGCGCGACATCGACCTGTCGATCGTGCACTTCCTCTCGGGCCCGATCGGTGTCAAGGGCGCCGAGCCCGGCGATCTTCTGGTTGTGGATCTGCTCGACGTCGGTCCGCTCAAGGAGAGCCTGTGGGGCTTCAACGGCTTCTTCTCCAAGCAGAATGGCGGCGGCTTCCTCACCGACCACTTCCCGCTCGCGCAGAAGTCGATCTGGGACATCAAGGGTCTCTACACCTCGTCGCGCCACGTGCCCGGTGTCAACTTTGCCGGATTGATCCATCCCGGCCTGATCGGCTGTCTGCCGGATCCGAAGATGCTGGACATGTGGAACAAGCGCGAGGCTGAGCTGATCTCGACCAACCCGACCCGCGTGCCCGGCCTTGCCAACCCGCCGTTCGCGCCGACCGCCCATGGCGGCCGCGCCAAGGGCGACGCGAAAGCCAAGATCGGTGCGGAGGGCGCGCGCACCGTGCCGCCGCGCGAGCATGGCGGCAATTGCGACATCAAGGATCTTTCGCGCGGCTCAAAGATCTACTTCCCGGTCTATGTGCCGGGCGGCGGTCTCTCGATGGGCGATCTGCACTTCAGCCAGGGTGATGGCGAAATCACCTTCTGCGGTGCGATCGAGATGGCCGGCTGGCTGCATTTGAAGGTCGATGTCATCAAGGACGGCGTTGCCAAGTACGGCATCAAAAATCCGATCTTCAAGCCGTCGCCGATCACGCCGAACTACAAGGACTATCTGATCTTCGAAGGCATCTCGGTGGACGAGGCCGGCAAGCAGCACTATCTCGACGTGCACATCGCGTATCGCCAGGCCTGCCTCAACGCCATCGAGTATCTGAAGAAGTTCGGCTACTCCGGCGCGCAGGCTTATTCGATCCTCGGCACGGCGCCGTGCCAGGGCCACATCTCCGGCGTGGTCGACGTCCCCAATGCCTGCGCCACGTTGTGGCTGCCGACGGAGATCTTCGACTTCGACGTGATGCCGTCGGCGGCGGGGCCCATCAAGCACATCAAGGGCGATATCCAGATGCCGATATCGCCGGACAAGTAATCCCTGCGTGAGAAGGATGCGGGACGGCGCCTCTCTGCTGCCCCGCATCCGCCGCGGGATCATTTTGAACAGGCAAGAGCGTGGGATGATGCGATGCCGGTCTATGAATATCTCTGTGACGACTGCGGACCTTTCAAGGATCTGCGCCCGATGGCGGAATGCGACGACCCGCAAAGGTGCCCGCACTGCGAGACTCTCGCGCCGCGCGTGATCCTGACCGCGCCGAATTTCTTCTGCATGCCGGCGGAGAAGCGCAAGGCGCACGCCGTCAACGAGCGCAGCACGCACGCGCCGCAGACGCTCGCGCAATACAAGGCGTCGCATGGGCCCGGCTGCGGTTGCTGCTCCACGGGCAAGAAGAAGCCGGCGCGGCACATGACGAGGACTAAGAGCGGTGCCAAGAGTTTCCCGACGGCACGTCCTTGGATGATCAGCCACTAGTGCCCTCTATCGGTCCGTGCGACGCGGACGTGCGTCATGCGGCGAGCCCCAGGGTAGCGCGGTGATCAATCTTTCAGAAACGGCCGGCGGGACTACGTGACGCCCAGATTGGCGGAAGACTCGCGCAGCTGGGCCAAAGGCTCATTGACAGCACGGCCAAGAAGCTCGCCGACGAATTCTTTGCGAAGCCCGGTGCTGGCCACCCATGGCGGGGTGGTCGACGGGATCATCGTCGCCGCGCTTCTTGTCTTTGCGGTGGCGACCATAACCGGCGCCCGTGCGCAGATAGGGCCACTATCATTCCATCGAGGCGTTTTGGCAAG
Organism: Bradyrhizobium sp. NAS80.1; assembly: GCF_001908205.1. Classification (GTDB taxonomy): domain Bacteria; phylum Pseudomonadota; class Alphaproteobacteria; order Rhizobiales; family Xanthobacteraceae; genus Bradyrhizobium. Next base: position 26,767 of record NZ_LGHL01000008.1, read on the forward strand.
ACATCATCTACATGGAAATCATTTACTCACTACGGGAGGCCTTCTTCCAAAAGCGAAATACAATCTGACGCAATTGAAGCTGATTGAGAGTGTCGAGCAGCGCTTCAAGATGGGAAGCGAGCATGTCTATGGTGACTTCACTTCCCGGTTGGAAACGGCGGTAGAACTCGTAATCAAGACCATACAAGACCCCAGCGCAGCTAAGCCGTCACGGTGCACGCCATTCATGAGTTCGGAAAAATTGGTAATCAGGCTGCTCCGCTTCGTGTTGATGTTCTACGTCACGGCGCACAAATCGCTTCTCGCAGTATAAAGCTGTTGGCACGGCAACCCAAGGTGGGCGAACCTCGTCTTTGGCCCATTGCCGCGCTCGATAGGTCTGTTACTGGCCCTTCGCGTCATTTCGTTGCCGCGCAGTAAGCTGGTCGGTTTCGGAGAAGAGCAGACATCGAACGGCGGCCGAAACCCGCAGAGTCGGTCGAGATTGACCCTGAGCCGACATGCCCCCTTCTGCGGGGCTGCAATAAGTCGGCGCGCGTGATAGACTTTCGGTCCTGTCGGTCCAGAGCGGATAGCGCAAAATCCGTAGGGGGCCGCGATGCAACAAATCGCCGACTGGCTCGAAAAGCTCGGCATGTCCGAGTACGCCAAACTTTTTGCTGAAAACCGCATTGATTTCTCCGTCCTTCCCGACCTGACCGATCAGGACTTGGAGAAACTGGGCGTCGTTCTCGGTGATCGCCGCAAAATGCTGCGTGCGATTGCCGCGATGGCCGGCGTACCTGCGGCAGGAGCCCCGCCGGCGCCAGCTACCACTTACGTCACACAAGAGCCGGCGGCCTCACCCGTTTCCGCCACGGCTGAGGCAACCGGTGAGCGCCGCTATGTCACGGTCATGTTCTGTGATCTCGTCGGCTCGACCAGCATTTCCGCGCAGCTCGATGCCGAGGAGTGGCGCGACCTCGTCAGCGCTTATCTCGATGCCGCCTCCACCGCCGTGACCGAGATGGGCGGCCATGTCGCCAAGAAGTTGGGCGACGGGTTAATGGCGCTGTTCGGCTATCCGGCCGCGCAGGAGAACGACGCCGAACGGGCGGCGCGGGCTGCGCTCTCGATCCAAAGAGCACTTGCCGAGGTGAACCGCAAGAACGCCAGTGCTGGCAAGCCTGCGCTTAACGCGCGCATCGGGATTGAAACCGGAGCGGTCGTGATCGATGCGGCGGGCGAGATTTACGGTGATGCGCCGAACGCTGCGGCGCGGGTGCAGGCGCTGGCGGAGCCGGGTACGGTCGTGGTGACGGCGCGGGTGCAACACCAGGTCGCCGGTCTGTTCGTCGTCGAGGACCGCGGCAGCCATGAACTTAAGGGCGTGCCGGAGTCGGTGACACTGTACCGGCTGGTGCGGGCAAGCGGTGGCGGGCGCCGCGCGGGACAGCGCCATCTCGCGCCGCTGGTGGGTCGCGAAGAAGAGATCGCGATGTTGATGCGGCGCTGGGAGCGGGCGCGGCGGGGCGACGGTCAGTTGGTGATGATCGTGGGCGAGCCGGGATTGGGAAAATCCCGCCTGATCGAGGAATTCCATCCCCGGCTGCGCGAGGTGCCGCACACTTGGGTCGAATGGAGTTGCTCGCAGCTTCTGCAGAACACGCCGCTGCACCCGATTGCCGATTGGGGCCGCCAGCGCTTCGGCGGCCCCGATATACCCGCTGAGCAGCGTCTCGCGGACCTGGAGCATACGCTGGCGCTGGTCAGGCTCGACCCGACAGAGAATGCCCCCTTACTCGCGCCACTCTTGGACATTCCCTTACCGCAGGACCGTGCACCGACCTTAGAGCCGGAGGTGTTGCGGCGCCGACAGCTGACAGCGCTCACAAACTGGGTTATGGCCGGCGCGCGCACTCAGCCAGCTGTGCTGGCACTTGAAGATGTGCATTGGGCTGATCCAACCACGCTCGAGCTATTGCGCGGCATTGCCGAACGCGGCGCGCTGGCGCCCTTGTTCGTTCTCATCACCGCCCGGCCTGAGTTCCGGCCGCCATGGGGCATGCGCTCGCATCACAGCACAATCTCCCTGGCTCCGCTGGATCGCGCGCAGGTGCGTCACATGGTCGGCGAGCTTGCCGCCCGCCATGCGCTGCCAAGGGAAGTGGTCGACGGCGTGACCGAGCGCACCGGCGGCGTGCCGCTGTTTGTCGAGGAGGTGACGCGGCTCTTGCTGGAGCGCGGCGGGCATGGGGGCATCCAGGCGATTCCGCCGACCCTGCAGCAATTGTTGACGGCGCGGCTCGACCGGCTTGGCCCAGCGCGCGAGTTGGCGCAGATCGGCGCTGTTATCGGGCGCGACTTTTCCTATCGGCTCCTTCGCGCCGTGGCCGGGACCGAAGACGTGCCGCTTCAGACGGCGCTGGAGCGGCTCGCCGAGGCAGACATTCTGCTGGTGCAAGGTCTACCGCCGGACTCCGAATATCGCTTCAAGCATGTGCTCATCCAGGATGCGGCTTATGAGAATTTGCTCAAGAGTCGACGTCAGGTTTTGCACCGCCGCGTCGGCGAAGTGTTACGCGATGATTTTGCCGCCACCGCTGCGGCCGAACCGGAGCTATTGGCGCATCACTTCACAGAGGCCGGGCGCAGTGATGCCGCGGTCGAGTATTGGCAACGAGCGGGGGATTTGGCGATGGCGCGCTCGGGCCACGCCGAGGCTATTCATCACTTTTCCCTTGCGCTGGACCTCTTAAGCAAGCTTGGCGAGAAACCCGATCGTGCAGCGAAGGAGCTGGAGTTATGCGTCAAGCTCGGGCCCGCCCTTGTGATGGTGAAGGGCCCCGGTTCACCGGACGTCGATGCGATCTATCGCCGCGCCGTGGCTCTCGAGGCGGGCGAGGACAGCGCGGCGCGGTTCAAGGCGCTGTGGGGCCTCTGCTACTATTCGATGAACTCCGGACGCTTGCGTGCGGCGGCCGCTCATGCCGACGAGCTGCTCGGGCTTGCGCAGCGCTTGGGCGCTGATGATCTCGTCCTTGAGGGCCATCACGTGAAGTGGGCGACGTCGCTTTGGCGCGGCAACTTGGCCGCCGCAGACGAGCATTGTCAAAAAGGCATTTCAGGATACGACTGCACCCGGCATCATGCCCTCGCGTTCGCGTTCAGCGGTCATGATCCCGGTGTGTGCGCTCATGGCCAAAGGGCGATCAATATGGCGCTCTTCGGGTACCCTCACCAGGCCATGAACCTCGGTGCGGAGGCCGTCACGTTGGCTCGAAGCTTGTCCCATCCATACAGCCTCGCCATCGCAATGTGGTTCTGTGCGATCGTCCTTCAGGTCGGTCGCCAGAGGCAAAGTTGCCATGAAATTGCGACTGAACTGCTCCAGCTATCGCAGGGACACGAGTTTCCAGGGATGCGCGGCGCCGGAATGTTCTTCGCGGGCTGGGCGACCGCGGATGGCGGTGAACTCGAGCAGGGTATCGCCTTGATGGAACAGGGTCTTGCGCTGTTTTCGGCCGGTCGCCGTGTCACCAGACCTTACATGCTGGCCGTTCTGGCAAGCGCTAAAGCGGATCTCGGCAGGCCGGACGAAGGGCTCGAATTGTTGAAGGATGCGCTCGCCTCGACAGCGGTGAGTGGTGAGCGTTGGTGGCAGGCCGAAATGCACAGCCTTAGGGGTCGGCTGCTTGCGGCGTGCGGGCAACACGATGAGAGCGAAGCCTGTTTTCGATGCGCAATCGAGGTCAGCCGCGGACAGAGTGCGAGGACGCTGGAGCTGCGTGCTGCCACAAGCCTCGCGCGGCTCTGGAGCGACCGAGGCAGGAACGCCGAAGCCCACGATCTCCTCGCCCCGGTCTACGGCTGGTTCACCGAGGGTTTCGACACACTCGACTTGCAGGAAGCCAAGAGCCTACTTGACGCGCTGTAGCCATGACGGCACTCATGGTCGAAGGTCTCTATGGAACTTCCGCTGTTGGCCCTTCGCGACATATTGCGCCGCCGTGCGAGCTTAGTCGCCAACTGGATAAAGCGGACGTCGACCAGCCGACAATCCCCACCAAATTCGTCGAAAATGACCCATCTGCGACATTGTCCGCGATCAAGTCGCCTCGATGATCGCGAAATTGCCTGCTCGGTTCTTGACTCGGTTCCTCAGGCTCGCCATGTTGCGATGCACAACTATATTTTG
>NZ_LGHL01000080.1 GCF_001908205.1 Bradyrhizobium sp. NAS80.1
CGCCCTCAGGGCCGATATCGCCTCGTTCATCGAGCGACACAACGCCGATCCCAAACCGTTCCGATGGACCAAATCCGCCGACGACATCCTTGCTTCCATCGAGCGCTTCTGTCGTTACAATGCCCCCGCAAAACACGACCCAATGCTGCGAACTTCTGGTTCAGGACACTAGCACTCCCACGTCTGATGCTGTGGGTAGACCGGACTTTGCCGAAACAGGCCTCCAACGGCGCTCATGAACCAACCCGGACCATCCAGCAGTCGGGGGCGAACTTAACGACCCTACGTAGGGTAGACTTGGGGCTAGCCTAAGCTCAAGAAGCGCAGCACCGACGGCTCGCGGCCCTCGGCATGATGGTCTAGACTGTGCTCCCCGGCCGGAGGGCGAGCATGGATTGCCCGAGCTGCGGCAGCGCCAATCGTGATGATGACCGATTCTGCGGGCACTGCGGGCTGCCGCTGGGCCAGCGGTGTCGCGTCTGCGGCCGGGAGAATCCGGCTGGCAACAGATTCTGCGGGGTTTGTGGTGCCTCGCTGACAGACGGCGCCATTTCAGAGCGGTTTTCGACGGAGGCGATGACGGGCAGCCTGATGCCTACGGGTGCGGAGCGCCGACAGCTCACGGTCATGTTCTGCGACCTTGTCGGCTCAACCGCACTTGCATCGCGACTTGATCCGGAAGACTTGCGCGACGTGATTGGCGAGTACCACAAGGACGTTGCGAGGGTGGTTGGCCGCTTCGATGGCTTCGTCGCCAAGTATATGGGTGATGGGGTATTGGCCTACTTCGGCTACCCGCAAGCGCATGAGGACGATGCCGAGCGGGCGGTTCGTGCCGGCTTGAAGATTGTGGCAACCCCACGGCTGGTATCGGCTGCGCCGGGCGAGACCCTAAGGGTGCGCGTTGGCATCGCCACAGGCCTCGTTGTTGTGGGCGATCTGGTTGGCGCCGGCGAATCTTACGAGCGCGGTGTGGTGGGCGAGACACCGAACCTCGCGGCGCGGCTGCAAGCCTTGGCGGAACCAGGCGGTCTGGTAATCGACGCAAGGACGCACAGGTTGACGGGCGGAGGCTTCGTCTATGAGGGACTCGGCGAGCTCGAGCTAAAGGGCTTCGCCGCACCGGTGGCCGCGTGGCGCGTGCGAGGCGAAAGCATGGTCGGTAGCCGGTTCGAGGCTCTGCATTCCGCCGCCACGCTGACCCCGCTTGTCGGACGTGAGCAGGAAATCGAGCTGCTAGATCGGCGCTGGGAACAGGCCAAGGAAGGAAAAGGGCAGGTCGTGTTGCTCACGGGCGAACCCGGCATTGGAAAGTCGCGCCTGAGCGTTGCGTTCCAAGAGCGGCTGGCCGATCAGCCGCGCGTCCGATTGCGCTACTTCTGCTCACCGCATCACCAGGACAGTGCTCTGTACCCCATCATCGTGCAGCTGGAACGAGCCGCTGGGTTTGAGCGCGACGACACGCCCGCGATCAAGTTCCACAAGCTAGAGGCGCTGCCTGCACCGACATCATTGCCAATCGCCGACATGACGCTGCTGGCCGAATTGCTGCAGATCCCCGCGGGCGATCTATATACGCCACGTGAACTCAATCCGCAGCGAAAGAAGGAGGAGACATTCGAGGCGCTACTTCGGCAGATCGCAGCCTTGGCCCGGCACCAACCCCTCTTGATGATCTACGAGGACGTGCACTGGATCGACCCCAGCTCGCGCGACTTACTCGATCGACTGGTGGATCGTGTGACAGGCCTACCAATGCTGCTGCTGATCACCTTCCGGCCTGAGTTTCGGCAGCCATGGACGGGACCGTCACACGTAACAATGCTCGCTCTTGGCCGTCTGGCTCAGCACCAGGGCGTAACGCTCGTGCGTCGGGTCGCAGGCGACAAGGCTTTGCCCGCCGAGACCGTGAAAGAAATCGTCGATCGCACCGATGGCGTGCCGCTCTTTGTCGAGGAGCTAACCAAAGCTGTATTGGAGGACCATGGCCATAGCGGTCGCGCCGAGGGCGTGTCCATATCAGCGCTCGCTCTGCCCGCGACACTGCACACATCTCTCCTGGCACGGCTCGATCGGGTTGGACTGGGCGCCAAGCAAGTGGCGCAGACCGGAGCCGCCATAGGCCGAGAGTTTTCTTATGAGTTGCTGAGTGCCATCAGGACCGAGCGGGAGCTGCAGTACGACTTGGCACGGCTCGTGACTTCTGAACTGGTGTTCCAACGCGGGATGCCGCCGGATTCCGTTTACACCTTCAAGCACGCTCTGGTGCAGGATGCGGCCTACAGCACGCTTCTGCGCAGCGATCGCCAGCAGCTGCATGCGCACATTGCCGAAGCCCTGGAGAGACACTTTCCCGAGCGAGTCTCTCGTGAGCCGGAAGTTCTGGCGTTCCATTTCCTGGAAGCTCACCAGATCGAGCGTGCTATCGGCTATTGGCTGAAAGCCGGCGAGCGCGCCGCTCAATACTCGGCCAATCTCGAGGCCATCCGGCATCTAACCCGGGGGTTGGAAGCGCTGCGAACGATTCCAGAAAGCCCTGCGCGGGACCGACGGGAACTCGCATATCAGATCGCGATCGGTACGCCTCTGATCGCCGTGCACGGCTATTCCGCGCCACAAACCGGCGCCGCGTATGGTCGGGCACGTGTTCTCTGCGAGCGTCTCGGCGAGGCGGAGCCTCTGGTCGCAACCCTCAGCGGCGAGTTCGTCTACTACTTCGTGCGCGGCGATTATCCCAAGATGCGACGATTGAGCGACGAGGCTCGGCACGTAGCGGACCGCGTGCCGAATCCGGTGGTTCGCCTTGCGAGCCATCGCTTGGCCGCGATTACGGCCATGCATTTCGGGGCGTTTTCTGAGGCGCGGTCCGAGTTCGAGGCGATCCTCCGCCTGTATGACGCGCGCCGGCATCGATCGCAGCCAGTGCATTATGTTCACGACCCGAAAGTCTCGGCTCTCACCTATCTTTCGCTGGTCCTCTGGGTTCTCGGTTTTCCCGAACAAGCGCGTCGTTCAAGCACCGCGGCGTTCCGCTGCGCCGCGAAGTTGGATCAAGCAAACCTCACGGCGCACGTCCACAATTTCGCGGGTGCCGGCCTGGACGAATTGCTCGGTGACGTTCCGGGCGTGCGAGCGCATGCCGATGCGATCGTTGAGCTCGCCGATCGGCACAGCCTGGGCTATTGGCGCGTGAACGGCCTGATCCTCCGCGGCTGGGCCATGGCACGACAGGGTGCCGCAGAGGCAGGCATTGCACTCATGTGTCAGAACGCAGCTGAACGTACTGCACAGGGCGTTAGTTGGTATCAAGCCCGGTATCTCTGCATGCTCGCTGCAGCCTATGCGCAGGTAGGCCTGGCCGAACGAGGGCTGCGCGTCATTACCGAGGCAAAGGACCTCGTCGCGAGAGGTGAGGAACACATGTGGGAGGGGGAACTCGCCCGCATCGAGGGAGAGCTTATGCGGGTGCAGGGCGCATCGGCCCCTGAGGTCGAAGCCTGCTTTGCGCGGGCTATAGCTATAACCCGCGCGCAGGGCGCCAAGTCGCTGGAGCTTCGCGCAGCGCTGAGCTTCGCGCATCTTTGGTGCGATCAGGGGCGGTGCAGTGACGCCCGCGCGTTGCTCACTTCAACGTTCAGCTCGTTCACTGAGGGCTTCGCGACCGCCGACCTAAGAGCCGCCAAGGCATTGCTCGATGAACTGACGTAAATCGGCCGGCATGTCGCCTTGTGGGCCCGAAGCGGCTTCTGGCCGATGGGCAGAACATGTCCGCTCTGCCCTGGTGATTCAGACCTCAACTTGTTCGGCAATCGCGAGCGCGTCGTCCACCTCGATGCCGAGATAGCGGACCGTGCTTTCGATCTTGGTGTGGCCAAGCAAAAGCTGGACGGCTCGCAAATTCCCGGTGCGGCGGTAGATCAGCGTTGCCTTGGTTCGACGCAGCGAGTGGGTGCCAAATACCCTTGGGTCAAGCCCGATGCTCGCCACCCAGTCGGCAAGAAGGCGAGCATATTGACGGGTTGTCATCGCTCGATCGCAGCCCGGCGCCCAGTTAACAAATACTCACCAGGCCTCTTGCCGGCCTCCTTCAAGAAGTCGTCAACGGCTTGCCGGGTTTGATCCGTCAACTCGAACTTGACCGGCCTCCCGGTCTTCTTCTGCCGGACGGTCGCACGATCGACCGCATAGCCGTTCGGAGCGACATCTTCGACCCTCAAGGCGACGACGTCGCAACCACGCAACTTGCCGTCAATCGCAAGGTTGAAAAGGGCAAGGTCGCGGGTCCGTCTTTCGATCAGGAGCCGGGTTCGGATCGACCAGACTTGGTGTGGCCGCAGCGGAGGTTTGGCTCCGATCAGCTTTCCCTTGTTCCAGGGTGTCCGGCAAGCTTTGGTGGAGGGGCTGTCTTCGTCAGGCATGATCGTACTCCTCGATCTGTGAGGGCACCGAGCATGCGTTGTGACGCGCAGACCGTGTCTGCTTTCAGAAGCTTGCGACCATAGTGGTGCCCTAGGGCCGCTTTAGGTCCGCAGCGATTGACCCCGAACCGACATTCTCTACATTTTGCGGATGGCGCCTCTCGAATACGCCATCCGCACCAGCAATGGTTTCTTATGAACAAACGAGCCTTAAGCCTTCAGGTCCGTGATCCGCATGATTGCGACCACATTCCCGTCATTGTACGCCTGCTCTTTTGTTTCTTTGTTGCAGGTCCAGACAAAATTCTTCTTGGCCGTGAAGGTTTTTCCCTCTTGCTCGATCCGAAGCTCCCCCTCGGGGATATGGCAGATCATGGCGTTCATCATCGGGGGACCCATAGTCTTCGATCCCGGTTGCATGATGACATCGCGCATTGAGACGGTCTTAAAACCGGGGATGAGGGATGGTGTCTCGCCATCGTAAGCACGCACGACGACACCGGGCCACGGCGTCGTATCCTTGTAGCCCGTGGTTTGAGCTGCAGCGGGCTTCATCATGCCCGCCGAAGCCGCTGCCAACCCGATTGCCAGTGCTGACCTTCGATCAATTTTGTTCATCGCTTTTCTCCCGAGGTTATGCAACGAGCCGCCGCGAGGCGGCGCGTGCACTTCGTGGTGAATGGTGATGCGAAACCGAAAAAGGGTCGGTCTCTAGAGAGATTATGCCTGCCGATGGCACTCGTGCTCGTTCGCCCCGAACGGCGATTTCGGCACGTCCCGCTTCGGGGGCAACTGACGTTCTACGCCGCTGGACGCCCCTGAGAAACAGTCTGGTTCCGCCCGAAGAACCGATTGGCGCCTACTGTCCTGGAGGCGATGACTGCTGCTCCCAAGATGACCGGGATTGGCCCTTCGCGACATATTGCACCGCCACGCACGCTCGGTCGCTAGCGGGGCATAGCGGAAATCGACAGTTCGCCGTCTATTGCAGAGGGCGACGCTCGTGACCCTGGCTGTGTAAAAACGCGAATGATCGAGACACGGCTAGAATTACATTCTTCAGTTCGTCGTCTAAGTTGAAGCCACGTGCTAGCTTAAGCGCTAGAACCGCCTTGGACG
>NZ_LGHL01000081.1 GCF_001908205.1 Bradyrhizobium sp. NAS80.1
CCGATGGACCAAATCCGCCGACGACATCCTTGCTTCCATCGAGCGCTTCTGTCGTTACAATGCCCCCGCAAAACACGACCCAATGCTGCGAACTTCTGGTTCAGGACACTAGCGCGTCGCCAGCACCACGGCTGCGAGTGTGAAGATCAGCGCGGCGATCTGCCCTGCCCCGAGCGGCTCTCCCAGCGCGAGCGCCGAGGCGACGACGCCAATGATCGGCACCGCCATGGTGCCGATCGCCGCGACCGAGGCCGGCAGGCGCGCCAGCGCCGCGAACCAGCTGACATAGGCGATGCAGAACTGCACGACGGTCGAATAGACCAGCAGCAGCCAGCCGACCGGCGTCACCAGCGCCAGATGCGTGGTCTCGATGATGAGGCCGATAATCGAGATCGGCAGGCAGCCGATCCCGATCTGCCAGGCCGCGGCCGTGATCGGCGGCAGATGGATGGGGTACTTTTTCGAGAACACCGTTCCGACGGCGAAGCCGAGCGCGCCGCACAGCGCCATGATGATGCCCGGCAGCTTTTCCGCGCTCGCGGCAATGCCGTTGCCGCCCATGATCGCGGCAAGTCCGGCAAAGGCCATCACAAGCCCCAGCGTGCGCAACACGGTCGGCCGCTCGCCCAGAACCGGCCAGGCAATGATCGAGGCCCAGACTGGCATCGTGTAGGCGATCAGTGCCGCCTCGCTCGCCGGCAGCCAGAGCAGCGCCAGGCCCATCAGCACCATCCAGCCGGTGACGTTGAGGATTGCGGCGGTCAGCAGGCGCGGCCAGATCCCAGGGGCGACACGCAGGCTCTGCCGGCGGATGACCGCCAGGGCGGCGAGCAGGACCGCGCCCAGCACCCCGGTCACCCCGCGCAGCGTCAGCGGCGGCAGCTCGCCGAGGAGGAATTTGGTCACGGGCCAGTTGAAGCCCCAGCCGATCGAGGTGATGGCGAGGAACATCAGGCCGGCCGGAGCGATGCGCGGGCGCAGCGCCGGCCGAGTCGAATCAAGCATGTGGGGTACCCGGCAGAAAAGAAGGCCAACTTGGCGCGGATTCGTCCCCCGTACCACCACCTCGGCGGGCATGCCTGCCCTCACCTTCCGTAACGCTAGGTGAGTCCCACCGACGCAATCCCGTTGCCCAAAAATATACCTGCCCTGTGAACAGCGGGATGAAGGGTCCGCATCCACACTAGACGGAAATTTTTTCGGTTGGGAATCCCTGAGGACTCACTGATACTTGGCGCAACAACAGGCGCGGGCTTGCCCCCTGTTATCCCCCGCAATCCACCATATTTAGTATTTGATTCAGGAACTCGCACTAGTTCTTGACGGGCGCAACGGAGAGTCCTAGCTTTCGGTCCGTTCGGCGCGAGTGAGTTTGCGTCCCGCCGGCACTCCCCCAAAGGGTCTCGCAAATCGCCACTCCGCCAGCCAGCCAAAGCCAGCGGGATGAGGGCTTGTCTGCCCGCAGTAGCGGACCTCCAGGGCGCCAGAACGGGCCGGCAACAGGCTCGGATGGCATCGATTGAAGTTGTGACGTTGTGGAGCGTTGAACGCATGTCGCGCACATCCCTTGGGGCGGATGGGCGTGGACATGCCGGCGGATGAGAGGTGCACGCACCGAACCATCGCGCCGGGAGAAACTGGGCCGGATCCACCGGCTGAGCTGCGAAGCCTTAAAGGCCGGCAAGGCCCTTTGAGGACTCGCGAAACGAAATACCGACCTGGACGCCTGAACGGAGGCGGTCCGGTCAAGGATAAGGACGGGGCAAGACGATGCGGATTGAGCGGCGCCACACCACGGTAGGACAGTCACCTTACGCCGGGATCGAATTCCGGCTGACCACGTCGGAGATCAGGAATCCCGACGGCTCGGTCGTGTTCAAGCTCGATAACGTCGAGGTGCCGACCGAGTGGTCGCAGGTCGCCTCCGACGTCCTCGCCCAGAAGTATTTCCGCAAGGCCGGCGTTGCCGCGCGCCTGAAGAAGGTCGAGGAGGAGTCCGTCCCCTCCTTCCTGTGGCGCTCCGTGCCCGATACCGACGCGCTCGTCGCTCTGCCTGAGAAAGAGCGCTTCGTCAGCGAGCTCAGCGCAAAGCAGGTGTTCGACCGCCTCGCCGGCTGCTGGACCTATTGGGGCTGGAAGGGCGGCTACTTCACGTCAGACGAAGACGCCCAGGCCTTCTATGACGAGCTCCGCTACATGCTCGCCATGCAGATGGTCGCGCCGAACTCGCCGCAATGGTTCAACACCGGCCTGCACTGGGCCTATGGCATCGACGGTCCCGGCCAGGGCCACTATTACGTCGACCCCTTCACCGCCAAGCTGACCAAGTCCAAGTCGGCCTATGAGCACCCGCAGCCGCACGCCTGCTTCATCCAGGGCGTCGGTGACGACCTCGTCAACGAGGGCGGCATCATGGACCTCTGGGTCCGCGAGGCGCGCCTGTTCAAGTACGGCTCCGGTACCGGCTCCAACTTCTCGCGCCTGCGCGGCGAAGGCGAAAAGCTCTCCGGCGGCGGCCGCTCCTCCGGCCTGATGAGCTTCCTCAAGATCGGCGACCGCGCCGCCGGCGCGATCAAGTCGGGCGGCACCACGCGCCGCGCGGCCAAGATGGTCGTCGTCGACGTCGATCACCCCGACATCGAGACCTATATCGACTGGAAGGTGAAGGAGGAGCAGAAGGTTGCCGCTCTCGTCACCGGCTCGAAGATCAACCAAAAGCACCTCAAGGCGGTGCTGAAGGCCTGCGTGAACTGCGAAGGCTCGGGCGACGACTGCTTCGACCCCGAGAAGAACCCTGCCCTCCGCCGCGAGATCAAGCTCGCGCGCCGCAGCCTCGTGCCTGACAACTACATCAAGCGCGTCATCCAGTTTGCGAAGCAAGGCTACAAGGACATCCAGTTCGAAACCTACGACACCGACTGGGATTCGGAAGCCTATCTCACGGTTTCGGGGCAGAACTCCAACAACTCGGTCTCGCTGAAGGACGACTTCCTGCGCGCCGTGGAAACGGATGGCGACTGGAACCTGAACGCCCGCACCTCGAAGAAGGTGACGAAGACGCTGAAGGCGCGCGACCTCTGGGAGAAGATCGGCTACGCCGCCTGGGCGTCGGCCGACCCGGGTCTGCACTTCAACACCACGATGAACGACTGGCACACCTGCAAGGCGTCCGGCGACATCCGCGCGTCCAATCCGTGCTCGGAATACATGTTCCTGGACGACACGGCGTGCAACCTTGCCTCCGCCAACCTGCTGACGTTCTACAACACCACGACGAAGCAGTTCGACGTTAAGGGCTACGAGCACCTCTGCCAGCTCTGGACCATCGTGCTCGAAATCTCCGTGATGATGGCGCAGTTCCCGTCGAAGGCGATCGCCGAGCTCTCCTACGAGTTCCGCACGCTCGGCCTCGGCTACGCCAACATCGGCGGCCTGCTGATGACCATGGGCCTGTCCTATGACTCAAAGGAAGGCCGCGCGCTCTGCGGCGCGCTGACCGCTGTGATGACCGGCATCACCTACAAGACCTCGGCCGAGATCGCGGCCGAGCTCGGCACCTTCCCGGGCTACAAGAAGAACGCCGCGCACATGCTGCGCGTGATCCGCAACCACCGCCGCGCCGCGCATGGCGAGACCTCCGGCTACGAGGCCCTCAGCGTCAACCCGGTGCCGCTCGACCACGCCTCCTGCCCGCAAGCCGACCTGATCGCACATGCGCAGGCCGCCTGGGATGCGGCGCTCGAGCTCGGCGAGAAGCATGGCTATCGCAACGCCCAGACCACGGTGATCGCACCCACGGGCACGATCGGCCTCGTCATGGATTGCGACACCACCGGCATCGAGCCCGATTTCGCCCTGGTGAAATTCAAGAAGCTGGCCGGCGGCGGCTACTTCAAGATCATCAACCGTGCGGTACCCTCCGCGCTGCGCGCGCTCGGCTATCGCGAGAGCGAGATCGCGGAGATCGAGGCCTATGCCGTCGGCCACGGCTCCCTCTCCAACGCCCCCGGCATCAACGCCTCGACGCTGAAGGCCAAGGGCTTTACGGATGAAGCGATCGCCAAGGTCGAAAAGGCTCTGCCGACCGCCTTCGACATCAAGTTCGCCTTCAACAAGTGGACCTTTGGCGAAGACTTCATCCGCGACCAGCTCGGCATCGGTGCCGACGCGATCGCGGCCCCCCGGCTTCGACCTGCTCCAGGCCGTGGGCTTCACCAAGCGCGAGATCGAGGCGGCCAACGTCCACATCTGCGGCGCGATGACGGTGGAAGGTGCTCCGCACCTGAAGGCCGAGCACTATTCGGTGTTCGACTGCGCCAACCCCTGCGGCAAGATCGGCAAGCGCTACCTGTCGGTCGAGAGCCACATCCGCATGATGGCGGCGGCGCAGCCCTTCATCTCGGGCGCAATCTCCAAGACCATCAACATGCCGAACGACGCCACGGTGGAGGACTGCAAGTCCGCCTACATGCTGTCGTGGAAGCTGGCGCTGAAGGCCAACGCGCTCTATCGCGACGGCTCCAAGCTGTCCCAGCCGCTCAACTCGCAGCTCATCAGCGATGATGAGGACGAGGACGATGCGGTCGACCATCTCTACGAGAAGCCGATGGCGGCGCGTGCCGCCCAGGTCTCGGAAAAGATCGTCGAGAAGCTGGTCGAGCGCATCATCGTGATGCGCGAACGCGAGAAGATGCCGGATCGCCGCAAGGGCTACACCCAGAAGGCGGTCGTCGGCGGCCACAAGGTCTACCTGCGCACCGGCGAGTATGACGATGGCCGTCTCGGCGAGATCTTCATCGACATGCACAAGGAAGGCGCGGCGCTCCGCTCCTTCATCAACAACTTCGCCATCGCGGTGTCGCTGGGTCTCCAGTACGGCGTGCCGCTGGACGAATATGTCGACGCCTTCACCTTCACCCGCTTCGAGCCGGCGGGCCCCGTGCAGGGCAACGACTCGATCAAGTACGCGACCTCGATCCTCGACTACGTCTTCCGCGAGCTGGCGGTGAGCTACCTCTCTCGCTTCGACCTCGCCCACGTCGATCCCAACGAGACGGGCTTCGACGCGCTCGGCAAGGGCATCGAGGAAGGCAAGGAGCCGGACGAGGACGGCGGCCACCACGCGACCAAGCTGGTCTCGCGCGGCCTCACCCGCTCCCGCACCGACAACCTCGTCGTGATGCGCGGCGGCACCACTGCAATCGCCCAGGGCAACGACAGCGCTCCGAGCGGCGGCAGCAAGGTCACGGCGCTAGCCTCCCACGGCACGTCGGCCCGCGTCGGCGACGCCCTCGAAGGCGCCGTCGCCCTGAAGCAGGAAGCGGCCCACGACCTCTCTCCGACGGAGAAGCTCGAGCAGATCCAGTGGAGCAAGGCCGGCACCGCGCAAGCGGCAGCCCCCAGCAAGGCCGAGCGCCGAGCGGAAGCCAAGGCCAAGGGCTACGAAGGTGAGATGTGCAGCGAGTGCGGCAACTTCACGCTGGTGCGGAATGGCACGTGCATGAAGTGCGACACTTGCGGCAGCACGACGGGGTGTTCGTGATTATGCCGATTGAAGGAGTCGAGGGTGGACGTTCGTAAATACGACCTCCGCGACTTCGCTATGCCGAACTGAAGTCCGCTTCGTTCGGTGCTGCTACTGGACCCGGCGCCGCAGGCGCCGCGTCCTTCGAAAAAAGATTTGCGGCGGGCTTCGGCCTCGCCGCGAAAATCGCTCAACGAACGAATCATGAATCAACTTGTGGGACGTGCCGTGACGAGTTCGGTTGCAGAGATCGCCGCGGATGAGTCGACGCCCGCGAAGTTGAAGCGCAAGGCAATTCCTACCAAGATCCAGAATGTGCTGTGGGGTCGCGCCGCAGGCCGCTGCCAATACGCGGGCTGCAACAAGCTATTGATCGGCGAACAGATCTCGGGCGCTCGCAACGCCAACAAGTCCTACATCGCGCACGTCGTAGGCGACTCGCCGGACGGGCCGCGCGGCGATCCGATCCTCTCGCCCAAACTCGCTCACGATCCGGACAATCTAATGCTCGTCTGCGACGAGCATCATCGGGTGATCGATCGCGAGATGGTCGACGCGCACTCCGTCGATGTTCTCGGCGAGATGAAGCGACGCCACGAAGCCCGCATCCTCACCGTAACCGGCATCGACGAGAACCTCGGCAGTCATGTCATCCGCTACGCAGCGAAGATTGGCGCGAACGAGTCGCCCGTCGAGAAGGGCGCGGTAAAGTGGTCGATGATCCCTGAGCGCTACCCGCTCGACGACGGCTGGATCGACCTCGATCTCGTCACCCTCGATCTGCGCGACGACGATCCCAGCTACTGGCAGACCCACATAAAGAACCTACAGACTGTCTTCGGCGAGAAGGTCCGCGGCCGCATGGAGCGCCAGGAAATCAAGCGCCTCGCCGTCTTCGGTCTCGCGCCTATCCCGCTGCTGTTCGAGCTTGGCCGCCTGATCTCGGACATCGCGACCGCTGAAGTCCGACAACTGCTGCGCGATCCGAAAGGATGGAAGTGGGACCGATCGTCACCCGAGATGCACTACGACGTCCGGCGTCCTGAGCGCGTGGGTGGCCCGATCGCGCTCAAGCTTGAGATCAGCGCTCCCGTCGTCGACGATCGCATCTTGACCGTCCTCGGGCCCGACGTCTCGATCTGGTCGATCGCGGCCGACGGCGCCCATAACGACATCGTGAGGCGCCCGGAGGACATCGCGGCCTTCGCCAAACTTTTCCGCAAGACGCTCGACGACATCAAGCTCATCCACGGCGAGCACGCGCAGGTGAGCGTGTTTCCCGCGGTCCCGGTTTCGATTGCAGTCGAGGGCGGCCGGTCCTGGCAGCCGAAGGCACATCTCCCTCTCTCGATCTACGACCAGAACCGGAAACTGGGCGGCTTCGCCCTCGCCCATCGACTCGAACACGCCCACTAACTTTACGGAGATCGACATGAACGTCCACGTGCGTCCCGTCATCACCCCCGAAGCCGAAGAGACACTCGAGGATCTCGCGGACTCGCTTGCAATTCCCGAGTCTCGATACGAACAGGCCGAGCGCAGCTACAAGGCGTTGGGCGACTGGCTGAATCGCCCGGCTTCGAGCATGCAGCAGTTCGATCCGCAGGTCCACGTTCAGGGTTCCTTCGGTCTCGGCACAGTGATCCCGCCGATCAGCGACGGAGAGCACTACGACGTCGACGCCGTCTGCGAATTCCGCAAGCTGAGCAAGTCGCAAACGACTCAGCAGAATCTGAAGCAACTACTCGGCGACGAGATGAAGCTCTACGCCCACGCGCAGAACATGAACAAGCCCGTTGGGGAACACCGACGTTGCTGGCGTCTCGACTACGCAGACGGCGCGCAATTTCACATGGACGTTACACCGGGCCTGTTGAATTCCGCCGA
Organism: Bradyrhizobium sp. NAS80.1; assembly: GCF_001908205.1. GTDB lineage: Bacteria > Pseudomonadota > Alphaproteobacteria > Rhizobiales > Xanthobacteraceae > Bradyrhizobium. The sequence continues at coordinate 7,412 of NZ_LGHL01000081.1, forward strand.
GCAGCGCGCCCTCCTCCTAGCGCATGGGCTCGACGCAAGGTTCGCCGACACCGCGATCGCGATCACCGACATCGACCATCATGCTTACCGCATCGTTTCAAGCGACTGGCCGCGGTCGAATCCACGCGGCTATCTCAAATGGTTCCTCAGCCGCATGGAAGTGATCTTCGAGGAGCGGAAGCGGGAGTTGATCCGCAAAGGCGTGCGCGCCGGCACCGAGCCAATCCCGTTCTACGCTGTGCGAACTCCGCTGCAGTCGGCCGTCATGATCCTCAAGCGCCACCGCGACATCATGTTTGTCGCACGGTCGGACGAACGCCCGATCTCAATCATCCTCACCACTCTCGCGGCCCACGCCTACGGTGGCGAGGCGAAGATCTCGGACGCTATTCACTATCCTGAACGGTATGGACCGGTTCATCGGCAAGGCACCCGACGGCAGCTACGTCGTGGCCAACCCGAGCGATCCCACCGAAAACTTCGCGGACAAGTGGCGCAAACATCCGGAGCGAGCGGAGGCGTTCTTCGAATGGCTCGACCGGGCTCGACACGACTTCGCGCACGCCGCGGAACTCTCCAACAAGCGGCTCATCACCGAGACCCTCGCCAAATCGATCGGTCCTAGCGTCGCCGACCGCGTGCTCAAGCGGTCCGCCGCCCGTCTCGGTGCGCCTACGGTGCTGACGGCTGGCCTCGTTCGCAGCGAAGCCGAGGCGCGTCGCGCGCCGCCCCGCCTCGAGGGAGACCGGCGGAATGCTTGAGGCGCACCATCCTCTCGTCGAACGCTTCGACGCGGCTGTCGCCGCAGTCGAAGCGCGATGGGAGGAGCTAGGCTGGCAACCGCGTAAGCTCGACCGGAGAGAGCTCATGGCCTACCGCGGACGCGCAGCGCAAAAGGGCTGGCGCTTCGCCGCCGATTTTCCCGGCGGACTTCGCCATCTCGACGTGATCGTGAGCGCCGGTTTTCCATCGACGCCAGCCCGCATCGCGCTCGTCGACCGCCCCCCCCTTCCTGACCTGGCCTCATGTCGAGAAGGATGGTGTTCTCTGCCTTTTTCCCGATACGACGACGATGTCGGTGGACGATCCGTACGGTGGTGTGGCGTCGTTGCTGGATGAGGCATTCACAATGGTCAGAGCGGCGATCCGCGGCGAACTGGACGGCGACTTCCGTACCGAATTCCTGACCTATTGGCATCACGCCAAGCGAGGCAACGGTACAGTGCTGTCTCTACTCGACCCCGGTCCGCCGTCGCGTCGAGTCCGCATCTGGGAGGGCGCGAGCCAGACTGTCGTCGCCGAGAGCGACGAACAATTGCGCGCCTGGTTGCGCAACGCCGCACCGACGGTCTCGGCCTCGAAAACTAAGTCGCACGCCGGTGCGTTCGTCTGGCTCGATCAGGTGCCGACGCCGGCGGAGTATCCGTCGTCCGCCAGCGACGTCTACGCGTTGGCCAAGTGCTGCGGCTGCACGGATCTGCTCGATGAGTTCGTGCGCGAGGCACCTCCCCGCACTTTCGTGTTGTTCGGCGCACTTACCGAAGACGGTCCGGCCCTCGCGGCCACCGTCGTGAAACGTCCAGCCGTGGTCCGGGGGCGGGACCCGCTCGCCGCGGGATTCCGCCCATCGACCGTTCGTTCCGGAGCACGTCGTCCGCGCCCGCCTGTTCGGTGGCGCGCCGTGCGACCGCAATTCGGTCGAGCGCGTTGATCCGACCTGGCTTCACGGTCGTGACCGCGATACGCGCGTCCCGAAACTGCGTGATGCGATTGTCGCTGTACTCGGCTGTGGATCAGTCGGCGCGCCCGTAGCGCACGCGCTCGCACGGGGGGGGCGTTGGAAAGCTAATCCTTGTCGACAAGCAGGTGTTGAAGAGCGCCAACGTCGGTAGACACACGCTCGGAGTTCATTCCATCGACGACCCGAAGGCGGTGGCGCTCGCACGTCAGATCCGAGCAGTCCTGCCCCACGTCGAGGTGGTCCACCATGTCTCGGAGGTACAAGAGCTGCTGCTACGCGCCGAGGATCCCCTAGTCGAGATGGATGTGATAGTTTCAGCTCTCGGCGATTGGCCCGCTGAGTCCCTTCTCGACGAGTGGCAGGCCGGGCATGACCGCCGCGTCCCCATCGTCTACGGTTGGACGGAGCCCTACGCAGCGGCCGGCCACGCAATCGCGATTTCCGGCCCCGGCGACGGTCTCCGCGCGGGCCTCGATGCGTACGGAGTTCCCCATCTGGTCGCCGTGAAATGGGCGCAAGATCCTCGCCGGTACGAACCCGCGTGCGGCGCCGCGTTCGACCCCTACGGTCCAATCGAGCTGGGCTTCGTCACGTCGCTGGTTGCGCAAACCACAATCGACGTCCTTCTCGACCAAATTAGGTCCGGAACGCACCGCATTTGGCTTGCGCGGCGCGGATTGGTCGATTTCGCCGGTGGCACCTGGAGCGACGAATTGCGCGCGATCGCGCCGAACGCGCTTGAAGGGGCCACTATTGTTGAACGACGATGGGGCCGGAGCGCAAGGACCCTCGCAGCGTGATCTCGTTCGATATCGGGTCCTCCGAACAAAGGCTTTCGTTCGGCGACGCCGTGCTCGCACACTTCGATCGTTATCGGCAGACGCGCATCTGGCATCGCGAGGCTGGCGGGCTGCTATTTGCCCGCCTCGCGCTACCAACGATCGAAATCTGCGCGATCACCGGTCCGCGTCGCACCGACCGTCGCAGTCGCTATTCATATCGGCCCGACGAACGAGTCGAACAGCGCGAAATCGACGAGATGTTCCGCCGCGATCTCCACTTCGTCGGATGTTGGCACACGCATCCCGAGGATACCGCTTCGCCCTCGCTTGTGGACACGCGAAATATCTCCGATTGTGTTCGGCGTTCCCAGCATGCTTTGAACGGCTTCGTCATGGTGATCGTCGGCAAGTCGGCATTGCCCGGCAGCCTGTTCGTATCGGTATGCGACCGATCGTCTGTCCATCGACTTGTGCGAAACAGTTAGAACTATGGGTGACAGTCCACTCATGGGACGTATCTTTGCAGTGATATCCCCACACGGCCCATAGGATGGTTGGAGCGAACCGATACTCGTCAACTCCGTCAGATGATGGGTATTGCAAGGGCGCTAAAAGAAATCTTGAAGAGTGAGGCAGATCACACGTAGCCCGAAGTTCGTCTCTCAAGATGGGCATCTCGATCCGCAGCAGACGCCCTCTTCTGCACTTACGCATTGGAGATTCATATGGCTATTGAAAACTCGTTGCGTGCTCTTGTCGTCTTCGCGGTGTTGACCGGCACTAGCAGCTTTGCACTTGCTGCCGGAGGGTCACATACTGCCGGTACGCATATGAAAGTCTGGCGCAACGCGCCAACTCACCGACTCGATAGAGCACCTGGAGCGCACATGCTCTGGCGCCACGATAGAGATCCGGCAGATGATCCCTTTTCATCCATGGTGTTGGGATAATAGCGAATTCGGACAGTGCCGGCAGGTTGCGCCAGGTGGTTCGTCGGACGGATAATAGACGCTCGATCGAGTCGGCCTTCGACACGTTGACCAAACGCAAAAATTGCCAGACTTGTGGCAAGCGATAGTCAGGCGCGCCACATCTATCGTGGCGTTGGACGCTCGACTTCCCAGCTGAACCAGGCAGACAAGCGCACGGAACGTGCCTTAACACCTAATCCGCAGAGTCCTGCAACTGAGCCGCCCGGCCATCCTCATCGAGCTTTCTGCGCAACACAAGCAGCGCGAAGTAAATGTGCTCCGACATCAGGCTCTCCGCGCGCTGGGCCTCACGCTTGGCGATCGCATCGAGGATCCGATGGTGATCATCATGGGAGCGCGCGATGACCTGATAATCCTCCCAGATGAATACGCGGTCTGACGCCATCGGAACATTGTGACACTGGCGCACGAAACTGCTGACGAAGCGATTTTCGCAGGTCTGGATGATGGTCTCGTGGAAATCGACATTCATGCGGCGATACGGAATCAGATCTTCGGAAGCGAGAACGCCTTTCGCGAGGATGCGGTCACCTTCGGCAACACATTCGCGCAGGCGATCGAGCACCTCGCGCGATGCTCCCTGCCTCGCCACGATGCCACAGGCCAGCGCCTCGAGCCGCGCACGGACCTCGAAAGCCGCACTGATCTCGGCCGTTGAGAACGCCCTCACCGCGTAACCGCGGTTCGGCTCGTAAATCAGCAGTCCTTCCTTCGCGAGCTGCGCCAGTGCCTCGCGCAGAGGCGTGCGTGAAACGCCAAGGGATTCCGACAGCGGAATCTGTTGCAGCCGCGACCCTGACGGCACATCGCCCGAAAGAATGCGCTCGCGCAGCAATTCAGTGACATCCGATGCGCTGGTCACGGGGGCCTCATCCACATCTCAAAGTGGAGATTGGATAAAATATTGCTCGATACAACGCAATATAGTTGACATATCGTCCTGTTTGCCATTGGATTGTATCCAATCTGGAGAGCAGGGAGCGGAGACGCGTGAACGGGACGGAGCGGCGCGCCGCCCTCGTGACAGGGGCGAGCGGTGGGATTGGTGCGGCCATTTGCAAGGCGTTGGCCGAAGACGGCCTGCGGGTGGCGGCTCTCGATCGCAGCCAGGACGCACTCGACAGCCTTCTGCCGCAGCTCGCCGGCACCGGCCATGTCGCCATCGTCGCCGACGTATCGAACGAGGCGCAGGTCAAGGCGGCGTTCGATCGTGCCCAGCATGCATTGGGTGAACTTGCCGTTATGGTGACCGGGGCTGGCGTTCTGATGCTGCGCCCCGACGGCTCGCGCAATCTCGTCGCGGAAACCGACCTTGCCGAATGGCAGACCACGCAGGACGTCAACGCGACCGGGACGTTTCTCTGCTGCCGGGAATACGCCAATCGCTTGCCCACCTCGATCGCCGGCGGACGCATCGTGACACTGTCGTCAGTCGCGGCGCAGCTCGGCGGCTACAGGTCGAGCGCGTCCTACATCGCAAGCAAATCCGCCGTGCTGGGTCTCACCAAGGCGATGGCCCGCGAGCTTGCGCCGCGCAGCGTCACCGTGAACTCGGTGGCGCCGGGCCTGATCGACGCGCCGATGCTGCGGCTCTCGCTCGACCCCGCCGACGATGAGAAGGCCTCGGCGCAGATTCCGCTGGGACGGCTCGGTACGCCCGACGATGTTGCGGCCGCCGTACGCTTCCTGGTGTCTCCGCGCGCGTCCTACATCACCGGCGTCACCATCGACGTCAACGGCGGCTACCGGATGCAATAACGCGTCCAACAAAAGGGGGAGGAACAACAATGTCGAAGAGAGCAACCGGCCGGCTGACCGCGCTGGCCGCCACATGTATTGCCGTCATGAGCCTGCCGGTGGCCGGCTCCGCGCAGGAGCCGGGCCTCAGCGACAAGACGATCAAGATCGGCATGTTCGCGCCCCTGTCAGGACCGAACATGGCCTACGGCTTCGACGTCGCCAACGCGGCGCGCATGTATTACGACAAGATCAACAAGGAAGGCGGGATCAACGGCCGCAAGATCGAGGTCGTCCTCGAGGATGACCGCTGCAATGCCAACGATCTCGTCGCCGCCGTGAAGAAGCTCGTCGAGCAGGACCAGGTGTTCCTGCTCAATGGCGGATCGTGCTCGGCCGCGGTCGTCGCCGCGAAGGATTACGTCGTTCGCTCCAAGATTCCGCTGATCATGCTGAACGCCTCCGGCGACGGCGCGCTCTATCCGCCGACCGACTACATCTTCGGCGCCTTCTCGATCTCACAATACGCGGTCGGGGGCTCGATCGTCGATTTCGCGGCCAAGACCTTTGGCGCGAAGAAGATCGCCTATATCAACCATGACGATGCCTACGGCGTCTGGAACCTGGAAGGATCGAAGGCCGACGCCGAAGCACACAAGGTCGATCTGCAGGTTGAATCGATCAGCCCGACCATCACCGATGTCACCGCGCCGTTCTTCAAGCTCCGGGCGGCCAATCCGGACGCGCTCGCGATCGTCACCTATGCACGGCCCGCGGCCCTGCTGATCAAGAAGGCCTACGAGCTCGGCTTTACCAAGCCGATCATCCTCTCCGTCACGGGAACGGCCAATCTGTCGCAGCTCGTGGAGAATGTCGGCAGCAAGGACGCGCTGAAGAACTTCTACGTGCAGGACGTCCTCGCCGATCTGCCCGGCGGGCCGAAGATCAAATGGGTCTACGACATGTACAAGGAGGCCTACCCTGATCTTGCCGCCAAGCCGGACCATCCGCAGGCCTATATGCCCTACGGCATCCCCCCGGCAATGAGCATCGTCAACGCCCTCAAGGAAGCCGGTCCGCAGCCGACGCGCGAAAAGGTGCTCGAGGCACTGAAAAAGCAGCACTTCGACACCGGCGTCATGGCCGGGCCCGTGGTGTTCGGCCCGCAGGAGCGCGCTGCGAACAAGTCGACCATCTTCATCAAGTTCGACGGTACCAACCAGGTGCTGCAGCCCGGCGTCTACACCAGCCGCTGGCAATACAAGGGCTGAACCGCCTGAGGCCGCGCGCAAGCCGCGCGGCCTCCAATCCCCCCAACCCGGCACCCGAGCGTCCTCCTCATGGATCTGCAACTCGCCCTCCTCTTCCTGCAACAGGGCGTCGCCTCCGGCCTCGTCGTCGGCAGCGTTTATGCGCTGCTGGCGCTCGCGATCGTCATCATCTTCAAGACGTCCGAGGTGCCGAACTTCGCGCAAGGCGAGATGCTGATGGCGGCGGGCTATGTGGCGCTCTATCTGCTCGTGTTCCGTGCTCTTCCGGCCTGGGCGTCGATCTCGATGACCATCGTCGTCGCGTTTGCCGGAGCGGCGCTGTTTCGCCGCGTGGTCCTTACCCAGGTCGCGCACGCGAGCGGCAGCCCGGTCAATTTGGTGATAGCGACGCTCGGCCTCTCCTATGTGCTGAAGGGTCTTGTGCGCCAGACCGGCTTTGGTGACACGCCGCGCTCGTTTCCGGCGCTCGTCTCGACGGATTCGCTGATGATCGGCCAGGCCAGCGTGACCCGGCTCGATCTCGCGATCCTTGGCACCGCCATCATCGTCATGGCGGCCTTCTTCTGGATGTTCGGCTACACCAAGCTTGGCCGCGCCATGCGCTCGGTCGGCATGAATCCGAAGGCGGCTCAACTCGTCGGGGTCAATCTCAACCGGATCCACACCATCATCTGGGGCCTGTCGGGTGCGATTTCGGCGATCGCAGCGCTCCTGATTTCACCAAAGCTGCTGATGACGGCGGACATGGGCTCAGTCGTGACGCTCGGCTTTGCAGCTGCGATCGTCGGCGGCTTCGCCAGTCTACCAGGCGCCGTGGTTGGCGGCTTCATCATCGGCATCGTCGAACAGCTGGTTGGACTGTTCGTGTCATCGCGCGCGATCACGCTTGCCCCGTTCCTCGCCATCATGCTGGTGCTGATCCTGCGACCACAGGGCCTGTTCGGCGGCCGCGTTGTGATCAAGAAGGTCTGAGCCGCCATGCGCATCCTCGGCCTTCTCGCGGCAATGGCGGGCTTGATCGTGCTGCCGCTGATTTCCAGCGGCTATGTCGTCTACCTCGCCAATCTGCTGCTCACCTTTACCGTGCTCTGTCTTGGCATGCACATCGTGATCGGCGAAGCCGGCCAGTTCTCGCTCGCGCAGGCGGCGTTCTACGGGATCGGCATCTACACCAGCGGTCTCGCCAACACCGCCTTCGGCTGGCCCCTCCCGCTGTCGGTCCTCGCATCCGGTCTCGTCGCCGCTCTGGTCGGGCTGTGCATCGGCACGCTCGCGCTGCGAATGCGCGACATCTATCTGGCGCTCGCCACATTTGCATTCGGCGAGGCTATGCAATGGGTGTTCCTGAGCTGGACACCGGTGACTGGCGGGCCGAACGGCTTGCGGATTCCGCCGGCAAGCCTGCTTGGCTTCGAGATCGTCAATGACAGGCAGGCCTATCCGGTCGTGCTCGCCATTACGATCCTGATGATCTGGGCGACGGTCGTGATCGCACGGTCACGGCTGGGACGCGCCTTCAGGGCGGTGCGCGAGTCCGAGGTCGCTGCGCTTGCGATGGGGGTTTCGGTCCAGACCACCAAGCTCGCGGCCTTTGCGCTGTCGGCCTTCTTCGCCGGCGTAGCTGGCGCCATGTTCGCGATCTACTCGACCTACATTCATCCCGACAGCCTCGGCTTCCAGACCACGATCCTGGTGCTAACGATGGTGGTCGTCGGCGGGCTTGGCTCCTTCTCCGGCGCGATCGGCGGCGCGATCGTCTTCGGCCTGATCTCGGAGCTGCTACGCCAGGCCCCCTCCTACCAGGAGATTATCTACGGGCTGATCCTGATTGTCTTCATGATGTTTGCGCCGCGCGGCCTGTTCGCGTTCATCGGTGACAACCTCAAGAGGTTTGCCCGTGCGTAAAGAGCTCCTCAAGGTCGAGAACGTCACGGTCCGGTTCGGCGGACTTGTCGCGGTCAACGATTTCAGCCTCAACGTGGCGCAGGGCACCATCCATGCGCTGATCGGTCCGAACGGCGCCGGAAAGTCGACGACCTTCAACTGCATTTCCCGCTTCTATCAACCGACCTCCGGCCGGATCGTGTTCGACGACACAGACATCACCCACGCGCCCGCGTCCGAGATGGCGCGCTATGGCATTGCTCGTTCCTTTCAAAATCTCGAACTCTTCAACGAATTGACCGTGCTGGAAAACGTCATGATCGGCGCGCATGTCCATTGCGGCGGCTCGTTGCCCGACAGGCTGCAGGCCAAGCCGCCGGCCGTGATGCGCCATATCGAGGAGGTGATCGAGCGCACCGGACTTGGTCCCTATCGCGAGCACAAGGCTAGGAATCTCGACTTCGGCCACCAGAAGCTGCTCGAGCTGGCCCGCGCGCTGGCGATCCGCCCGCGTCTCCTGCTGCTCGACGAGCCCGCCGCGGGCTTGCGCAACCGCGAAATTGCGTCCCTCGACCGCTTGCTCACGGATCTTGTCAGGACAGACGGGCTCACGGTGCTGATCGTCGAGCACGTGATGCAGCTCGTCATGTCGATCTCCGACCGGGTCACGGTACTCAACTTCGGCACCAAGATCGCCGAGGGGACGCCGCAGGAGGTGCGCAATGATCCGGCGGTGATCGAAGCCTATCTCGGCAAGGAGGCGGCCCATGCCTGATCTGCTCGAAGTTGAGGGCATTTCGGCCTCCTATGGACGCATCCAGGCCCTGAGCAATGTCAGCCTCAGGATGCCTGCCGGCTCGATCGTGGCACTGCTCGGCGGCAACGGCGCCGGCAAGACCACGACACTCAATACCATCTCGCGACTGGTGCCGTTGACAGCAGGCTCCATCCGCTTCGAAGGCCAGCCGCTCAACCGGCTGCAATCCCATCACGTGGTCAGGGCCGGCATCTCCCAGGTGCCGGAAGGCCGCGAGGTCTTCCGCGACATGAGCGTACGCGAGAACCTCGACATGGGCGCCTATGGCCGCAGCGATCCCGCGGGCGTCCGCAGCGATCTCGAACGCGCTTTCACCTATTTCCCGGTGCTTCGTGATCGGCTGAAGCAGAAGGCCGGCACGCTGTCCGGCGGTGAGCAGCAGATGCTCCTGATCGCCCGCGCCCTGATGGCGCGGCCGCGACTGCTCCTGCTCGACGAGCCTTCGCTCGGCCTGTCGCCGGTTCTGGTGCAGAAAATCTTCGACATCATCGCCCGGCTGCACGCCGACGGGCTCAGCATCCTGCTGGTCGAACAGAACGCGGCGGTGGCGCTGGCCGCTTCGCAATACGCCTACATCCTCGAAAACGGCGAGATCGTGCTCGAGGGCGCCTCCGATGCCTTGCGTCAGGATGAGGCGATCAAGCGCACTTATCTGGGAAGCTGATGACCGCTCGACACGGACGCTTCGCCGGTAAAGCCTTTCTCGTGACCGGAGCGGCACGAGGCATCGGTGAAGCCGTCGCCCGCCAGCTCGCCAGCGAGGGTGCGGACATCGCGGCAGCAGATCTCGACACACAAGGCCTGTCTGCGTTGCAGGCTTCGCTGCAAGCTTCTGGCGCTCGCGTCGTCGTTCGGGCGCTCGACACCCGCGACGCGGTCGCGACCAACTGCTTTGTCGCGGATGCGGTGCGACAGCTCGGCCGGCTCGACGGCGCCATTCCTTGCGCGGGTATCGCCCGCGCGGCAGCCGCCGAAGCCATGGACGACAAGACGTTCTCCGACGTGCTCGACATCAATCTGAAGGGCGTGTTCTACACTTGCCGTGCCGTCGGCGAGACGCTGCTCGCGCAAGGCCGCGGCGCGATCGTCACCATCGCGTCCATCACCGCCAAAGGCGGTCAGCCGGGCCGGGCGAACTATGCCGCCTCGAAATGGGGACTGGTCGGCCTCACCAAGACGCTGGCGGTGGAATGGGGCCATCGCGGCGTGCGCGTGAATGCGGTGGCGCCGAACGGCGTCGACACGCCGATGATCCGCGACGGCATTCCGTCCGCTTTTCTCGACGATGTCATGCTCGACCGCACGCCGCTCGGCCGGCTGGCCGAACCAGCGGAGATCGCCAACGCTATCGCCTTCCTGCTCAGCGACGAAGCCTCCTACGTCAACGGCGCCGTGCTCGAGGTCGACGGCGGACTCACCGCCGGTTTCCTGACCCACCGCCACGGAGCCGATTTCGCGCGCGCCGCCGCCAACACAAAAAACATGGAGAAGAAACCATGACGGATCCTTCCCAGCCACCGCTTGCACTCGTAACCGGCGGCGCGCGCGGCATCGGCAAGGCGATCGCCGCCCGGCTGGCCCAGGACGGTTTCGAGGTCCTCGTCGTCGACCTCGATCGCGAGGCGGCCGAAGCCTGTGCCACCGAGATATCCACGGCCACCGTGACGTCGCGCGCAGCAGCCGTCGATCTGCGTCTGCACGATGCAGTCGCGGCACTAATCGCACGGGAACGGCCGCTATCAGCCCTCGTCAACAATGCCGGCATCTTCGACGAGCGCGCATTCTTTGATCTCACGGCGGAAGATTTCCGGCGCATGTACGAGATCAACCTCGTCGCCCTCTTCAGCCTGTCCCAGTTAGCCGCCGCGCGCATGCAGCCAAGGGCCAAGATCGTCAACATTGCTTCGCGCGCCTTTCTCGGCGCGCGCAACCATGCCCACTACGTTGCCTCGAAAGCTGCCGTCGTCGGCTTGACGCGCGCCAGCGCAATGGAGCTTGCCCCGCGCGGCATCCTGGTCAACGCCGTGGCTCCCGGACTGATCGACACACCGCTTCTGGCAGCGCTCACACCCGAACGCCTGGCGGCACAGCTCGCGCTGCAGCCGACCGGAAAAGCCGGGCGGCCGCAGGATATCGCGAACGCTGTCGCTTTCCTGGCCTCGCCAGGCATGGATTTCATCACCGGCCAGGTGTTGCTGGTCGACGGCGGCAAATCGCTTGGCGGGGGCCTGGGAATCTAGACATGTCAGCAGCTCGGTCCTCACAACACTTCGATGAAGAGCACGACGTCGTGGTCGTCGGCTCCGGTGCCGGGGGAATGGCCGCGGCCCTCACCTCGGCACATCACGGTCTCGATGTTCTCGTCATCGAAAAGACCGACAGTATCGGCGGCAGCACGGCTGTGTCTGGCGGTGCGGTCTGGATTCCCATGAACCCGCACAGCCGCGAGGTCGGGGTCGAGGACAGCCGCGAAGCCGTGCTCGCCTATCTCCAGGCCATACTTGGCAATCGCATGCGCCGCGACATGATCGACGCGTTCCTCGAAGCCGGCCCGCGCATGGTCAGCTTCATGGAGAGCAATACCGCCCTGCGCTTCGTCCCGCGCGCCGTGTCGCCCGACTACCAGTCGAACCTGGAGGGCGCTTCCACCGGCGGCCGCACCATCGATCCGGCGCCGTTCGACGGTCGTGAGCTCGGCGAGCATTTCAACCTGCTGCGGAATCCGATCGCCGAGTTTCTCGTGTTCGGCGGCATGATGGTCGGCCGCAAGGACATCGACAGCCTGCTTGGCATCCGCTCCTCCTGGAGCAATTTTCGCGATTCCATCAAGCTGTTGCTGCGCTACGGGCTGGATCGCCTGCGCTACCCACGCGGCACAAGGCTCCTGATGGGCAACGCGCTCGCGGCGCGCCTGTTGAAATCCGCGCTCGATCGAAAGATCCCGCTGCGGACAGGAACGTCAGCAACCAAGCTGTTGCTGGACGGACCGCGCGTCGTCGGGCTCGAAGTCGAGCGTGATGGACGTGTCTCCCGCATCGGCGCCCGACGGGGCGTTGTGCTCGCAACCGGCGGCTTTCCCGCAGACGCTGCGATGCGAGCCGAACTGCTGCCGCATGCCGATCGGCACTATTCGATGGCTCCGATCGGCAACAGTGGCGACGGCCTCAAGCTCGCGCGCGAGGCCGGCGCATCGATCGAAACGGATAACGTCGGCAACGCGTTCTGGACGCCGGTGTCGGTCATGCGCGACCGCGACGGCCGCGAGATCCGCTTCCCCCATCTCATCCTTGACCGCCAGAAGCCGGGAGTGATCGCCGTCAACCACGCGGGCCGGCGCTTCGTTAACGAGGCGACCTCGTATCACGAGTTCGTCGAGGCCATGCATCGTGCTCATGAGAGCGAGCCGACGATCCCGGCCTATCTCGTCTGCGATGCCAATTTCCTGCGTAATTATGGTCTCGGCCTGGTGCGGCCGGCCGCGCGTTCGCTCTCGCGCTTTCTCGACAGCGGCTATCTCGTTGCGGCCAACACGGTTGCCGAGCTGGCGCGCAAGCTTGGCGTAGATGCCGCCAATCTTGCCGGGAGCGTTGCCCAGATGAACGACGCTGCCGCCAGCGGCAACGATCCTGCGTTCGGCAAAGGCAGCACCGCCTATAATCGCTATCTCGGCGATCCCGCCCACAAGCCCAACCCGTGCCTCGGGCCGATCGAGACACCGCCGTTCTACGCCGTGCGGGTCTTCCCCGGCGACATCGGGACGGCGGCGGGCCTCAAGACCGACGCGAAGGCCCGCGTGCTGGACGACGAGCGCCGTCCCATTTCAGGGCTGTTCGCCTCCGGCAACGACATGAACTCGATCATGGCCGGCGCCTATCCGGGCGCCGGGATCACACTCGGCCCGGCCCTGACCTTCGGCTACATCGCCGGACTAGAACTCGCCAACGCAACGCAAGATGAGGCGCAACCGTGAAGATTTACTATTCGCCCTTTTCACCGTATGTCCGCAAGGTGCTGGTCGCAGCGCACGAGCTTGGCCTTGCCGGCCGGATCGAGCAGCTTCCGAGCGCCGCTCATCCGATCAATCGCGATCAGACCATCATCGCGCACAATCCGCTGGGCCAGGTGCCCACAATGCTGCTCGACGACGGGACGGCTCTCGCCGACAGCCGCGTCATCTGCGAATATCTCGACGATCTCACCGGCGGAAAATTGTTTCCGAAATCGCAGACGCAACGCTGGCGTGCCCTGACCGATCAGAGCATTGCGGACGGCATTCTGACTGCCGCACTCCTCTCGCGTTACGAACTGGTGGTTCGCCCTCCCGAGAAGCTCTGGCAGCCCTGGCTCGACGGTCAGCTGGACAAGGTCGAAACCTCGATCGCCGCGATCGAGAAAACCGCACCCATGCTCGGCGATCGCGTCGACATCGGCACGATCAGCTTCGCCTGCGCGTTCGGCTATCTTGACCTGCGGTTTCCGGATTTCGGCTGGCGCTCACGTCATCCGCAGTCAGCAGCCTGGTTTGCCAGCTTCGAAACGCGGCCGTCGATGCAAGCGACGCGACATCCGGCTGGTTGAACGCCCGAGGAGCCACGTCAGCTAGAATAAGCCAAACCGATCCCTGAGACTTCGGGCAGGCTCGAACGGACTGTCACCTCGACGATGGTCTGTGCGGCCCGGCGCGTCGATTTGGGGACCGGTTCGCGTCATGAGCGATTTTGGTCACGCTGTGCGGTCCATGATCTTTGCGTACGCTGCCAGATGCCGTGGCCTCATTCCTTTAGACCGCTTCCGGCTACGCCTCGCACAAAATTTCGGCGCAGCAGTCCGGAAAAATAGTGGTTGCCCTCGACGACCACGGTCTGGTCGGATTGCGCGATCACGACGTCGTTCCAGATCGCCTTGGGCTTGGCGTACTCCTAACCGAGCATGTCGATCAGCGGACGATAGCCGCGGTCCGCGAGCCGCTGCGCGGCTACGCCCACGTAGGCCGGGTCGAGTTCGATGCCGAGGCCCTCGACAAGCCTGTTCATCAAGTTGAACAGGGCCACCGTCGCGACCAGGTGGTAGTACGCCTGGCCGTCCCACCCCGCGGCGAAGACCGCATCGACGTCGGACTTCGTCACGCTATCGGCCCGCTCGGTGAGCTTAGCTGCGACGGTCAGCACGGGCCGCATCTTCGCTGGAATATCCGCCTTCGCATCGCCGGCCAGCAATGCGGCGACCGCCCCTTGCGGAACGCCGAGACGTTCGGCGGTCGCCGTGTGCACGCCGTAGCAGTACCGGCAACCGTTCAGGCCCGACACGTAGGCCGCGATCATCTCGCGTTCGGCCTCGGTGAACGGCGATGGCCCGCGCAGCAGCGCTTCGTGGAATTCGAGCAGCGGACGGTTCGTCTCCGGAAAGGCCTTGAAGACGTCGAGCAGCGTGGCCTTGGCAGGCAACGACGGGAGATGAGCCATGGAGATCCTTTTCGGCTAGTCGCGGATCGAAGGGCGCGGCGCGATCCATTGCATCATGTGGCGTCCGAACAGGCCCCCGAGTCCGACGAACATCATCGCCGTGCCGATGTTGAACATGATTATCATAAATGTCGCGTCTCCCGAATGGAAGAGCGACAGGGCCGTCGTCATCTCCTTGAGCCTGACTAGTTGTACCGCCTTGCGCTGCATGGGGGAACGCTCGTCGATCGCCTTTTCGAGTTCGAATCTGTCGGGTCTCTCTTCGCCGCGCTCGCTACCCTGGCATGCAAAGTGACCCGCTCGAGCGACTTGTTCTTTTGCCTCACTACTGCCGCTTGCCCACAAGCGATGGACGATCAGCCGATGCGCGCTACGGCTTAGCTGGTTGGGACCCCATGATTGGACGGCAGAAGGTTTGCCGCATCGCACGGAGAGTTCCATGCGATGCGATCGCGCTCATGCGCTTGGTTGAATTCTTGCGGGGCCTCACGCCGCCTTCGCGGCCTTGTCTGCCGGGGCGGCGTCCATGGCGCGCATGTAGAGATCGAGCAGTGACTCGCGCTCGTCGCGCTCGTCCTGGTCCTGCTTGCGAAGCTTGATGATCTCCTTGAGTATCTTGACGTCGAAGCCCTCGCCTTTGGCTTCCGAAAAGACTTCCTTCTTCTGCTCGTTCAACTCCTGCAGCTCGGTGTCCAGGTTCTCGATCCGCTCGACGAAGGAACGAATTTTTCCGCCGGGAATGGTAATGTCTGACATGGTGCTTCCTTGCTGAATGAGGCCGTGAAAATGAGAGCAAAGAGATAACTAATTTCTTAACCAGGGCCGGTTCGAAGACCTGCGTCTGGTCGCCATTTACAACACGTCAGGGGCGAGGCAAACGCCACCTAAACGCACACCGCGTGTCGCGGTGATTTCCGGCGAACCAGACTTGCTGCAGCTAGTCAGGGTATTGATCAGAACTCGCGGGCCCCTATTGCGCCCCTCCTCTGCGAACTACGCCCGGTTCGGTGTTCTACCGAGCCTCGGACCGGATCCAGGTCACGCCGTTGCCAAAAATTCGCGAGATCTCTGCCTCATTGCGGACGCCTACCCCGCCAAGCTGCTCCACGGCGCCCGGCAGGTCGCGGCTGCCAGCGATGGCCAGGTCACCATCCCACAGGCTGCGAAGCTGGCGTTCTGCATGAGCGAGGACATTGTCCGGCACGTCCTTGAGGGCAAGCGGAAGCGCAAGTTCAAGCTCGCCGGCGAGCACGGCTACATGCCCCTTTTGCTCGACCTCGAGGAAGTCCGCGCCCTGGTGCTTCGACGTGCACCAGAACTATTAGATCGTCTCCGGAGAAAAAATGATCAGCGCCAACAGGCAGAGCCGCTCGCGTAAGCAGGACACATAGCTTTTACTCTTTCGAACCGAACGAATTCGTCAAGTTCGATGGTCAAGGCATCTCGCCAATGGGGCATCGCTATCCCGAAATGGTCATGCAGCCGGCTGAGATCGAGGCGCGAGTTGGCGGGCCGCGCCGCCTTTGTGGGGAATTCGGACGTTTTGATCGGGACGATCGCCTCAACGGGAAAGGTCATTCCGCGCGATCTCAATCCCTCGACGATAGCCACAGCGAACTCGTGCCAGCTCGCCTCGCCACTACAGGTCACGTTGACAACGCCTCCTTTTGCAGCAAACAGCTGATCGAGATTACCCGCGTGCTCACGCAATACAGTCATCACGGCGTTGGCGACAGATCTAGCGCTCGTCGGCGCGCCGACCTGATCTGCGACGATCCTCAGTTCCTTGCGTTCACCTGCGAGTCTTGCGATCGTCCTCAAGAAATTGAAGCCATGTGCCGCATATACCCAAGAGGTGCGGACAATCAGATGCGCCGCGCCAGACGCCTGGATGGCGACGTCGCCGGCGCGCTTGCTGGTCCCGTAGACCGAAAGCGGGTCCGTCGGATCGTCCTCCATGTGCGCGCGATCGCCACTTCCCGCAAACACATAGTCAGTGGAGAAATGGATCATCGGAACGCCACGCGACGAAGCCCAGTTCGCTATTGCCTCGGGCCCCCTGGCATTGATGAGAATGGCAAGCTCGCGTTCATCTTCAGCGCGATCGACGGCGGTGTAAGCCGCAGGATTGATGATCAGATCAGGCTGAAGCTCATCAAGCTTGCGCCCCAACGTGTCCGGTCTGGAAAGATCGAATTCGGCGGTCGAAGGTGTCGCGACGGTTCCCAGCTCTCCGAGCATCGGCAAGAGTGCGCCACCGACCTGCCCGGCTGTGCCAGTCAACAATATCCGCATCATACCTCTCCATAGATTGGCAGCTCGCGGACGTTCGAGAGCACAGGCGCCTGCGCATCCTTTTCCGACAGATTCGGCCTCTCCAATCCCCACTGGATACCGATCGTTTCATCGTTCCAGCGAATGGAAAGCTCGTCCTTCGGACTGTAAAACTCATCGCATTTGTAGAAGAAATCCGCGGACTCGGAGAGGACGACGAAGCCATGGGCAAATCCTCGCGGAATCCAAAGCTGCCGCCGGTTCTCCTCGGACAGTTCAACGGCGACGTGCCGCCTGAAATGGGGGCTGCCGATCCGTACGTCGACAGCCACATCGAGCACCCGCCCCCGCAACGCAGTAACCAACTTGCCCTGGGGGTTGGGAAATTGCAGGTGCAACCCCCGCAGCACGCCACGAGCTGAACGAGAAAGGTTGTCCTGCACGAATGGGCGGCCCAGGCCGGCCCCCGCATAGCGCTGATATTGGTACGCCTCCAAGAAAAAGCCGCGTGCGTCGCCACAAACCTTTGGCTCGAAAATCAAAACGTCAGGGATATCAGTGGCAACGATATTCACCTTGTCACTCGACCATTATTAAAAAAATCCAATTAAATATATCGAAATAAATATAGACATGCAATCATATTAAATGTAGCAATTCATATATTTGATTTTGGAAGTCAAGGCATCATTTGCGACACGATTAATTCGGGAGCAGCGATGAAAGGAATCATTCTCGCCGGCGGCACCGGCTCGCGTCTTTATCCAGTCACCGCTGTGGTGTCCAAGCAGCTCCTGCCTGTCTTCGACAAGCCAATGATATATTATCCGCTCTCAACGCTGATGCTGGCGGGGATAAGAGATATCCTCATCATCTCCACCCCGCAGGACAAACCTTTATTCCAACGCCTGCTGGGCACGGGCGCAGAGATCGGGCTCCGCTTCGAATACGCGACCCAGGAAACGCCGCGCGGGCTGGCAGACGCTTTCTTGGTTGGCCGAGACTTCGTAGGCTCGGACCCCGTTGCGATGATTTTGGGCGACAATATCTTCTACGGGCACAGTCTTCCCAACATGCTGTCGGCCGCTACCGTTCGCTCGAAGGGCGCGACCATTTTCGGCTATGTGGTCAATGAGCCGCGGGCCTATGGCGTGGTTGAACTCGACCGGACGGGCCGGGCAGTGTCGATCGAAGAGAAGCCAAAGCAGCCGAAGTCCAATGTTGCGGTAACGGGTCTCTACTTCTACGACAACGACGTGCTCGATATCGCCGCGAAGATTAAACCTTCGGCGCGAGGCGAGATCGAGATCACCGACGTGAACAGGGCATACCTCGAACGGGGCGATCTTTTCGTCGAGGTGCTCGGCCGTGGGTTCGCCTGGCTCGATACCGGCACACACGACTCACTGGTCGATGCAAGCCATTTCGTTCAGATCCTGGAGCAGCGACAAGGGCTGCGCATCGCCTGCCCCGAGGAAATCGCGCTGCGCCAAGGGTATATTTCACTGCGACAGTTCGAGGCAGTCGCTGAAAGGTCGGACAAGAGCAGCTACGGCGAATACCTGAGGTCCGTCGCGCGCGACTACGCGCGCGCGCTGATCCGGTAGGGAGGCGGTGTATGCGGTTCGACAAGTTCACGATTTTTGTCACTGGCGGAGCGGGATTCATCGGCTCCGCGCTGATCAGGCATCTGCTGCGGGACACGCAGGCTCGCGTGGTCAATATCGACAAGCTTACCTACGCAGCCAATCTCGATTCGCTGCCATGTGCCAAGGGCCACCCGCGCTACGCTTTCGAACAACAGTGCATCTGCGAGAGCGAGGGTCTACGAAACCTGTTCGACAAGTATCAGCCCGATGCGGTGATGAACCTGGCTGCCGAAAGCCATGTCGACCGCTCGATTGATGGGCCGGGCGAGTTTATCCAAACCAACATTGTCGGCACATTCACGCTGTTGCAGGAGGCGCTGCGATACTGGCGCGCGATCCCGCCCCGGAGGCGAAACACCTTCCGCTTCCTGCACATCTCCACTGACGAAGTCTTCGGCTCGCTCGCCGATGACGGCTACTTCACGGAGAGCACGGCCTATGCGCCGAGCTCCCCTTATTCGGCGAGCAAGGCCGCATCTGACCACCTCGTACGGGCATGGCGCGAAACCTACGAACTTCCCACGCTGATCACGAATTGCTCCAACAACTATGGCCCCTATCATTTCCCCGAAAAGCTCATTCCCCACTTGATCATCAGAGGTCTTGCCGGAAAACCTCTGCCTATCTATGGAGACGGAAGCAATGTCCGGGATTGGCTCTATGTAGAAGATCACGCCAGGGCCCTCTCGCTCATACTGGAGCGTGGCAAGGTCGGAAGCACCTACAACATAGGTGGCAGGAACGAGAGGACCAACTTATGTGTGGCCGAGACCATCTGCGACCTGCTCGACGAGCTCTCTCCCAAGGAATTCCCGCACAGGGACTTGATCTCATTCATTGAAGACCGTCCCGGCCATGATCATCGCTACGCAATCGATGCTTCCAAACTCGAACACGAACTCGGCTGGCGCGCTCAAGAAACCTTCGAGACCGGCATCATGAGAACGGTGCGTTGGTATATGGACGAAAGACCATGGTGGCAGGCGATACTAGCAAGGGGTTATGAACTTAGAAGAATCGGACTGCAGCCCGGACCGCGTCAGACTCATTCTGCGGAACAGACCCATTGATGCGCCACCCCTCAACTTGCTCGGAGTCGTTCCCCACGTGAACAGAAAAACGGGTCAAGTTGGTCGATCTCAGCGCTCCTTGAACGCGCGCCCGGCCTGATCGCGTAACGGTTTGATCAGGTACGACAGCGTGGTTCGCGCGGGCGTCTTTATGAAAACATCGACCGGCATGCCCGGCACCAGCTTGGCCGATCCAAGTCTCGCAAGTTCCTCCGCCTTGAGCAGAATGCGCGCCGTGTAAAAACTCGCGCCAGTCCGCTGTTCCTGCGTCAGATCCGCCGACACCATACTCACCTCCCCGTCGACCTCTGGCGTCGTTTTCTGGTTGAACGCTGCGAATTGCATGGACGCGCTTTGGCCCACATACACCTGATCGATGTCTCGCGGCGCGATCTTGACTTCAACCGCGAGGGCATCCGAATCCGGCACTATGAGCATGATCTGCTCGCCAGGAGCAATCACACCTCCCACGGTGTGGACGGAAAGCTGATGAACGCGGCCGGACTGCGGCGCGCGAATATCGATTCGATTGAGCTGGTCCACCGCCGCGGTCTTCCGTTCGGTGAGCTCGGAGAGCTTGGAGCGTGTTTCGATGAGATCCTTGCCGACCTCGGTGCGCAGGTCCTGATCGATCTGGATGATCTGAAGCTC
This sequence comes from Bradyrhizobium sp. NAS80.1, assembly GCF_001908205.1. Taxonomy (GTDB): domain Bacteria; phylum Pseudomonadota; class Alphaproteobacteria; order Rhizobiales; family Xanthobacteraceae; genus Bradyrhizobium. The sequence continues at coordinate 27,742 of NZ_LGHL01000081.1, forward strand.
GATCTCAGCGATCTTTCCTTTTGACTGCGCCATCATGCCGCTCAACTGGCTCCGTTCGCCTTCCAGCCGAGCGGTGTCGCGCTCAAGCGCGGTCAGGCGCGTAATCGGCACGAGGTTCTTTTGGAAGAGCGTCCGGACGCCCTCGAGCTCCTGGCGGATGAAGTCGACCTCCTTCTGCTTGGCCTCCGCCTGCCCGGCATAACCCTTGATCTCATCCTGAAGCTGGGCCTTACGCTCCTTGAGCTGAGACTTCTGGCCGTTCCGGGATTGCCGGCGCAGGTCGAACAAGGTGCGCTCCGCCGAGATCGCACGCCCCGCCTCCAGACTACTGTCTTTCGCTCGTTCGAGCAGGGCTGCAGGAAACACAATCGATTCAGCGCCGTCGCGCTCGGCCTCGAGGCGCGCCTGGCGGGCGAGCAATTCGTCGAAACTCTTGGTGACGATCGTTGCACTCGCAAGCGTTTGTGTCTCGTCGAGCCGGATCAGAATGTCTCCGGCCTTCACTTGGTCACCGTCGCGGACGCGCAGCTCGCCGACAATGCCGCCGGTGGCGTGCTGAACCTTCTTCACGCTCGAATCCACCACGACGACGCCTTGGCCGATCACGGCTCCGGATAATTGGGACGTTGCGGCCCAGCCGCCGATACCGAAGGTAACGAAGCCGACCATGAACATGCCGATGACGATGTAGCGCTGGATGGACTGCAGCGCCGGTGTTGCTACTTGGCGATCCATCGTCCGCCTCCCTGCTCGTCTGCCACCACCCTGAGCGGGGCTGCCGGTCTCAGCACCTTTTTGAGAACCTCCTCCTTCGGCCCAAAGGACTGAAGCCTTCCCTCGCCGACCACCAGGACATGGTCGACCCCTTCGAGGGCCTTTGGCCGGTGCGCAACCACGGCAACGATGCCGCCGCGCCGGCGAACGCTCAGAACGGCTTCCGTGAGCGCTTCTTCACCCTCGGAATCGACGTTCGATGTCGGCTCGTCGAGCACGACCAGGAAAGGATTGCCGTAGAGCGCCCGGGCAAGCCCGATGCGTTGCCGCTGACCGGCGGACAGGGCCATTCCGCCTTCCCCGATCTTGGTGGCATAGCCGTCTGGAAGCGAGAGTATGAGATCATGCGCGCGGGCTGCGTGCGCGGCATCCAGCACTGCCTGGGATGTTGCTTGAAGATCGAAGCGCGCAATGTTGACGGCAATGCTGCCCTCGAACAGTTCGACATCCTGCGGCAAATAGCCGATGTGTTTGCCCAGCTCATCGCCTGGCCACTGCTCCAGCGCCGCATTATCGAGCTTGACCGTGCCGCGCAGCCGTGGCCAGACGCCGACCAGCGCACGAACCAGCGTCGACTTGCCTGATCCACTGGGACCAATGATTCCGACGGCTTCGCCACCCTTCAATTTGAACGAGATGTCCGAGAGGATCAGCTTCTCCGACTCGGGGGCCGCGACATAGAGCTGATCCACCAAGAGCGCCTCTTTGGGCGCGGGCAGTCCGAGACGCGCAACCTCGTCGGGCAGGAGCTTCAGCAATCGATCCAGCCGATCGGCCGACTGTCGGGCGCCGATGAAGCCCTTCCAGTTCGCAATTGCCACCTCTACCGGGGCGAGTGCCCTTGCCGTCAGGATCGAGCCGGCGATGATGATGCCAGCGGTCGATTCCTGGTTGATGACGAGGACCGCGCCGACCGCGAGAACAACTGACTGCAGAAACGAGCGAAAGAACTTCGAAAGCCCGCCGAGCCCGCTCGCAACATCGCTCGCCCGCTCATGCGCCGAGAGATACTTGCTGTTGACATCCTGCCAACGCAGCGCCGCCTGCCGTCTCATTCCCATCGCCTGCAGGACCTCTGCGTTTCGCCGCCCCTCCGCCGCGAGCGCGTTGCGCGTGACACCGAGGCGCGAGAAGGCCTTTGTCGGGCCGCGCGTGCGCGTCTCCGTCAGGACTGTGATTCCGACCAGCACGAGCGCGCCGGCCAACGAGGTCATGCCGATCCAGAAGTGGAACAAGAAGCAGATACCGAGATAAATCGGCATCCAGGGCAGATCGAAGAGCGCGGTTGGCCCGCCCCCGGACAAGAAGCTGCGAACCTGGTCAAGATCGCGCAATGGCTGCAGGCCATCACCATCACTGCGAGTCTTGAGCGGCAGGCGCACGACCGAGTCGAACACACGAAGCCCAAGCCTCTCATCGAAATAACGTCCGATCCGAACGCTGACCCGGCTTCTGACCAGATCGAGACCGCTCTGGAACAGATAAAGCATCATCGCCAGCACCAGCAGCGCGATGAGCGTCGGAATGCTGCGACCGGGCAGCACCCGGTCATAAACCTGAAGCATGAAGAACGAGCCGGTAAGCATCAAGAGATTGCTCAGGCCGCTGAAGACAGCGAGGCTCCAGAATATCCGGCGGCAGGATACGAGAAAGGTAGATATCTCGGATCGAGGATCATCATATTCGTCCGGCTTCGCAAGCTTGCCGGAGAACATCCGCCGCCGGATGAGTTCGATTGCCCGCTCCGACTCGCGCTGGGCCCGCTCCGCCAATATGCCCACAGCAGCCTTGAATACCGCGAAGTTCGAGACCTCGATTTCAGCCACATCTCTGTTGCTCGCCGGTCCGTTGCTGGCCGGCCGGATCTCGCCACGCCTTCCTAAACCACTCATGGCAGTTGTCCCCTGAATCAGGCCTCTCAGAGATTTCTTGAAGGCCGATCTCGATTACTGTTTGAGCCGCTCAGACCATTGACCATCACATCAGCGCATCGATATGCGCCATTCTGCGGTCGAAGATCGTAATAACTACGCGCCGCCCAAAAAATTGCATTACCACCCGACCCACATCCGAGGTTGGTGTCCGGTGTGGTCTTTTTTAAGACGATTCCTCGACCTCACCCAAGAACGGTTCGGGCGCAAGTGAGGCAATTATCCACTGCAGCCGCTAAGAACGGCTAATCCGGATATATCCAGCTTTATCAATGTCCATTTATCGCCCCCCTCTGAATGGCTCGAATTAAATCGAGAAACGTCGATCGAAAGAACTTTAAGCGGTGACAATATTGTTGGCGTCTGGTGCGGGCTGCAGGACCGAGCCGCAGTCCATCGACCCCGGAGTCCCCATCGCCAACTACGCCTGACCGCTCGCGTAATTGGCTGCCCCGCCATCATTCAACGTCAGTCGGCGTGCCCGTCACGGTTACGGCCGAACTCATGTTCAGCGCGAACGTAACGGTTTTGCATCCCAAACAATATCGTCCACCAGCGGGGACTGCCATCTCAGGGCCCTCCCACTTTAATTCTCTTAAACACATTAAATGCGACTATTCAATATTTTGGGATGTTCTGAGCGGCTGCTATTTCGCTGCTGAGACGGACTGGGCTGCCGCACCGGAGCGGAATATCGACCGGATCCAGATCGGGCGTGAACCAGCGGCGTACCGGGTAAGCGAGCGCCAAAGCTCCAACCCAGATCCCAACCCGGGTCCAAAATCTCGGTTACCGATAGAGCGGAAGCACAGGCTGCCGCGGCCCGGACGCCGGACAATGGTTCGCGAGACCGACAGCGCCTACGTGGTGCGAATTCACTGATCAGTCCTGACCTCGATACCCACGCGGCCCGCGCCGTCTGAGCTCAATCGCGGCTGGTCGCACCCATGATAACAGGCCGAGGCTGACGTGTTCGCGCTCATCCGAAACCGTCGCGTACCCGCGGCACTCCCGGAAGGTGGGTGACCGGGTAGTCAATGCCGGCGAAATTCTGATTCGGGCGATCGCTCGCCCCTCTTTTGCTCGCTAAGCGAAATGGAAGTCGTGGCTGTTCAGTGCGCCGACCTTCGTATTCTTCAGAGTCAATGTGTCCGCACCAGCAGATATAACAACGTCCTGACCGACCTGTTGTGCGTGAGAGAGCACGCTCGCGAAGCTGTCGAACACGTTGGGGCTGAACTGGATCGTGTCGTGCCCTCTGCCTGCCGCAGCGAAGTCCTTGATGACGTCGTTGCCGAAGTTGGGCGCGAACACGAACGTGTCGGAATGACCGTTGCCGACGAAGAGATCATTGCCACTGGTGCCGGCCAGCGTGTTGCCCGAGTTCGAGCCGACGACGGCCCGCCCCGAGCTCGTGGCAACGGCATGGCCGCTGCTGTCGACTTCCTGCGCCTCGAACGTATGCGTGCCGAAGGACAGGTTGGACGTGGTGAAGTTCCAGGTCCCGTCGGCGCCGACCTTGACCGTGCCGACCGACACGTCGCCGTCGTAGAGCTTGATCTGGCTGTTGGCGTCACCGGTACCGTTGATCGTGGCGGTATTGTTGCAGTTCGCGTTGATATCGGTGAAGGCGACCGACGCCGTTGGGGCCGTCGCGGAGTCCACGGCCACGTGCCTGGCCGCGGAGAAAGCGCTGACATTGCCGGCGGCGTCGGCCGCTGACACGGAGAAGCTGTGGCTGCCATCGTTAAGGTGACCGGTATCGAAAACCCAGGTCCCCTTGCCGTCTGCGGCAACGGTGCCGATCTGCTTGCCGCCATCGAAGATCTTGATGGTGCTGTTGGCCTCGGCCGTTCCCTTCAACATGAGATCGTCGAGCGGTGTCGTGTTGCCGACCGCGGCGCCGCCCTGCGAGTAAACCGCCATCTTCGGCGTGCCAGGCGCGTGGCTGTCGATGGTGACGGACAAGGCGGAGGATGCCGCGCTGGTATGACCTGACGAGTCGGTATCGGTCGCCGTCAGGTTGTGGGTGCCATCGTTCAGCGTGGACGTGGTCAACGTCCAATGGCCGCTGCCGTCCGCCTTGCCGATGCCGACCTGCTTGGTGCCGTCGAACACCTTGATCAAGCTGTCCGCGAGCGTGGTGCCGGTGAGCGTCAGCGTCTTGTCGCTGGTGATGTGATCTCCGGCGATGCCGGTGTCATTCGAGAATTTGGCAATGATCGGCGCAGCCGGCGGGGCCGGCGCCGGGATCACCGGATCGAGCGGATGGGATTTTGCGCTGACGTTGCCAGCGGCATCCGTGGCCGTCGCTTTCAGCACGTGCGAGCCGCTAGACAACGCGCTCGTGGTGACACTCCAGTCTCCATTCGCGCCCGCCGTCGCGGTGCCGACAACCTTCGTTCCGTCATAGACCGTGATGCTGCTGTTCGCTTCGGCGGTTCCGGACAGCAACACGTGATTGGTGTTCACGATGGAATCGCTGGCCAAGACCGGCGCAGTCGGCGCATGTGTATCCACCGTTATCGAGAAGGCGCTGGACGCGGCGCTGGTCTGGCCAGACACGGTCGCGGTCGCGGTCAGATTATGAACGCCGTCGCTCAGCTTGGATGTTGTCAGCGCCCAGCTGCCGCTGCCATTAGCCGTTGCCGTGCCGACCTGCTTGGTACCGTCGAACACCTTCACAGTGCTGTTTGCCGCGGCGGTGCCGGTCAGGGTCAACGTGTTGTCGTTGGTGATGTGATCGCCGTCGACGCCGCTGTCAGTCGAGAACTTGACGATAGTCGGCGCGCTCGGCGCCAGTGCCGAAACCACCACAGAGACGACTGCCGAGGCTGTGCTGATATTGCCGGCCACATCCACCGCCTTCGCCGTGAGACTGTGATCGCCGACGGCCAGCGACGACACCGTGACGCTCCACGCGCCGCTGGCGTCGGACTTGACCGTGCCGACCTGCTTGGTGCCGTCGAAGATGTTGACGGTGCTGTTGGCTTCGGCCGTCCCTTTCAACAGGTATGCGCCGCTGCCGGCCGCCGTCGACGACGAGATCACGGGTGCGTTCACCGTGGTATCGATGGTGACGGACAGCGCGGCGGACGAGGCGCTGGTCAGGCCCGAGCTCGTGCCGGTGGCCGTGAAATTGTGACTGCCGTCAGCCAGCGCCGCTGTGGTAAACGTCCACGCACCGCTGCTGTTTGCGGTTGCCGTGCCGATTTGGTTTGGCCCGTCGAAAACCGTGACCGTGCTGTTGGCCGCGGCGACGCCGGTCAGGGTCAAGGTCTTCTGGTCGGTGATTCCGTCGCCAACCAAGCCTGTGTCGGGCGAGAACGAGGCAATCGTCGGCGCCACCGGCGTCGAGGGGATCGTCACCGCCAGAGCTGCAGACGCCACGCTGGTATTGCCGGCCACGTCCGTCGCCTTGGCCGTGAAGCCGTGGCTGCCGCTCGCGAGGCTTCCGGTGGTCAGGGTCCACGCACCACTGCTGTTGGCGGTCGTCGTTCCGACCTGGCTCGTTCCGTCAAACACCTGAACCGTGCTGTT
>NZ_LGHL01000082.1 GCF_001908205.1 Bradyrhizobium sp. NAS80.1
TGATCGCACGACGGCAGAAATGGGATCCCCACCGCTATGCGGTGAACTGACCGAGCGCACTTCACCGCGCGCGGTCGGAGACCGAGCGCTTGCAAAGCCAACAGACCGCTGAGCGGATGGGGGTCAAGGCCGTCAGCCGCCGAAGGCGGGGGCGCGCCAGCGCCAGCCTTGAGCCCGGCCGGTCAGCGGTCTACTTCCGGCACAGTTGCTCTTGGCTATGAGGGCGAAGAGACGAAGCAAAGCTCGGGCAAATTCCGCCGCGAGGATGCGAATGCGTGTCTGTTATCTAGAACCGCAAATCGAGCGCATCCACGAAGTGGTGCGCAGCTGAGCAGGGGCCCATGTCTCCGCGCCCGCATGAAATTCAACGAGCAGAAACAATGCAGCAACGTTCAAGCCACACCGCGGCCACAGCTCTCCCATTTCAGAGCAAGCGAGGTGCTCTTGAGATGTGGAGATGTCGTCCAGGAGTTCAGGTTCGGCGGTGGCACGTCGTCCTAGCCGCCCAGAATCCGCCGGCAGGCGTCGACGAACACCTGGGCGCCGGTGACGATGTCTGCGTCGGCGGTGTTCTCGGTCCAGTGATGGCTGATGCCGCCGATCGACGGCACGAACAGCATGCCTGCGGGCATGATGGTCGCAAGCATCTGCGCATCGTGGCCGGCGCCGCTCGGTATGCGGATGGACCGTCCGTCCGCGAGAGCCTTGCTCGCGGCCTCGATGGTATCCTGAAAGCCGGCGTTCATCATGGCGGGGGCACCGGTGCGCAGCTTCTCCACGGAGACGGTGCAGGGACCCTTCGCGTTGACCTCGTCCGCCATGGTGCGCAGCAGATCCTCCAGCCGCGCGATGACGGAAGGATCGTCGTCGCGGATCTGGAACAGCATTTCAGCTCCGCCCGGAATGATGCTCGGTGCACCCGGATCGAGCGTGATGCGGCCGGTGGTCCAGACCGTGCGCGGGCCACAAGCGCCCGGGAAACGCTCGTCGATCGCCACGCAGAACTTGGCCAGCGCCAGGCCGGCGTCTTTCCGCGCCGCCATGCGGGTGGTGCCGGCGTGGTTCTGCTCGCCGACGAAATTGATCCGGTACTGCCAGATGCCGACGATGGAGGTCACGACGCCGATCGCAAGGCGTCCGCTCTCGAGCGTGTCGCCCTGCTCGATATGCGCCTCCAGATATCCGACGTGCCGTCCCGGCTCGGCTGTGACGCGCGCCCGCCCCGAGAGCCCCATGTGGGCGAGTGCGTCGCGCATGGTGCGGCCGCTGGTGCGGTCGCGCGCAGCGTCGATATCGGCTTCGGTCACCTGTCCGACATAGGACCGCGAGCCGAGGAAATGGCCGAAATGCCCTTCCTCGTCGCACCAGGCGGCGAGTTCGACGGCGCCCTTGAGCGAGGGATCGGAGTTGAGGACGCGTGCGGCTTCGAGCGCATAGACGACGCCGAGCGGGCCATCGAGCCAGCCGGCGTAGTTCTGGCTTTCCAGGTGTGAGCCCGCCAGCAACTTCGGCCCCCGCTTTGCGCTGGTGCCGAAGACATTGCCGATGCCGTCGATCGCGGCGGAGAGACCGGCCTTGGGCAGTTTCTGCACCAGCCAATCGAGCGACTGCCTGTGCGGCTCGGAGAAGGTCGGCTTGTGCACGCCGGTCTTGAAAGTGCCGATGGCACGGAGTGCATTGAGATCGGCGAGAACGCGCATCCCATTGGCGCGTGGCTGAGTGTCAGGCATGTTCGGCAACCTTCAGCGCCTCGGTGCGGATCTCCTCGACCAGCCGTTCCTTCAGCTGGACGAATTCCGGCGTGGTCTTGATCTTGTAGGAGCGCGGATGCGGCAGGTCCACATTGATCTCGGCCTTGATGCGGCCAGGGCGTGCGCTCATGACGATAACGCGGCTGCCGAGGAAGATGGCTTCCTCGATGTCGTGGGTGACGAACAGCACTGTCTTCTGATCGCGCTCCCAGATTCCGAGCAGCATTTCCTGCATCAAGGCGCGGGTCTGGTTGTCCAGTGCGCCGAAGGGCTCGTCGAGGAGCAGGATCTTCGGATCATTGGCGAGTGCACGGGCGATCGCCGTGCGCTGCTGCATGCCGCCGGAGAGCTGTTTTGGCCAGTGGTTCTCGAAGCCGGACAATCCAACCTGGCGGATGAAGGCATCAGCGATCTTGTTCCGCTCGTCCTGCGGCACGCCGCGCTCGCGCAGGCCGAAGGCGATGTTTTCGCGCACGGTCAACCACGGGAACAGAGTGTAGGACTGGAACACCATGCCGCGATCGGCGCCCGGGCCGGTCACCTCGCGCCCGTCGAGCGTGACGCGTCCGCTGGTCGGACGATCGAGGCCGGCGACGATACGCAGCAGCGTGGACTTGCCGCAGCCGGAGGGGCCGAGGATGGTGACGAAGTCGTTGTTGCCGATGGTGAGGTCGGTCGGCTCCAGCGCCCTGGTCGGCGCGTTGCCGTGGCGCGCGGGGAAGGTTCGCGAGACCTGTTCGATCTTGAGGGTCGTCATGCGAGCTTCCAGGGGAACAGCCAGGCGTTGAATGCCTTGAACATGAAGTCGGAGAGGAGGCCGATCAGTCCGATCAAGATGATGCCGAAGATGATCTGGCCGGTGTTGAGCAACGCCTGGCTGTCGGTGATCATGTGGCCGATGCCCGAGGACGAACCGATCAGCTCGGCGACGATGACGTAGGTCCAGGCCCAGCCCAGCACCAGCCGCAAAATCTCCGCGATCTCGGGCGCGGAGGAAGGCAAGAGCACGCGGCGGATGATGCCGCGGTCGCTGGCCCCTAACGTATAGGCCGCCTCGACCAGGTCGCGCCGCGTCGCGCCGACGGTCACGGCGACCATCAGGATGACCTGGAACACCGAGCCGATGAAAATGACGAGCAGCTTTTGCAATTCGCCGATACCGGCCCAGAGGATCAGGAGCGGGATAAAGGCCGAAGCTGGCAAATAGCGCGCGAAGGAGACGAACGGTTCGAGGAACGCTTCGATGGGCTTGTAGGCCCCCATCAGCACGCCGAGCGGCACCGCGATAATCGTCGCGAGCGCAAAGCCGCCGACAACGCGCCAGATCGTCATGCCGATGTCGTATACGAATCCCTGCTTCGCCAGCAGGTCAAAGCCCTCCTGCACCATGGTCAGCGGATTTGCGAGGAAGGTTTTCGACACATGGCCGCCGAGCGTCGCCCAGGACCAGAGGGCAACGAACAGCACGAAGAACGCAAGGCCGTAAGCCACGCGCTGCTTCGATGTCACGGGATCCAGGGGGCGCATCAAACTGTCTATCCGAATAGTCGATCATGTGCCGATCCCGCGTCTCAGCGGGACCGGCAGCTCTTGAAGAGTTTACTTGATGAAGCTCGCGTCGAAGAGGTCCTCGACCTTCGGCGCAGCCTTGATGATGCCGATCTCGAGCAGGAGCTCGGCGGCGTCCTTGTTGAAGGTCAGGAAGTCGCCGGCGAAGAATTTCTGGTTCGCGGCCTTGTCCTGCCAGCGCAGGTACTTTGCCGAGTTCCCGAACTGCTCGCCGGTCTGCTTCACGTCGGCGCCCATGATCTCGTAGGCCTTGGCCTGGTCCTTGGCGATCATGTCGAGTGCCTCGAAATAGCTGTCGGCGAGCGCCTTGGCGGCCTTCGGGTTCTCGGTGAGGAACTTCGGCGTGCAGCCGAACGTGTCCATGACAATCGGATAGTCGAGCGTGGTGGCGATGATCTTGCCCTTGTCGGGCGCAGCGCGCACCGTCGACAGGTACGGCTCATAGGTCATCGCGGCATCGTTCTGGCCGGACACGAAGGCCTGCGCAGCCGCAGCCGGCTCGAGGTTCACGACGGTGACGTCCTTCACCGAGAGGCCATTCTTCTTGAGCATCCAGGCCAGCGCAAAATAGGGCGAGGTGCCGGGCGCGGAGGCCGCGACCGTCTTGCCCTTCAGCTCCTTAATGGACGTAACGTCGTTGCGCACGGCCATGCCGTCGGCGCCGTAGCTCTTGTCGAGCTGGAAGATCTGCTTGGTCGCAACGCCGTTGGCGTTCCAGGAGATCCAGGTCTCGACCGTTGTTGCCGCGCACTGGACGTCGCCGGAGGCGATCGCGAGGTGGCGGTCCTTCTGCGGGATCTTCTTGATCGTGACGTCGAGGCCGTTCTTCTTGAAGATGCCGGCCTCCTTCGCGAGCGTCAGCGGCGCGAAGCCGGTCCATCCGGAGATGCCGATGCCGACCTTGACGTCGTCAGCGAGCACCGGAGTGGAGGCCGCGAGGGCAATGATTGTCGCAAATACTTTCGAACTACGCATGATTGTCGTCCTCTTGCCGATCGATGGATTGCCGTCCTGTTGATCTCTTTATGTCGGCCCATGGACCGTTGCCCGAAACACTGCACGATTTGTGCCGACATTGTTCTTTCAGCCTCCCTTGAATCGGGCGACTAGGCGGTGAGAGTCACCGGGATAAAGCAGGCGCACCGCGGTGATCGTGCGCGCGCTGCGCCAGGTGTAGCGGTCGATCACGAGGCAGGGCGCGCCGACTGCGATGTCGAGCGCTTCCGCGGTGCGTTCATCCGCAGCGATCGCGCTGATCGTATGCTCGGCCTCTGTCCATGGGACATGATGAAGCAGCCACGAGCCGGGCGGCTCGCGCGAGAAATCCGCGGTCGCAGCATTCGGCACGGACGACAGGTCGATCAGCCTGTCCTCGACAGCAAAGGGCACATTGTCGGCGCTGTGGCGGCAGGTGATCGCGACCACCTTGCCGGCCTTCTTCACGCCGAGACGGTCACGATCAGCCGCGGTCGCCGCGCGCAGCTTTCGGCCGATCAGCTCATAGCCGTAGCTGCGGCCGAGCGCAATGATCTCGGCACGGATGTCGGCGATCTTCAGCACAGCCGACAGATGCTGCGGCCGGCGCACGAAGGAGCCGGCGCGCCGCCGCCGCTCGATCAGGTCGGCCTGCGCGAGTTCCGACAGCGCCTTGTTCACCGTCATCCTCGAACAGCCGTAGCGTGCGACCAGCTCGTGCTCGAAGGGAATGCGATGCCCGGGAGGCCATTCGCCGGTCAGGATGCGCTTTTCAATGTCGGCGCGGATGCGCTTGTAGAGCGTGGTCTTGTCGGCCGCGTCCGTGGCGAGGCTCATGCGAAAAGCCTCCGCACCGCCGCGTTGAAGCGCTCGCGTGCAGCCTGGCGCAATTTATGTCGCCCGCCTTCAACGACCTTGTGACCGCCGGCCCAGACGCAATCGATCGCGCCGCTGCTAGCCGCAAAGATCCAGCCATCGATAACGGCGTCCTGCTCGCGCCCCGCTAGCGACGGATGGGCGGTATCGAGCGTGACGATGTCGGCGCGTGCCCCGTGTGTGAGGCCGGCCGTTGTCTGCGCCAGCGCCTTTGCGCCACCTGCAAGCGCATGATCGAACAACGTGCGTCCCGTCGAGCGGCCTGCGCCACCGCAGAGCACGTTGCGCTCGAGATACCTAAGGCGTTGGCCGTATTCGAGCTGGCGCAGTTCGTCGGCGGCCACGCCGACCAGCACGTTGGAATCGGTGACCTGCACGTCATTGGCCCAGCCCGAGGGCAGGAGCGCGGAGGCGAAATGCAGTCGGGTCATGATTACGCGCCGGCTGGACAGAACCATCCCACGATTATATGTCTAGACATTTAAGTCAAGCATCCTAGGGAGCGGGGACATCCGCAAAGGGACGGCTGCATGGCAGAGCGCTTCGACCGGATCTGGCATAACGCCCGGCTCGCCACGATGCGGGCCGATCGTCCCGATCTCGGCGAGATCGACCATGGCGTGGTCGCCACGCGTGGCGGCCACATTGCTTATGCGGGTACGCAGGCGGATTTTCCGGCCGATGCGGACGCGATCGAGCGGATTGATTGCGAGGGGCGCTGGATTACGCCCGGCCTCGTCGACTGCCACACCCATCTCGTCTATGGCGGCAACCGCGCGCACGAATTCGAGCTGCGCCTGAGGGGCGCAAGCTACGAGGAGATCGCGCGAGCCGGCGGCGGCATCGTCTCTACGGTGGCTGCCACGCGCAAGGCGAGCGAGGCCGAGCTCGTCGCAAGCGCGCTGCCGCGGCTCGATGCGCTGATCGGCGAGGGCGCGACCACGGTCGAGATCAAGTCCGGCTATGGCCTCGAGACCGAAACCGAGATGCGGCAGCTCGCCGCCGCGCGCAGCCTCGGCGGTCAGCGGAAGGTTGCGATCCGTACATCCTTTCTCGGCGCCCATGCGCTGCCGGTAGACGCCGATGGCGACAAGGATCGCTACATCGATCTCGTGTGCAAGGAGATGCTGCCCGCCGTCGCAAAGGCGGGCCTTGCCGATGCCGTCGATGCCTTCATGGAAGGCATCGCGTTCTCGGCTGAGCAGACGGCGCGGGTGTTCGCGACGGCGAGGGCCCTCGGATTGCCGGTCAAGCTCCATGCCGATCAGCTCTCGAACCTCGGCGGTGCCGCGCTCGCCGCAAAATTCTCCGCGCTCTCCGCCGATCACCTCGAGCACACGGACGAGGCTGGCGCGGCGGCGATGGCGAAGGCCGGAACGGTGGCCGTGCTGCTCCCGGGCGCCTTCTACTTCATCCGCGAGACGCAGAAGCCGCCGGTCGAGGCATTCCGCAAGCACGGCGTCCACATGGCCCTCGCGACCGATTGTAATCCCGGCAGCTCGCCGCTGACCTCGCTCCTGCTCGCAATGAACATGGGCGCGACGCTGTTCCGGATGACGGTGGCCGAATGCCTTGCCGGCGTCACCCGTGAAGGCGCGCGGGCGCTCGGCATGCTCCATGAGATCGGTACGCTCGAAGCCGGCAAATGGTGCGACCTCGCGATCTGGGACATCGAGCGGCCCGCCGAGCTCGTCTACCGCATCGGCTTCAATCCGCTGCATCGCCGGGTGTGGAGGGGACAGTGACAGAGCAGGGCGCAGCAATCGTCGTCAAACCGGGAGCGGTGCGCTTCGACGATCTCGTGCGCGTGCTTGCAGGACAACCTGTCGTTCTCGATTCCTCGTTCTGGCCGCGCGTCGAGGCGGCGGCTGAGATCGTCGCAAAGGCGGCCCAAGCCGACGTTCCCGTCTACGGGATCAACACCGGGTTCGGGAAGCTTGCCTCGAAGCGCATTCCACCGGATCAGACCGCGCTGCTCCAGCGCAACCTGATCGTCTCGCATTGCTGCGGCGTCGGGCCGGCGACGCCGGAACCGATCGTCCGCCTGATGATGGCGCTGAAGATCGTCTCGCTTGGACGCGGCGCCTCCGGCGTGCGCCGTGAGGTGATCGAGCAGTTGCAGGCCATGCTGGCGCGGCGCGTCTATCCGCTGGTGCCGCAGCAGGGCTCAGTCGGCGCCTCCGGCGATCTCGCGCCACTCGCGCATATGACCGCAGTGATGATCGGCGAAGGGCAGGCGATCGTTGATGGCGGCATCGTCCCCGGCAGCGAGGCGCTCGCCGCAGCCGGCCTTGCACCGCTGACGCTCGGCCCCAAGGAGGGGCTTGCGCTAATCAACGGCACGCAGTTCTCGACCGCCTACGCCATTTCCGGCGTGCTGCGTGCATTTCGCCTAGCGCGCGCCGCGCTGGTCACCGGTGCGCTGTCGGTGGATGCGGCGATGGCATCGACGGCGCCGTTCCGCCCCGAAATTCAGGCGCTGCGCGGTCATGCCGGACAGATCGCGGCGGCGGCGACGTTGACCGCGCTGCTCGATGGCAGCGACATCCGTCTGTCGCATCTCGAAGGCGACGAACGCGTGCAGGATCCTTATTGCCTGCGTTGCCAGCCGCAGGTTGCGGGCGCAGCGCTCGACCTGATTACGCAGGCGGCGCGAGGCCTGATCGTCGAAGCCAACGCCGTCACCGATAATCCGCTCGTCCTGGTCGAGACCGGCGAGATCGTCTCCGGGGGTAACTTCCACGCCGAACCGGTAGCTTTTGCCGCCGACTCCCTCGCGCTGGCGCTATCTGAGATCGGGGCGATCAGCGAGCGGCGCATCGCGACGCTGGTTGACCCCGCGCTCAATTTCGGCTTGCCGCCGTTCCTCACGCCCGATCCCGGCATCAATTCCGGCTTCATGATCGCCGAGGTGACGGCGGCCGCGCTCTACGCCGAGAACAAGCAGCGCGCGCTCGCCTGCTCGATCGACTCGACGCCGACCAGCGCCAACCAGGAAGACCATGTCTCGATGGCCGCGCACGCTGCGCGACGCCTGTCGGATATGGCCGACAATCTGGCCGCCATCCTCGGCATTGAGCTTCTGGTCGCTGCCCAGGGCATCACGCTGCGCGCGCCGCATGCGACCAGCGCGCCACTCGTTGCCGTCATCGCCGCGCTTCGCGAACATGTACCCGCGCTCGGCGCCGACCGCTACATGGCTGGCGATCTCGCCAAGGCCGCCGCGCTGATCGAAGCCGATGCGCTGCCGGCCGCGGCGATCGCCGCGCTTCCATCCGATCCGTTTCCAAGACTTGATTGAACAAGACTCGTGGCCGGATGCGCAGCGCATTCCGACGCTCGACTACGGAAGCCGCAAAGGCGGATCGAGCGCGTGCTGTGGAACGATCCTGCGAGTGGCGTCATGCGCCACGCGGATGCGGGCTACGAGATCGCGATCGACTGCGCCCGTGCCAACGGCCTCAATCTGCCGAGCCTGGCAAAGTAGCCACGTCTCAGTCGCGCACGAGCAGCCTTGGCATCGTCGCCCGCGCGCCGTCCATGAAGGTCTGGACGGCGTCGCGGACGATCGCGTCGAGATCGGGCGGGATCGGCGTCTCGTAGATGAACTTGCGGATGGCGAGATAGAAGATGCGGCCGTGCAGGCCCCAGAACAGCTCGGTCTCGCGTTCGCCGAGCGGATGGGTCTTCGCGTCAGGCAGCTTCAGATCGTGGCGCAGTTCGGCCGCCGCCGGCTCGATGATCTCGCGCCTGATGATGTCGAGATAGCGGCCGGTGATGCCGAACGACTTCATGCCCGAGAAGACGAAGATCCGGACCCAGTTGTACTCGAACACGCGCGCGGCATAGTCGAGGTAGAAGCGCGTGAGCCGCGCCTCCAGCGACAGCGAGCGGTCGCGGATCATCGGCCCCCAATCGGGCGACCAGCGGCTGAGATAGACCTCCTGGTAGACCCGCTCGATCAGCGCTTCCTTGCTCGGGAAGTGGCGATAGATCGCCGAATGGGTGATGCCCATGCGCTTGGCGAGCTCACGGGTCTGGCCCTCGAAGCCATGTTCGGCGAAGAACCGGATTGCCTCGTCGACGATCGCGCGCTCGCGATCGGCCGCGCGCATGTTGCGGCGCTTTGGCGCGGACTTGCCTATCTCGGTTCGCCTTCGGACCGGTCGCTTCGCCGTTTTCTGCGCTTTTCGGGCCATTTCGTCGCTGAATCGCACGTAACTCCGCCTTCATAGCCCAAGGCGCATTTGTGACCAAATGGTCATTTTCTGTTGACCGCCCTCCGCGGTCGTGTCAGGGTTTTGAGACCAGATGGTTACAAATCTGGCATCCTGGCTGATGAGCCTACGGATTTTGAGGAAACGGCGGTGAAGGCGAGGGCTTTCAGCTATTTTCGTGCTGCGACAATCGAACAGGCGCTGGATGCCCACGCGCTTGTTGGCGATGATGCGCGCTTCATCGCCGGGGGCCAGAGCCTCGTGCCGGCGCTGTCGTTGCGGCTGCAGGCGCCGCGACTTCTGATCGACATCACCCACATTGGTGAGCTGCGCGGTGTCAGACGCGAAGGCGGTTTCCTGCGCATCGGTGCCCTGACGCGGCACTGCGAAATGCTGAGCGAGCCGCTGATTGCCGAATTTGCACCGCTCCTCCAGGCCGCGGCGCCTTTCGTCGCTCATCCTGCGATCCGCAACCGCGGCACGTTCGGCGGCAGTGTCGCGCTGGCCGATCCCGCGTCCGAATTTCCGGCGATGACATTGGCGCTCGATGCCGAGATCGAGATCGCCGGCCCCTCCGGCAGCCGGCGCATCAAGGCCGACGACTTCTTCATCGACCTCTTCGAGACTGCATTGCAGCCCGGCGAATTGATCACCGCGATCTATGTTCCGCTGTTCAAGGCCGACCAGCGCTTTGCGTTCGACGAAATGGCGCGCCGGCGCGGGGATTATGCGCTGGTCGGTTGCGGCATGCTTGCGACCTGCGCTGGCGATCGGATCAACGACATTCGCATCTCCTTCTTCTCCGTCGGTAATACGCCGACACGGGTGAAGGGAGCAGAGGCGACCCTCATCGGATCGAGCCTCAATTCGGAGCGTATCGCCGCCGCGCAAGCCGCGCTCGAAGGCGATCTAGCGCCGCCAGAAAACGACGAGGTGCCGCCGGCGATGCGGCTGCATCTCGCTCGTGTGTTGCTGGGCCGCCTGCTCGGACGTCTGGGGGAGAGTGCATGAGCGGCTTTGACGAGAACCTCCTGGATGAGGCCGACGAGACCGTGCGGGTTCGCTTCGTCGTCAATGGCCGCAAGGTCGCCTGCGAGGTCGCGCCGCGCGAGACGCTGGTCGATTGCCTGCGCAACGAGCTCGAGCTGACGGGCACGCATGCCGGCTGTGAAATGGGAGCCTGCGGCGCCTGCCTGGTGCAGCTCGACGGCCGCGCCGTGCATTCCTGCCTGATGTACGCGGTGCAAGCCGACGGCGCCCGGATCGACACGATCGATGGACTCTCCGAAAGTGGCGTGATCGCCGACCTCCAGGCCGAATTCCATCGCCGCAACGCGCTGCAATGCGGCTTCTGCACGCCGGGCATGCTGGTCAACGCCAACGAGTTGCTCTCGCAGGTGGCGGAGCCGAGCCGCGAGGAAATCCGCGACGCGCTGTCGGGCAATTACTGCCGCTGCACCGGTTACGAGGCGATCGTCGACGCCATCGACGCCGTCGCGAAAGCGCGCAACGAAGGCGGAAGCGCGACATGAGTGCGCCGTTGACCTCGCTGGACCGACCGAACTCCTATATCGGCCGTTCTGTGCCGCGGCCGAACGCGAAGCGGTTGCTTGCCGGGCGCGGGCGCTATGTCAGCGACCTCAAGCTGCCGCGCATGCTCTATGCCGCCTTCCTGCGCAGTCCGCATGCGCACGCGAAGATTATCTCTATCGACATCGAACGGGCGCGCGCGCTCGAAGGCGTGCATCTGGTCGCCACGGGCGCGGATCTCGCCAAGATCTGCACGCCCTGGACCGGCACGCTCGATCACTTCAAGGGCATGACGTCCTCGCCGCAATTGCCGCTGCCGCTCGATCGGGTGGTCTGGGCCGGGCAGGCGGTGGTCGCCGTCGTCGCCGAGAGCCGGGCGATTGCAGAAGATGCGCTGGAGCTGATCGAGGTTGACTACGAGGATCTTCCCGTCGTCGTTGATATCGACGGTGCGCGTGAGGCCGGTGGGCCACTGATCAATCCCGGCAGCGCCAACAACATCTGCTTCCGCAGTCAGCTCGACAATGGCACCGTCGACGATGCTTTTGCGCATGCGGCGCACGTGGTGGAGGAGGAATTCTCCTTCGGCCGCCATACCGCGGTGACGCTGGAGCCGCGCGCCATCGTCGCGGATTATGATCCCGCCGCCGGCATGCTCACCGTGCATCACGCCACGCAGACGCCATACCAGTTCCAGGATCTCTATTCGCGCCACTACGGCATCCCGGAAGCCCGCGTTCGCGTGATCGCGACCGATATCGGCGGCTCCTTCGGGATGAAGCTGCATGTCTATCACGAGGACATGGCGGTGGTCGGCCTCTCGATCCTGCTCGGCCGTCCCGTCAAATACGTCGCCGACCGCATCGAGTCGTTCGTCTCCGACATTCACGCCCGCGACCACCGCGTCCGCGCCCGGATGGCGCTGGATGCCAAAGGCGAGATCCTCGCGATGGACGTGCTGGACCTGACCGCGATCGGCGCCTTCTCGACCTATCCGCGCACCAGCGTAGTCGAGGGCAACCAGGTGATCCGCCTGATCGGTGCGCCATATCGCTTCAAGAATTACCGCGCTTCGCTGGAGGTGATCTTCCAGAACAAGGTGCAGACCAGCCAGTATCGGGCCGTCGGCCATCCCATTGCTTGCGCCGTCACCGAGCGGCTGGTCGACATGGCCGCGGCCAAGGTCGGCCTCGATCCGTTCGCCATCCGTGCACAGAACGTGATCGCCGATGATGCCTATCCGCAGACCTCGCCGACCGGCTACCGTTTCGAGGCGCTGTCGCATCAGGCTTGCCTGAAGCGCCTGCACGAGATGATGGACTACGACGCGCTGCGCGCCGAACAGGCAGAGCTGCGCAAGCGCGGCGTGTATCGCGGCATCGGCATCGCGGCCTTTGTCGAGATCACCAACCCCAGCCCGGCTTTCTATGGCGTCGGTGGCGCGCGAATCTCCTCGCAGGACGGCGCCATCGTCAGCCTGACGCCTTCCGGCGAGGTGCGCTGCCTGATCTCGGTCACCGAGCAGGGGCAGGGAACCGAGGCGATCATCAGCCAGATCGTGGCCGATCAACTCGGCCTTGCGCAGGAGCACGTCAAGGTCGTTACCGGCGACACCGAGGTGACGCCGCATGGCGGCGCCACATGGGCCTGCCGCGGCGCCGGCATTGGCGGCGAGACCGCGCTTCGGGCCGCGCGCGCGCTCAAGCGTAATATCCTGGAGATCGCCGCGCTTATCCTCCAGGAGCAGCCGTCTGCGCTCGACATCATCGATGGCGAGGTCGTCGATGCAGCGACGCGGCAGCAGCGCCTGCCGATCGCCGAGATCGCGCGCATCGCCTATTTCCGTTCCGACACGCTGCCGCCCGGCACGCAGGCGCAGCTCACCGTCGGCCACCACTTTGCCCCGCAAGGCTATCCTTTCGCCTTCACCAACGGCATCCAGGGTTGCTCGATGGAGGTCGATGTCGAAACAGGCTTCATCAAGGTATTGAAGCACTTCATCGTCGAGGATTGCGGCCGTGTCATCAATCCGATGCTGGTGGACGAACAGCTCCGCGGCGGCATCGTGCAGGGGCTCGGCGCGGCGCTGTTTGAGGAATGCCGCTACAGCGAGACCGGCCAGCTCGTGAACGGCTCACTCGCCGATTACCTTGTGCCGATGCCGATGGAGATGCCAGACATCGTCATCGCCCATGTCGAGACGCCGACCGCCGACACCGAGCTCGGCGCCAAGGGATGCGGCGAGGCCGGCACCGCCGCCGCTTCTGCCTGCGTGCTCAACGCCGTCAACGACGCGCTCACGCCGTTCGGCGCGACGATCAATTCGATTCCGATCACGCCCGCAAAGGTCCTGAAAGCCCTGAAGCGTTTCTAGAAAAAGAGCTCTGGAGGAAATCATGCCCAAATCCGGTTCGACCCCGAAAATATCCCGCCGCACCGCGCTCGCAGGCCTCTCGGCGAGCGCAGCGCTGCTCGCAATGCCCCGGATCGGCCGCGCCGCGGACGAGACGATCCGCATCGGCTTTCCGACGCCGCTCACCGGCCCCTTTGCCGCGGAAGCGCGCGATCAGGTCAAATGCGCTGAGCTCGCCGTCAAGCTCGTGAACGACAAGGGCGGTATTGCTGGCCGCAAGGTTGAGCTCTTGGTGCGCGACGACAAGCTCAATGCCGGCGAGGCGGCGACCCGCACGCTGGAGCTGATCGAGAAGGACAAGGTTCATGCCGTGGTCGGCGCGCTCTCCAGCGCGGTGCAGCTCGGGGTCAACGAAGTCACTCGCGCCCGCGGCGTGATCTACGTCTCGATCAGCCAGTCGGACACCATCAACGAGGCCAAGGATTTCAGCAAATATACCTTCCATGAGGCGCTGAACCCGCACATGACGACTGCTGCCGTGGCGCGGCAGACCCTTAAGAAGGGCATGAAGGTCGCCCATCTCGTTGCCGACTATGCCTACGGTCACGAGATGCTGCGCGGCTTCAAGCGCGCGCAGGCGGCGATCGGCGCGGACAATGTCGGCGAGATCCTGCATCCGTTCGGCGCGGCCGACTATTCCACCTTCATGCCGCGTCTGATGTCGATGCGGCCGGACGTGCTCTGCATCTCCAACTTCGGCCGCGACCAGGCCAATGCGATCAAGCAGGCGGTGGATTTCGGCGTCAAGCAGCAGATGAAGATCGTCGTGCCTGTGATCCTGCACAACCAGCGGCTCGCGGTAGGCCCCGACGTCTTCGAGGGCGTGGTTGGCGGCGCCAATTACTATTGGGGCCTGGAGCCCCAGAGCAAGACCGCCGCCGATTTCAACGCGGCGTTCCGCGCGGCCTATGGCGGTGCGATCCCGACCGACTACGGCGCCTATGGCTATTCCGGCGTGGCCTCGCTCTTGCTCGCCATGCAGGCCGCCGGTGGAACCGACAACGACAAGGTCGTCGACGCCCTGGAGAAGCTGCAATACGACCTGACCAAGGGCCCGCAGCACTACCGCAAATGCGACCATCAGTCGGTGCAGTCGGTGCTGGTGCTGGAGTCCAAGAAGAAGTCAGCCATGGCCAACGACAACGACCTGTTCGCCATTCTCGCCAACGATGCGGGCTCCGACGACATGCTGCGCAGCTGCGGCGAGCTCGGCCACACCACCTAAAGCCCTGTCACGATGGACCTGTCGCTGATCATCATGCAGCTTCTCTCCGGGATCGCCCTTGGGGCGGTCCTGGTGATCACTGCGCTTGGACTGACGATCGTGTTCGGCATGCTCGGGGTGGTCAATTTCGCCCATGGCGCGCTGTTCATGATCGGGGCCTATGCGGGGCTGTATCTGGCGTCTCTCACCGGAAGCTTCTGGTGGGGATTGCTGCTCGCTCCCATCCTGATCGGCGCCTTCGGCATGTTGATCGAATTCGTCCTGATCCGCAGGCTCTATGGACGCTCGATCGACGATCCGCTGCTGCTCACCTTCGGCCTCAGCTACGTCCTGGTCGAGGGCGTGCGGATCGTGTTCGGCAGCGACGGCATTCCGTTTCCGACCCCGCCGCAACTGATCGGCGTGCTCGATCTCGGGATCGGCTTCTTCCCGCGCTATCGGCTCTTTGTCATCGCGCTGGTGGCAGTGGTGCTGCTGGTGCTCTGGTTGACGCTGGAGAAGACCCGCGTCGGCCTGATCGTGCGCGCCGGTGCCCGCGATCCCACCATCATGCAGGTGCTCGGCGTCGATATCGGCCGGGTGTGGCTCGCGATCTTCGGTCTCGGCGTCGGGCTGGCGGCCCTTGGCGGTGTGCTCGCGGGGCCCATGCGCAGCGTTAATCCGGAGATGGGGGCGCTGGTGCTGGCGGAGGCCTTCGTCGTCACCGTTATCGGCGGCCTCGGCTCGATCGTCGGCGCGGTCGTCGCCGGCCTCATGGTCGGCATTTCCATCAGCATGGTGGCGCTGTTCGCGCCGGAGATGGCGACCATCGTCATGTTCGCGCTGATGGCGGTAGTGTTGCTGATCCGCCCGCAGGGCCTGTTCGGCGTCAGAGGGAGGACCGCGTGACGTCACTATCGAGCTGCGAAGCGGTCGCCGAACCCTCGCCTGGCGGGCTCGGCTGGCTTCTCGAGCAGCGCGTGCTGCTCTCCATCGCAGTGCTTGCCGTGCTGCCCTGGCTGCTGCCGTCGCAGGCGCTGGCCGTCAACGTCCTGATCTACGGAGTCGTGGTGATGGGCTACAATCTCCTGTTCGGCTACACCGGACTGCTGTCATTCGGTCAGGCGGCGTTTTTCGGCGCTGGCGCCTACTTCACGGGGATCGCGATCGGCCGCTACGGCGTGCCCTGGTTCGCCGCGGTGCCGATTGCCGTTGGCCTCAGCACCTGTCTCGCCGCCGCGATCGGAATCGTCTCGACGCGCACACGCGGCATCTATTTCTCGATGGTGACCCTCGCGCTCGCTCAGCTCGTTTATTACGTGGCACTCCAGGCCTCATCCTTCACCGGCGGCGAGAACGGCCTGCGCGGCTTCACGGTCGATCGCATCAGCCTGTTCGGGCTCCCGGTCAATTTCCTCGATCCCGTCAACAAATATTACGTGCTGATGGTCTTCGCCGCGCTGGCGATGTGGTTCCAGTCGCGCATCCTGAACTCGCCGTTCGGCGCCGTCATCGAGGCGATCCGCGAGAACGAGCAGCGGGCGAGGGCATGCGGCTATGACGTCGAGCGCAGCAAGCTGATCGTTTTCATGCTGTCGGGTGCGATCTCCTCGCTCGGCGGCTGCATGCTGGCCCTGCATCTGTCGATCGTACCGCTGGACATCCTGCATTACCAGACCTCCGGCATGATCGTGATGATGGTGCTGCTCGGCGGTGCCCGCAGCTTCTTCGGGCCCTTCGTCGGCGCGGCGAGCTTCCTGATCCTGGAGGATGTCATCTCGCTCTGGACGCCGCACTGGCAGATCTTCGTCGGCGCGATCTTCGTCCTGTTCGTGCTGTTCCTGCCCAAGGGCATATGGGGCACGCTGGCGGACGTCGTCGGAATCGGAAAGGCGCGGCAATGAGCGGCGAATTGCTCCGCGCCGAGGGGATCGGCAAGCGCTTTGGCGGCTTCGTCGCGCTCGAAGGCATCACTGTGTCCTTTGCGGCCGGCCAGCTCACCTCGATCATCGGGCCGAACGGCGCCGGCAAGAGCACCTTCTTCAACATCCTCTCCGGCGCGCTGCCCCCGACGTCGGGCAAGCTGCACTTCAGGGGACGCGAGCTGAACGGCCTGCCGCAGCACCGCTTCGTGCATCAGGGCATCTCGCGCTCCTACCAGATCACGAACATCTTTCCCGACCTGTCCGTGCACGAGAATGTCCGCGTTGCGGCGCAGGCTCTGACCGTGAGCTACGACATCTGGCGCAATCGCGCCCGGCTGACTGAACTGAATGCGCGTGCGGATGCCGCGCTCGACGCGGTCGGGCTGCTCGGCAAGCGCGCCGAACTCGCAAAGTTCCTGTCGCATGGCCAGCAGCGCGCGCTGGAGATCGCGATCGCGCTGGTCTCCGAGCCTGAGTTGCTGCTGCTGGACGAGCCGACCGCCGGCATGGGACCGGAAGAGACCAAGGACATGGTGGCGCTGCTCGAACGTCTCGCCGACAAGCGCACCGTGCTTCTGGTGGAGCACAAGATGAAAATGGTGCTGGGCCTGTCCAAACGCGTCGTGGTTCTGCATCACGGTCGCCTGCTGGCAGACGGTGCGCCGGACGAGATCAGGAGCAATCCGGAAGTCCGCCGGGTCTATCTTGGACAGAGTGAAGGCTATGGCTGAGACCGCGCTGCTCGAAATCAGGGATCTCCACGCCTGGTATGGCGCGAGCCATATCCTCCACGGCATCTCGCTCCACGTGAACCCCGGCGAGGTGGTCGCTCTCGTTGGCCGCAACGGTGCTGGCAAGACCACCACGCTTCGGGCGATGATGGGCCTGATGCCGAAGGCGACGGGCCACGTGCGGTTCGCGGGCAGCGAGCTCCTGGCGCTGCGCGCGCACCAGCGCTTTCACCTTGGCCTCGCCTACGTTCCTGAAGAGCGCCGCATCGTGTCTGGCCTTTCCGTGCGCGAGAATTTGCGGCTCGGCCTCGTCGCGACCGGCGGCGGTATCGATGAGCGCGGCGCGATCGACGAGATCGCCGAAACCTTTCCGCGCCTCAAGGAGCGGCTTGATCAGGAGGGCGTGACGCTCTCGGGTGGCGAGCAGCAGATGCTGGCGATCGCACGCGCACTGATCGCAAAGCCCAGGATGATCCTTCTCGACGAGCCCTCGGAAGGCATCATGCCCGTCCTGGTCGAGGAGATGGGTGTGCTGTTCCGCCGCCTGCGCGACGAAGGCAAGACCCTGCTTCTGGTCGAGCAGAATGTCGAATGGGCCCTGCGCCTTGCCGACCGCGCCGTAATCATCGACCAGGGCGAGGTGGTGCATCAGAGCAGCGCCGCAGCGCTGCTCGCGGACAAGGACATCCAGGAGCGCTACTGCGCAGTCTGAGTCGCCGCTATTTCTTCTCGAGCGCCGCGGTCTGCTTGGCGAGCTGCTTGTCGAAGTCCTCGGACAGGCCGGTCGCGTAGGTCGCGAGCTCGCCCGGTTTGACGAACGGGTTCGGCGCGCCGTCCTTCATCTCTGCACGCTTGGTCTGCATGCCATAGACTTCCGGATGCGGCCCGAGCAGTACGTCGATCTTCATCGCCTTGGCCTTGGCGAAGGTCGCGCGGTAGTCGTCGACGATGCCGGCATAGGTCGGCTGCCCGACCAGCCGGTTCAGCGCCACCGTCCCGCTGCAGAAGAACAGCACCTCGCGGTCCTGGCTGCCGTCGTTCACGGTCATCTCCCAGCTCGTGCAGCCCGGCGAATGGCCGGGCGTTGAATGCGCCGTCAGCGTCGTGTCGCCGAGTGTGACCTTGTCGCCTTCCTTTACCGCGCGATCGACCTTCACCGCGGGGAAGGCGAGATCGGCGTTCTTCTCGTCGCCGGGATAGTAACCGCCTTCGAGCAGCGGCTTGTCGCGCTCGCCGGCCATGAGCTGCGCACCGGTCTCCTTCTTGATCTCGGCGAAGCCGCCGGTGTGATCGAAATGCGCGTGCGTGTTGAGGATGATCTTGACGTCGGAGACCTTGAGGCCGAGCTTTGCGATGTTGTCCTTGATCATCCCGGTGGACTGCGGCAGCGCCGTATCCATCAGGATCAGGCCCTGTGAGGTCTTGATGACGTAGACGGCGATGCCGTCGGTGCCGACATAGTAGATGTTGCCAATGAGCTGGAACGGCTCGAACGGTGTGGTCCATTTCTTGGTGACCGCCGCCAGGAAATCCTTGATCGTCTGCGCCTGCGCTGCCGGCGCGAATAAAGCCAACGCGCACAGTGCTGCCGTGAGCTTTCTCATCGTTTTCCTCCCGGGTGTTCTTGTCGTTTTGGTCGGGCGCGGCTGTCGCGTAGCGCGGCCGATGCGCAAGCTACGTCGTGGGAGGTAGGGCAGGCAACCGCCTCGTATCAGGAATATTTCGTTTGCCACCGCGGAATAACCGGGTGTCCCGACTGAACATGGCGGGTCGCATTGCAAACGCGAGCCGCGCTGGACGCCTAACGCCCGATCGTCACGCCGGCGGTCGAGCGCATGGCGTCCTTGAGGCTCGTTGCGTTCATGTCGTCGAGGACCTGCCGCGTCAGCACGGTGGTTTGTCCGGGGATATTGAGGATCGGCTCGCCGCGCGGGGAGGAGAGCCGATCGGCCTTGTAGGGCCCAGCCGGATCTGCGGCAGGAGCGGTCGGAGGTGCATGGCGTGACCGCTTGCCTGCTGCGGAGAAGGCTGGTTGTGAGATGCAGAGGGCGGCGATCACGACCAGTGGCAACGATCTTACGCGCATACGCGATCTCCCATCCCGGGACATCAGCCTAGCATGTCGTGATGGTGGTCGCAGGGGAAGGATCAGGCGAGAGCGGCCCGACGTTCCCGCACGGACTCGCGGGCCCGGTCCTGGTTCCGCGGCTCGGCAAGCCGGGTGAAGCTGCGATGGCCAGCCTGCTCGGGCGCTTCAACGATGACGCCCTCGCAGACGATCTGCCCGCCCAGCATTCTGAATTCGAGCCTGTCGTAACGCGGCATCGTCTCGCCGGGCGCTGGCGGCAGCAACTCGCTGCGCCCCTGGATGTTCAGCGTCGCGTCGCCGGTGCCATGAAGCCGCGGATTCCACATCCGGATGCCCGTCTCGGCCCAGCGCTGCCGGATCAGCGTCGTGCGATCGGCGGGATCAGCGGCTCTCGTTGGAGTTTTCGGCGCCCGGCGGCGCGCTGGTGACGGAGGCACGACAACGGGGGCAGGCTCGCTTTTTGCCCCGGTGTCGGAAGAGACTATTGGAACTTCGTCCGCAGCGACGGCTTTGGCGGGTGAAGTACCCTCCGGCGGGACCGGCGCGATATCCGCGCCAACGCTGGGAGATGGATCGCTGGCGATGACGAGATCGGAGATACCAGCCGCCGGGATTTCAACTTCGAGCGACGCCACGGGAGCGTCGTCGACGCTGACCGGCTCGGCCTCCGCGGTAACTTCCAGGGACGGCTCGCTGGCTACGACGAGATCGGGGATCTCAGTCGTCTGACTATCGGCTTCGACAAGCGCTATGGGAGCGTCGTCGATGCTGACCGGCTCGGCCTCCGCAGTAACTTCCGGGGACGACTCGTTGGCGACGACAAGATCGGGGATCTCAGCCGCAGGGCTTTCGGCCTCGACGAGCGCTATGGGAGTGTCGTCGACGCTGACCGGCTCGGCCTCCGCGGTAACTTCCGGGGACGACTCGTTGGCGACGACAAGATCGGGGATCTCAGCCGCCGGGCTTTCGGCCTCGACGAGCGCTACGGGAGCGTCGTCGACGCTGACCGGCTCGGCGTCTGCGGCAGCTTCCGGGGACGGCTCACTGGCGATGACAGAATCGGGGATCTCAGCCGCCGGGATTTCGGCTTCGACAAGCGCTATGGGAGCGTCGTCGATGCTGACCGGCTCGGCCTCCGCAGTAACTTCCGGGGACGGCTCGCTGGCGACGACAAGATCGGGGATCTCAGCCGCCGGACTTTCGGCCTCGGCGAGTGCTACGGGAGCGTCGTCGACGCTGATCGGCTCGGCCTCCGCGGTAACTTCCGGGGATGGTTCGCTGGCGATGACAAGATCGAGGATCTCAGCCGCCGGGCTTTCGGCTTCGACGAGCGCGGCAGCGGCCTCTGCGCTGACTGGCTCGTCGTCCGCTGCAACTTCAGCGGACAGCTCGCTGGCGATGACGAGATCGGAAGATTCAGCTGCATGGCTCAAGGCGTCGGCAAGCGGAGCCGAGGAGTCGTCAGCGACGACCGGCTCAACGCCTGCGGCCTCGTCGGGGGGACGCATCGCTGCTGAAGACATGATCGGCAAACTCAACCGGCTCGCTCTCGACCTCTACGGAAATCGAAGGCTCCTCGACCGCGACCGGATCAACGCTGGTCGGCGCCTCGCGAGACGAATCCTCACCGGCGCTGATATCGGAGGGGGCGGCGGAGGGACTCTTCTCGGCGTCGGGAACAGCGGTCACATCGACCGCGACCGGAACCGCTGCCGCAACGTCGTGCGACTGGGCAGCGCCGATGTCGATGCTGGGAGAAGCCTCGGGGATGTCGACGATGGGAGCCTGCGGCTCATCCGCAGCGATCGGCGCACTGTTGATGCTGCCGCTATGCGACAAAGGCCGAAATCGGGAGAACGCCCATTTCACCGCAGGGATGCGGCGCAGCAACGATATCAGTCTCGAAAGCACTGGGAGTTGTCCAAGAGGTACTCGGCGTGAGGCATTCGCTGATTCGCCAGCAATGCAAAAAACTGCCCGGCCGTCACACTGATGTCAATGTAAGTGAGACCAATTGTAGAACATCCTCACATCCATCGCGAGAGAGGCGCTGCAACCGTTGTCTCGCCGCTCGGATTTGTCCACAGATTGCGATGCCGGCGCTTGCGATGTTCATTCGAAATGCATCATTGCAAGCGGGTCTTCGTCGCGATCGGGAAGGTGCGTTGCCGGCGGAAGCGCGGTCGTCGCGTGCTCCGTGCTGCGAAGGCGCGGATGCGGCGCTGCGGCCTTGCGAACATGCGCGATAGGGATGGTGCTGACCGAAGCGGCTGCGCCGCACTCTGTTCGTCCATCGCGCCACACGCAGTCGACGCCTGGTAACGAAGTAATGGCAGCCGGTCCGGTCCATGCCTGAACCGGGCCGGCCATCGCCAGCGAAAGCACGAGCCGCAAGGCGGTGAAGATGGTAGTCCTTATCATGAGAGCCTCCAGTGCGATCCAGTGAGGAGATCGCACCGTGCGCTCGATATTCCTGGCCGTTCCCGGAGTTCACGCGGGGTTCAAAGCACGTGAGACTGCCGTGAGGTATCGCCGCTCATTCGCGGGCGATGCGCTGCAACGATCCCTGACGAAGGTGGCTACCCGCATGCGACAGAGCGCCGCCGGGGAAGTTATCTTCCTGATGAGAGTCTCCCTGCGCTGTCTCTGGACAACCTGTCCGGGAAGATGGGGTTCCTGAGCGGCGGCCCGGCCAGGACCGCGGCGCAAGGGCATGCGCTGACCGAACGTCGGGGTTCCCTTCGCAGTACCAGCGAGGGTAGTTTCGAACACCCGACATCCGGTGTGAGGACAATGCAATGAGGAAGCTTGCCGCCATCGCAGCGGTTCTGTTCTGGTCGGCATGCGCCTTCGCGCAGGATCGGGCCATCACCGTGGCATCGACGACGTCGACGGAGCAGTCGGGTCTGTTCGGCTACTTACTGCCACTGTTCTCGAAGGCCGAGGGCATCAACGTGAAGGTCGTTGCCGTCGGCACCGGCCAGGCGCTGGACATCGGGCGGCGCGGCGATGCCGACGTGGTGTTCGTTCACGACAGGCCTGCCGAAGACAAGTTCATGTCGGAAGGGCAGGGCGTGAAACGCTTCGACGTCATGTACAACGACTTCGTCATCGTTGGCCCCAGAAGCGATCCCGCGAAGATCGCCGGCGGCAAGGATGTTGCCGAGGCGCTGCGCAAGATCGCGGCGGCGAAGGCTCCCTTCATCTCGCGCGGCGACAAGTCCGGTACACACGCAGCCGAGCTGAGATTGTGGAAAGAGGCCGGGGTCGACCCCGCTGCCGGCAAGGACACCTGGTATCGTGAGATCGGCCAGGGCATGGGTCCGGCGCTGAACATGGCCTCGTCCTCGAACGCCTATCTTCTGTCAGACCGGGGCACCTGGCTGTCGTTCAGGAATCGCGGCGAGCTCGCCGTCCTGACTGAGGGCGACAAGCGGCTCTTCAACCAGTACGGTGTCATGCTGGTGAATCCGGCAAAGCATCCGAACGTAAAGGCGCAGGACGGGCAGGCCTTCATCGACTGGCTCATCTCGCCGAAGGGCCAGGATGCGATCGCCGGTTACAAGGTCGGCGGCGAGCAGCTATTTTTCCCCAACGCGTCCCACTAGCAGGAAGGCGACGGTCGACACGGCCACGCTGAGCGCGAGCAGGATCAGCCCGAGCCCTAGCGCGAGCGGCAGGTCGCCCTTGCTGGTCTCCAGCGCGATCGCGGTCGTCATCGTGCGCGTGAAGCCGCGGATGTTGCCGCCGACGATGATGATGGCGCCGACCTCGGCGATCGCGCGCCCGAAGGCTGCGAGAAACGCCGTCAGCAGCGATGTCCGGCCGAGCGCGAACAGGAGTGCCATGCTGCGCAGGACTGACAGTCCGTCGATCCGCGCCAGATCGCCATACTCCGCCCAGAGCAGACTTGCTGGCCGGTGCACCAGCGCCACCACGATCGGCGTCGCTAGCAGTGTCTGTGCAATCACCATGGCGGCCGGCGTGAACAGCAGTCCGGCCGATCCGAGCGGGCCGGACCTCGATAGCAAGAGATAGAGCGCGAGCCCGACCACGACCGGGGGAAGACCGAGCAGCGCGTTGGTCAGGACGATGATCACCTGCCGCCCCTGGAAGCGGGTGATCGCGAGCAGCGCCCCGATCGGTGCGCCGATCAGGAGCGCAACGATGCTCGCGGTCAGGCTGACACGGACCGACAATGCCACGATGCCGAGAAGCTCCGCGTCGGCCCCGCCGATCAGCGTGAGAGCGGCGACGATGGATCGCGCGAAGTCGTTCATCCGGCCTGACGCTGCTGCGCCGGCAACAGATCGAGCACCAGTTCGGAGGGGCGGCAGAGTCTGACGCCTTTCGGCGACACCACGATCGGACGGTTGATCAGGATCGGATGCGCTATCATCGCATCGAGCAGCTGATCGTCGGTCAGCGCCGCGTTGTCGAGCCCGAGCTCCGTATAGGGCGCCGCCTTTTCGCGAACCGCCTCGCGCACCGAGATTCCCATGCGCGCGATGAGCTGCTGCAGCAGCGCCCGTGACGGCGGCGTCTTCAGATATTCGATCACGTGCGGCTCGATGCCGGCGTTCCGGATCGTCGCAAGCGTGGTGCGCGAGGTGCCGCAATCGGGATTGTGGTAGATGATCACGTCCATTGCAGAAGTCTCCGACCTCGACTGCCGTCTGACGACGTTGCTCGCGCCCGCTCGTCTAGACCGCCAGCGCCGCACCGACGATCTGTCTTTTCCATGTTTCAACGATTGTTGGAATAACAAAGGGTTGTCAATCGGATATCCTCGATCGACTGGCCGCCGCAGGGCTCGGCACGTCTGCTCTGTTGTCCGCCGCCCCTATGCCTGTCGGGAAGCGGGTGGATGCAATTCACGCGTCGCGACATGGTCAGTCCATGCACAAACTCGATGAAATTGCCAAAGGCGGAGATGGGGTGCGGCCTGAGCTGAAGTCGCTTTGGCTCTACCCGCGACGCTGACGCGCGTAGCGCGGATTGACGCCGCAATGTGCCCGCGTGCCCGAGGCGGATGCCTTGCACTGGCTGTATGTCGAGAAGCTGCAATTGCCGGGATAGCCCCACTGATCCCCCTGCAGGCAATAGCGCTCCGCATGGGCGGAGCTTGCCCCGACGATGCATAGAATGACGAGAATGGTGCCGATCATGAGACGGGACATGAAGCCTCCAGGTCGTTCTGTACTCTGCACTCGATGGGGCATTGCTGGACTCATTTCGCGATCGCCTCCATCGCGTCTAGCAGCGGCATCTCGCGGTTGTATTCGCAGAACCGCGAGAGCTCGTTGGAGTTCTGGTCGAGGGCTTCTGTGTCAACGCACATCAATCTCAGCGCACCCTTCGCGAGCGGTGCATCGTCCGATTGATCTAGATCAACGGCGGCCGAGACGTGCCGGGTGTCCATCCGTCCCTCAGCCGCGGTCCGGGCAGGACCCGTTACAAAAATCGAGGCAAATCGGTCAGACAGGGCGCCGTGCCCGAAAGGCAGCTTTATTCCCGCCATGGATGCTTTAAGGAAAGGGCAGGATCGGGTCGCACCCGCCCGTTGGGGGTGCTAGATCCTGATGCAGGAACAATGGGGTCGGGCCGGTGCCGGCACGCCCGCAAGGATGAAGGATATGAAGCAATGATCCAAACCGTTGGCATCATCGGGGCAGGGACCATGGGGAATGGCATCGCGCAGGTCTGTGCCGCGGCCGGGCTCTCGGTCGTGATGGTCGATATCTCCGATGCGGCGGTGAACCGCGGGCTTTCGACGGTCGGCGGCAGCCTCGAGCGCCTCGTCAAGAAAGAGAAGATGTCGGCGGCGGATCGCGAGGCGACGCTCAAGCGCATCACCGGCACGACCGACCGGGCGAAGCTTGCCGATTGCGACCTCGTCATCGAGGCTGCGACCGAGAACGAGGAGCTCAAGGTTAAGATCCTGAAGGACCTCTGCGCCACGCTATCGCCGCGCACGCTGATCGCGACCAACACCTCCTCGATCTCGATCACGAAGCTCGCCGCCGCGACTGATCGCCCCGATCGCTTCATCGGCATGCACTTCTTCAACCCGGTGCCGGTGATGGCGCTGCTGGAACTCATCCGCGGCTTGCAGACCTCCGACGACACCCATGCCAAGGCGCTGGATTTCGCCAAGCGCGTCGGCAAGGTGGCGATCACGGCCAAGAACAGCCCGGGCTTCGCCGTCAACCGCATCCTGTGCCCGATGATCAACGAGGCGATCTTCGCGCTCCAGGAAGGGATCGCGACGGCGGAAGAGATCGACGCCGGCATGAAGCTTGGCTGCAACCATCCGATCGGGCCGCTGGCGCTGGCCGATCTCGTCGGGCTCGACACCATGCTTTCGGTGATGGAGGTCTTTTACAAAGGCTTCAACGACCCCAAATACCGTCCAGCCCCCTTGCTCAAGGAAATGGTCGATGCCGGCCATCTCGGCCGCAAGTCCGGGCAGGGCTTCTACACCTATAGCGCCTGATCTCGGCGTCGGTGGCGGGCGTTCGGAGCATGATCCGGAAAAGTGTGTAGCGGTTTTCCGACAAGATCATGCTCAAGAAATAACGTCCGCCGCCCAATCCCGCAATTTGCGCTACGACAAAGACGCCGTTCGCAACTGGCCCGACAATGTCGAACGAGCGGCCCGCGGGAAACAACGGAACGGATAACAAAGGACATGTCGGATCGACTGAAGGCCGAGCGCGAGGCGGCGGCTGCGCGGCGGAACCTGCTGACCCAGGATGCGATCGAGCGTACCGGGATAACCGAAGAGATGATTGGGGAGCTCGTTGCCCGCTTCTACGGACGCGTGCGCGAGGATGCGCTTCTGGGACCGGTCTTCGCCATCGTGCAGAATTGGGACGAGCATCTCGCCAAGCTCAGGGATTTCTGGTCGTCGGTGGTGCTGATGAGCGGCCGCTATCACGGCTCGCCGATGCGGGCGCATATGCCGCTGAGCCTGGTCGGCGATCATTTCGACCGCTGGCTCGATCTGTTCGAACAGACCGCGCGCGAGGTCTGCCCGCCCGCGGCCGCCGCGCTGTTCATCGACAAGGCGCGCCGCATCGCGGACAGTTTTGAAATGGCGTCAGCGACGATCGCCGGCCGGATCGCTTCGCCGCGCCACATGCTGCGGTCCTGACGACCCTCTTGCCCGTAAAACGTGCGGTTGTATCGCTTCGTGGTTGCGTCGCGTGACCAGCAGCGCGCTGCACCAATACCAACATCATCGGTCTGATCTGCAAAATCATCATGCCGATCGCGCGGCGTGACGTTGAAATTGCGAAAACGCGCTTGAACGCGTTCGCTCTCACTCAATCAAAGCGAGTAAAGACATATTGATGCACTGCGGTGCCAATTCTCCGCCTTGTTTTCGGCAGAGTTGCGGCGCCTGCTAGCGCGTATGTCGAGCGCACCGTCCAACACCAAATCCTCCTCCTCCGAGATCACTGCGGGACTTGAAGCCGGTGCATGCGCGGAGCAAACGCGGCGAACGCTTCTGCTTGGTGCGCTCGCTACCTCCGCCTGCCTCGGCTGTTCCATGCAAGCGCGCGCGGACGAGGATCCGCCGGGCTCCGACGAGCGGCCGCAGAAGGGCGATCTGCTCGTCTTCTCCGAGGGCGAACAGGAAGGAAAGCTGATTACCGCGGCCAATCTTCCGGCCGGCGGACCGCCGGTTCATGCCTGGCCGAAGGACCCCAAGACATCGGTCGTGCGCAGCGCCTCGCGGCTGAACGAGATCCTGGTCATCCGGCTCGATCCCGCCGAGCTCGACGAGCAAACGAAAGCGCGTGCCGTCGACGGCATCGTCGCCTATTCGGCGATCTGTACCCATGCCGGCTGTCCCGTCACCGCCTGGGTGAAGAGCGATGCCGGCGACAAGGAGGTGTTCAAGTGCATGTGCCACAACTCCGAATACGATCCCCGCGCGGGCGCGCAGGTCGTGTTCGGGCCGGCACCGCGACGGCTCGCGGCGCTGCCGCTCGCGCTCGCTGACGGCTCGCTCAGCATCGCCGGCAACTTCATCGGAAAGGTAGGTGGCGCGCAGCCAGGATGACGGACGTGCGGGTTGTGCCCGCCTCACGAGAGGCCATCCGCCGAGGGGCGGACGACAAGAATTCAAAACAAGAATTCGAACGGATGAAAAAGGGAACGTCCATGACCAGGAAGCAATGGTTACTGTCCGGCTTCGTCGCCTTCACGTGCCTTGTCTCGACCGCCGCGGGCGCCGGCCCGATCGAGAATTATTCTCCGGTCACCGCGCAGCGGCTGGAAAATCCTGAACCCGGCAACTGGATGCTCTACCGGCGCACCTATGACGGGCAGGGCTATAGCCCGCTCGACCAGATCAACACCTCGAACGTGAAGAATCTCACGCCGGTCTGGACGTTTGCCACCGGCGTCGTCGAAGGCCACGAGGCGCCGCCGATCGTCAATAACGGCGTCATGTTCGTGGCAACGCCGATGGGGCAGGTGATCGCGCTGAACGCCAAGACCGGCGACGAATACTGGCGCTACAAGCGGCAGCTGCCCGACGATCTCTTCCAGCTGCACCCGACCAGCCGCGGCGTCGGCCTCTGGGACGACAAGCTCTATCTCGCGACCACCGACGACCACGTCGTTGCGCTCGATGCCAAGACCGGCAAGGTGGTGTGGGACACCAAGGTGCAGGACTACAAGAAGGGTCAGTACATGACCCTGATGCCGCTGATCGTCGACGGCAAGGTCATCGTCGGAGGCTCCGGCGGCGAGTTCGGCGTGCGCGGCTACGTCGCCGCCTATGATGCCAAGGACGGCAAGGAGCTGTGGCGGACCTACACCATTCCGGGCGAGGGCGAGCCGGGTCATGACACCTGGCAGGGTGACGACTGGAAGAACGGCGGCGGCTCGGCCTGGATGACTGGCAATTACGACAAGGACACCAAGACGATCTATTGGGGCGTCGGCAATGCCGCGCCGTGGCCCGGCGAGATGCATCCCGGCGACAATCTCTACACCTCGTCGGTGCTCGCGCTCGATCCCAGCAACGGCAAGATCAAGACCTACCACCAGTACCACCAGAATGATTCCTGGGATTGGGACGAGGTCGAGGCGCCGATGCTGATCGACCTGCAGCGCGACGGCCGCAGCATCAAGAGCCTGGTCCATCCGGGACGCGATGCGATCTTCTGGGTGCTGGAGCGCACGCCGACCAAGATCAACTATGTCGCCGGCTGGCCGTTCGTCTCAAATGATGTCTGGAAGGGCATCGATGAGAGCGGCAAGCCGATCGTCGATCCCGCCCACAAGCCGGTCATCGGCAAGCGCGTCGAGTTCTGTCCGTCGCTGTGGGGCGGCAAGGACTGGCCATCGGCGGCCTACAGCCAGAAGACCGGCCTCGTCTACGTGCCAGCCAACGAGAATTTCTGCGGCGGATTCACCGGCGAGAAGATTCCGCTCAAGCCCGGTGAGCTCTGGCTCGGCACCAAGCCGGAGGACATCGGCCTGAAGGCGAAGCCCGGCGCCGATCATTTCGGTGAGGTACAGGCCTGGGATCCGGCGACCGGCAAGAAGGTATGGCAGCACAACTTCCCGAAGTCGCAGATGTTCGGCTCGGTGACGGCGACCGCAGGCGATCTCATCTTCGCCGGTGGCACCAATGACCGCAACTTCCGCGCCTTCAACGCCAAGACCGGCGAACTCCTGTGGGAGCAGAAGACCAACTCCGGCATCATGGGCATGCCGATGTCCTATGAGATCGACGGCACCCAGTACGTCGCGATCCAGTCCGGCTGGGGCGTCGACGCGCAGCGTATCCAGGATGCGCTGGCGACCAACAATATCGGCATCGAATCCAATGTGCCGCAGGGTGGCGTTATCTGGGTGTTCGCGCTGAAGAAATAAGCTCCGCGGGCGGATCGACGTAGGCGGAGCAGTTGGGGGGAGCGAAGTGCGGCGGACGAAACTGTCCGCCGCACCTTGCGTGTGAGAATTCTGTCTTCCCTTCTTCCTTGCGGGAGAAGGTGGCGCGAGCCGGCGCGAGGCCACCTTGTGTTCCGGAAATGCCGCATTTTTCCTCACGACAAGCGCGGAACGCGTTTGCGCGGAGATCATGCTCAAACGATAACCTAAAGCGCTTGTGGCGCTTTAGGTTTCCAATTGCTTGCCCAGCGGAAGGCTGCGGATGCGCTTTCCTGTCGCAGCGAAGATCGCGTTCATCAGCGCCGGCGCGAAGGGCGGCACGCCGGGCTCGCCGACGCCGCTCGGTGGCGTGCCGGGCGCGGGCGGTACGATGTAGACGTTCGTTACCACAGGAGACTCGTCCATCCTGATGACCTGGAAGTCGTCAAAGTTCTTCTGCTCGACCCTGCCGTCCTTGAAAGTGACCTCGCCATACTTGGCGAGGCTCAGCCCCATGATCGCCGCGCCCTCGATCTGCGAGGCGATGCGCTCGGGGTTGACATAGCTGCCGCAGTCGATCGCGGTGTCGACCCGCGGCACCGCCAACTTGCCCTTGTCGTCGATAGCCACCTCGACGATGGTCGCGATGTAGCTGACGAAGCTGCGGTGCACGGCAATGCCGAGGCCGTGGCCCTTGGGCACCTGACGGCCCCACTCGCCCTTCTCGGCGACAAGCTCGACCACCTTGCGCAGGCGTGCGGTATCGATCGGGTAGCTGTCGAAGGGCTCGCCATAGTTCCACAAGTCCTTCACCGCCGGCTTGACGATCCGGGGCGTACCGATCAGCGCGAGCAGAGTCTCCTTCTGGTCGCGGCCGGTCGCATGCGCGATCTCGCCGACCATGGACTGCACCGCGAATGCGCGCGGGATGTTCGAGACCGAGCGGAACCAGCCGATACGTGTATGCGCGGCCGCTTCCGGGTTCTCGCAGGAGATGTTGGCGATCTCGAACGGCATGTCGACGAGGCCCATCCCAAGCTCGAAAGGTGCCGCGTGGTTTGCGCCGGCGGCGAAGGTCGAAGCGATGCTGGGTGCCACGCTGCGGTGGCGCCAGGCGATTACCTTGCCGTCCTTGTCCAGCCCCGCCTCGATCCGCTCGACCGAGACGGTGTGCAGGAAGTCGTGGTGGAGGTCGTCATCGCGCGTCCATTGCACCTTCACGGGCGCGCCGAGTTCCCTCGACAGCAGCGCGGCCTCGAGAGCGAAGTCGCATTTCGACTTGCGGCCGAAGCCGCCGCCGAGCAGCGTCACGTTGACGGTGACATTGTCCTCGGGGATACCCAGCGTCTTGGCGACGTCCTCGCGGGTGCCGCCGGGGCTCTGCACCGGCGCCCAGATCTCCGCCTTGTCGCCCTTGACGTCGGCGACCGCGACCGGCGGCTCCATGCTGACATGAGCGAGATGCGGCAGATAATATTCACCGACGACGACCTTGTCGGCGCCCTTTAGAGCGGCGTCGGCGTCGCCCTCCTGGCGCACGACGAGGCCGGGCTTGCGCGCAGCCTCCTCGAGCTCCTTGCGATAGGCGACCGAGTCGTATTTGCCGTTAGCGCCGTCATCCCAGACCAGCTTCAGCGCGTCGCGGCCCTTGATCGCCGCACCGGTGTTACGTGCGATCACGGCGACTCCGCCAAGCGGCTGGAATTTCGACGGCCACGGCCAGCCGCGCGCCTGCAGCACCTTCTCGACTCCTGGCACCTTCAGCGCTGCGTCCGGATCGAACGAGACCAGCTTGCCTCCGGTCACCGGCGGGCGCGCGATCACGGCATACTTCATGCCAGATAGTCGCACGTCGGCGCCGTAACGCGCCTTCCCGGTGGTGATGTCGTGGAGGTCGACGATGCTGACCTGGCCCTTGGTCAGATAGCGGAAGTCCTTGGGGTCCTTCAGCTTGAGGCCTTCGATGCTCGGCACCGATTCCTTGGCGGCATCGGCCGCGAGCTCGCCGAAGCCGAGCTTGCGTCCGCTGGCGCTGTGGACGACCTCGTGATTGACAGCCTTGACCTCGGTCGCCGGCACGCCCCAGCGCTTTGCCGCGGCCTGCTCCAGCATGATGCGGGCGGAAGCGCCGATCTGGCGCATCGGGATCAGGTAATGCCGCGTGCTGCGCGAGCCGTCGGTGTCCTGGTTGCCGTACTTGACCTCGTCGCCATGAGCCTGTTCTACCTTCACCCGGGACCAGTCGGCTTCCATCTCCTCCGCCACGATCAGCGGCAGGCTGGTGCGCACGCCGGTTCCCATCTCGGCGCGGTGGGCGATGATCGTGACGGTGCCGTCGGAGGCGACCGCGACGAAGACGCGCGGATCGACCACCACGCCATGAGGCATCTTGCCGGCGCCGGTCTCATAGGCAAACGCCTGGCGCGACATCACGGGCGCGGCCAGCACGAAGGCGCCGCTCACGCCGAGTCCCTTCAGGATACTGCGGCGCGAGACCTTCTCGACACGGATGTTCTTTTCGAAGCCACGAAGCTTCCCGGGGTTGTCGATGAAATTCATGTCACACTCCCGTCGATGCGAGATGGACGGCGTTCTCGATGCGCTGGTAGCAGCCGCAGCGGCAGATGTTTCCGGACATCCCCTGCCGGATCTGGTCGTGCGAGGGTTTGGGGTTGTCCATCAGCAGTGCGGCGGCCTGCATGATCTGGCCGGCCTGGCAAAAGCCGCATTGGGGTACGTTGAGCTGGCGCCAGGCCTTCTGGACGGGATGATCGCCGTTCGGATGCAGTCCCTCGATCGTGATGACCTCGCGCCCCGCGACGTCGTTGACCGACGTGATGCAGGCGCGCACCGCTTCCTTGTCGACGATGACTGTGCAGGCGCCGCACAGGGCCTCGCCGCAGCCATACTTGGTGCCGGTGAGCCCGGCCTCGTCACGCAGGAACCAGAGTAACGAGAGACTAGGGTCGCCGTCCCAGCTCTGTTCCTGGCCGTTGATCTTCAACTTGATCATGATCGTCCCTTGCTCTTCATAAGCTTGCCGATTCTGGGATTTTCCGACGTCGGCCGGCGCAAAGCCGTTGCGTCGTGTCCCCGCATCCCCGCCCGTTATCCTGCGCGGGCAGATCCCGGCAGGAGGCTGGAATGCGAGTTGAAATGTCCGGATGTGCTCGATACCTCCCGTCTTGTTCTTGATTGATTGTATGTTCGCACGGCCGGCCCGACGTTCACAGCCAAATGTTCTCACTTGGCAAAGATTGCATCGATGGTTTGTCAAAAGCAGGGCGCGGCACTACGCAGCGCGCCTGCGAAGTCGGCGCAACAAAAAAGCTTCGTCCGCCAGGATCACTGCGCGGACGAAGCAGTATGCCTCAGTCGAGGGAGGGAGAAACGCAGGGACGCGGACTTCAAGCAGGAAGCGGCGGCACTGCGCAGTCATTCAGAGACCAGGACTGAGGGAGCTCACGGCCCTCACATACGCGACATAGGCGGAGTGTACGGCGGCGCGTCGCCGCGAGAATCCAGGGGCAATGCCCATCCGGCTCGCTGGCGTTGGTTGAGACCAGCGAGCCGGGGGGGCGTGGCGAACGTCTGGCGTCTTGCTCAGGCGGCCTTGGCTTTCGCCACGTGGGTCGCGATGGCGTCCATCAGCGCCGGCGACAGACAGTCATAGGGCTCGAGCCCGATTTCCTTCAGCCGCGCACGGATGCCCGCCATCTGCTCCGGCTTCACGCCCGATTCGATCACGGAGGAGACGAAGGCGGCGAATTGCGGCGCCTGCGAGCCCTGCTCCTGGAACAGCTCGGGATGGATGAAGTCGAGGCCATAGAACGGATGGTTCTTGTTCTCGATGCGGCCGTACATGTGCGTGCCGCAGGCCTTGCAGGCGTGGCGCTGGATCACCGCGGAGGCATCGACGATCTGGAGCTTGTCGCCGTTCTCGAGCACGGTGAGGTTCTGCCGCGGCACCACCGCGACGACCGAGAAGGTCGCGCCCTGCGGCTTCCAGCACTTGGTGCAGCCACAGGCGTGGTTGTGGGCGACATCGCCCTTGATGCCGACCTTGACCGGGTGGTCCGTGCATTTGCAGACCAGCGTACCGCCGGCAAAGCTGCCGCTGCCCTGTTTGACGCCGTTGTCGATCGAGGGATGGAGTGCAACAGTCATGGGTCGATCCTCCTTTGGGTGTGACGCTCTTGAACTAGAACACGACGACTGAACGGATGGATTTGCCCTCGTGCATCAGCTCGAAGCCCTTGTTGATCTCTTCGAGCTTGAGCACGTGGGTGATCATCGGATCGATCTGGATTTTTCCGTTCATGTACCAGTCGACGATCTTCGGCACGTCGGTGCGGCCGCGCGCGCCGCCGAAGGCCGTGCCGCGCCAGTTGCGCCCGGTGACGAGCTGGAACGGGCGGGTGGCGATCTCCTTGCCGGCTTCGGCGACGCCGATGATGATCGAGGTGCCCCAGCCGCGATGGCAGGCCTCCAGCGCCTGGCGCATCACCGTGGTGTTGCCGGTGCAGTCGAAGGTATAGTCGGCGCCGCCGTCGGTGAGGCCGACCAGATGCTGGACGATGTCGCCGGTGACCTTCTTCGGGTTGACGAAGTGGGTCATGCCGAACCGCTTACCCCAATCTTCCTTGGAGTCGTTGATGTCGACGCCGATGATCTTGTCGGCGCCGGCCATCTTGGCACCCTGGATCACGTTGAGGCCGATGCCGCCGAGGCCGAACACGACCACGTTCGAGCCCGGCTCGACTTTCGCGGTGTTGACGACGGCGCCGACGCCGGTGGTGACGCCGCAGCCGATGTAGCAGCTCTTGTCGAACGGCGCGTCCTCGCGGATCTTCGCCACCGCGATCTCCGGCAGCACGGTGAAGTTCGAGAAGGTCGAGCAGCCCATGTAGTGGTAGATCGGCTTGCCCTTGTAGGAAAAGCGGCTGGTTCCGTCGGGCATCACGCCCTTGCCCTGCGTCGCGCGGATCGCGGTGCAGAGATTGGTCTTCTGGCTCAGGCAGCTTTTGCACTGCCGGCATTCCGGCGTGTAGAGCGGAATGACGTGGTCGCCCGGCTTCACCGAGGTCACGCCTGCGCCGATCTCGCGGATGATACCGGCGCCTTCATGGCCCAGGATCGACGGGAAGATTCCCTCGCTGTCGAAGCCGTCGAGCGTGTAGGCGTCGGTATGGCAGATGCCCGTCGCCTTGATCTCGACCAGGACTTCGCCGGCCTTCGGTCCTTCCAGATCGACTTCGACGATCTCGAGCGGCTTCTTGGCTTCGAAAGCAACGGCGGCACGTGTCTTCATCGTAAACTCCTCAAATTCTTCTGGAGATGCCAAGAACTAAGTCTCGGCCAAGCTCCAAACGTTCACTTCTTGCCCATGCACGAGTCTTCATTCTTGGTATAGGCTTCGTTCTTGTCCTCGTGCTTGTTTGGTCGGGCGCGGCCCCAGGACTCGTTGGAGCGGGCGCGCAGATAGACGTAGAGATCGTCCATGTAGCAGGCGACGTTCGGGTTATCGCCGAAGGCCGGCATCACGTTCTCCGAGGCGGTCGAGATGTTCTTGCGGCCGGAGGCGACGATGCCGATGAAATCGGCATAGCTCATGGTCTTGAGCGAATCCTTCAGCGCCGGCGCATAGGTCGAGCCCATTCCATCCGGGCCATGGCACACATGGCAGTCCGAGTGATAACGGCGGTATCCGGAATAGGTGTACCAGTCCACGGTCCCGTCGGAGACCTTGTAGGTCGGGTTTCCATCCTTATCGAGCCATTCGCCCGTTTCGTTCTGCTTGACGGCAGTCGGGTCGCCCGAGCCGTCCGCGACAGCAATTCCCCCGGACGCAACGAAGATCATCGCAGCAATGACAGAGCAGATTTTACGCAAGAGGTTTTCCTCGAAGGCGTTCGGTGGAGACGAACCGGCGCGTGGAGTTGATCCACGCGCCGGAGCGATACAGAGTTGAGGCTAGTTCGCTGCCGGCAGCGCGAACACGGTCAGCGTACCGCCGAGCGCCGTGTAGTTGCTGAGAGCTGCGTAGCCGCCGACTGCGCCGAGACCGGCGGTCGGATCGGTGAGGCCCGCTGCCAGGCCGATGCCGGCCCAGCCACCCACGCCGGAGAGTACGGCGACGTACTGCTTGCCGCCGTTCTCAAAGGTGGTGACGTTGCCGATGATGCCGGACGGAGTCTTGAACTTGTAGAGCTCCTTGCCGGTCTTGGCGTCGACAGCCTTCAGGTAGCCTTCGAGCGTGCCGTAGAAGACTACGTTGCCGGCTGTCGCGAGCGCACCCGACCAGACCGAGAACTGCTCCTTGTTCGACCAGACGATCTTGCCGGTCTTGCCGTCCCAGGCGATGAAGTTGCCCATGTTGCTTTCACCCGGCGGCGGATACATCGAGAGCGTCGCGCCCACATAGGGCTGGCCCGCGGTGTAGCTCACCTTGAACGGTTCGTAGTCCATGCAGACGTGGTTGGTCGGAACGTAGAACAGCTGCGTCTCCGGCGAGTAGGCCGCCGGCTGCTCGTCCTTGGTGCCGAGCGCGGCCGGGCAGATGCCCTTCACGTTGTGGTCCTCACCCGCCTTGTCGGTCGAAGCTGCATCGAGCACCTTCGGGCGGCCATAGGTCGGCGAGTTCTTGTCCATGTCGACGCCGGAGGTCCAGTTCACCTTCGGATCGTACTTTTCGGCGACCAGCAGTTCGCCAGTGGCGCGATCGAGCGTATAGCCGAGGCCGTTACGATCGAAATGGGTCAGCAGCTTGCGCGGCTGGCCGTTGATCTGCTGATCCGAGAGGATCATCTCGTTGACGCCGTCATAGTCCCACTCGTCGTGGGGCGTCATCTGATAGACCCACTTGGCAACGCCGGTATCCGGGTTACGCGCCCAGATCGTCATCGACCACTTGTTGTCGCCGGGTCGCTGTTTCGGATTCCAGGTCGATGGGTTGCCCGATCCGTAATAGATCAGGTTTAGCTCGGGATCGTAGGAGATCCAGCCCCATGTGGCACCGCCGCCGATCTTCCACTGATCGCCTTGCCATGTCTTGAGGCTGGAGTCCTTGCCCACTGGCTTGCCGAGTGCGGTGGTCTTCTCGGGGTCGACCAGAATCTGGTTATCCGGCCCTTCCGAATATCCGCGCCAGACCTCCTTGCCGGTCTTGATGTCGTAGGCGGTCATATGAGCCTGGACACCGAATTCGCCGCCGGAGATGCCTATGAGCACCTTGTCCTTGATGACCATGGGCGCTGACGTGCCGGTCTCGCCCTTGCTCGGATCGCCATTCTTGGCGGTCCAGGCAACCTGGCCGGTCTTGGCATCGAGTGCGACGAGGGTGGTATCGGCTTGATGCAGGAAGATCTTGCCGTCGCCGTAGGCGAGGCCGCGGTTAACCGTGTCGCAGCACATCACCGGGATGACGTTCGGATCCTGCTTCGGCTCGTACTTCCAGACGATCTTGTTCTCGTTGGAAAGGTCAATGGCGTAGACCTTGTTCGGGAACGGCGTGTGGACGTACATGATGTTGCCGATGATCAGCGGGCCGCCCTCGTGGCCGCGCAGCACGCCGGTCGAGAAGGTCCAGGCGACCTGAAGCTTGCCGACGTTCTGCGAGTTGATCTGGTTCAGCTTGGAGTAGCGGGTATTGGCATAGTCGCCGGTCGGCATCACCCAGTCTTTCGGGTTCTGCGACATCTTGATCAGCTCGTCATTGGCTGACGCGCTCCCGACGGCGAGAGCCGCCGCGGAGCCAAGAAAGGTCGCCAATAGCACCTTGCGCATAGTTATTCCTCCGTTGGTCTCGTTTATTGTTTCCAAAGCATTGCTCAATCACCGGACTTCTCGTCCGGCGTCTGCTCGTGCAGGGCGGTCACGTTGGGGACCAGAAACGATGCTGTGCTGTTTCCCTCCTCCTGATGAGAGCCACGGGTCCACGTGCAGGGGCGGCCCGTTCTTGTTGTTCCTGCCGCAATCCGTAACGACTTCG
Organism: Bradyrhizobium sp. NAS80.1; assembly: GCF_001908205.1. Taxonomy (GTDB): domain Bacteria; phylum Pseudomonadota; class Alphaproteobacteria; order Rhizobiales; family Xanthobacteraceae; genus Bradyrhizobium. The sequence goes on from NZ_LGHL01000082.1 coordinate 37,165, forward strand.
CCATCGGGAAACTTGCCCAAGAGCGAAGCTGGTTTGCTCGACAGCGCACGGAGGCGAAGTTTTTGATTTTGCAGTAGCGAATTCAGCAGCTTCGGCGCCGAGTGGTGCGGCGCTCAACGCTCATGTACCCCTTGACGGCGCTGCGACTAAGGCGGAGGATTAACTTTCAAGGGTGGCGCACGTTCCAAAAGATCGCCCAAATTTGAGGTAAACGTCACGCAATCATGGCTGAGGGCTCCGGCAGAGCTGGTCCCGACTCGCGTCGAATCTCCGGATGAAAACCAGTGGCTGGATTAATGCCCGACACAATTCACACGCTCTCGACGACCGGACTGACGCCGAAGCGGCAGATTCAGAGCTGGGTCGACGGGCTGACGAGCCTGTGCGGGCACTTCGACGTCGATCCGCTGGAGGCGTCCTCGCTCGAAGGCCGCATCGACTACACTACAGTCTCGCGCCTGAAGCTCTGCCAGATCGAGGTGAGCCAGCATCGCATCGCGCACACGCTGGCGCGCGCCAAGGGCAATGAACACCCGTACATAAAAATCCACTTCCAGACCTACGGCGTGTCCTATTTCGAGCAGGAAGGCCGCCACATCGAGCTGAACCCCGGCGACATCCTGGCCTATGACGTTTCCTGTCCGCATCTGATCATCAGCCCCGCCTTCACACGCCACGACGTGGTGATCGTGCCGAAGGCGCTGCTGCGGGACCGCGGCTTCCCGTCGCAGCGGATGCCGGCCTGCAAATTGTCGGCGAAGACAGGTACGGGGCGGATCGCCCATGATTTCGTCCATGCCACCTTCGACGAAGCGGCAAAGCTGTCGGCGAACAGCGCGGTCGGTGTCGCCGACTCGCTGATCGACCTCTTGCTGCTGCCGCTGCGCGAAGCCGATACGATGTTTGATCGCGTCGGGCCCGAGGCGATGTATGTGCGCGCGCAGTTCTTCATCCGCGAGCATTTGCGCGATCCGGATCTGTGCATCGACCAGATATCCGCCGAGCTCGGCTGCTCCAAGCGCTATCTGCACATGCTGTTCAGCGAGCGCGGCACCACGGTGAGCGACTACATCTGGCAGGCACGCCTGCAGAACTGCCGTCAGGAGCTCGAGGCGCACGCCGGCAAGACCATCACTGACGTCGCGTTCTCCTGGGGCTTCTCCAGCTCATCGCATTTCAGCCGCGTGTTCCGGAAATATTTCGGCGTGGTGCCGTCCTCAATCCACAAGGCGCAGCACGGCGCTTTAGCCGCAGACGAGCGTTAGGCAGACCGGGGCGCAGCCCTCTTGCCAGGCATTCAGTGCCTTGTTGTTTAAGGAATTGGCATGAAGGCGGGGCGCCGGATCTGCAACGGCGAAGGCCGCGCGCAGTGACGGCAGCCGCCGCAATTGCGTTGTCGCTCAGCCCGACGTGGCGATATAGGGAATGCCGGCCACGAGAGCGACGAGAAGCACCGCGTTGCACAGCATTCCGCTCCAATGCAATCGCCGCAGCCGACGCGGAGCTTCGGTGTCGCCTGCGTCCCTCGCGCTGAGCTGTTGGTCTATCCGCGGCATGAACCAGCGGCGTCCGCAGATCGCGAAAGCGGCAATCAGACCGACACCGGCCGCAGAGACAAACCGACCGGCGACGATGAGCGCCAGCGTCCCGGCGACGCCGGCAACGCTCATCACCAGGAAGTGGATGTTGAACATCCCGCGCAATAGCTGGGCGACGGGCTGGATGTCGAGCTTCACCAGCAGGAAGGCCGGCGACGCCAGCGTGAAATAGCCCATCGGAAAGAGCAGAATAATCATGACGGCTATGGCGATGGCATCCGGTGTCATGCGATAGGCCTTTCTCGTCCGCCCCGATGAGGGCTTCCTGTCGCGGCGCACGATCATAGCTGGCAAATCCGTCTTCGCCACTCCGCTTTGGTCGGATGCCCGATGAAATAGCATCGGGCCGACGACGATCAACGCGCGTCGATGCCGTTGCGCCCGACCGCCTTCCACACCCACCGTCATTCCGGGATGCGTGCGCAGCACGCAGGCCCGGAATCCATCGGGCCGCGTGTGGTGTGGAGGAATGGATTCCGGGTTCGCCCTGTGGGCGCCCCGGAATGACTGCCTACCTCACCGCTGAATGATCTTCATCCAGACATCGCCGAGGATCGCGGGTTCGCGCGGCGGCAGGTAGGTGAGGCCGGCCTGCTTGCCGAATGCGGCGATCTTGCCTTCCGCGGCGAGCTCCGTCAGCGCCTTGTTGACGGCATCGATCAGTGCGCCATCGTTCGCAAGCCCGACATAGCCGCGATTGGCGCCGATCGGATAATAGTAGCCGGAGGCGGTGATTGCCGTGTCGGGATGCGCGGCGCGATGGGCGTCGTAACGGGCGAGGTCGATCAGCGTCGCATCATAGCCGCCGCGCTGAAGTGCGCCGAGGAGGTCGTCGCGGCCGGGGACAAGATGGGTGATGTTGTCGATCAGGCGTCCCTTGTCGAACGTCATCAGGATGGCATCTCCGAGTGAGCCGCTCTCGATCGCGAGGCGAAGGCCTGCAAGATCGCCGATGTCGCCGATCTTGCGGCCCTGCGCCTTCGGCCCGAGCACGACCGTCATTGGCGAATAGACGTAAGGCTGGCTCGGCGCGAGCACGCTGAGCGCGACGCGGCGGCGCCGGTCGTCGCGCGTGGCCCCACTGAAGTCCGGCAAGCGCGCCGTCTTCATCCCGGGGGCGGCCAGCGAGTCTGTTGTCAGCGCATAGCCGCCGACGAGCGAACAGCGACCGTCGGAGAGCAAGGCGTTGGCCTCAAGCTGCGGGCCCGAATCCTCGTCGAGCTTACTCTCGAACCACTGGATCTTGAGCGGCCGTCCCATCCGGTCCGCGATCGCCTGCGCCAGCAGCACGTCGAACCCAGCGTCCGGCTTGCCCTTGTGATGCATCGAGAGTGGCGGCCGGTCCTCGTCGAGGCAGACCTTCAGTGGATCATCGGCCGCATGTGCGGTCGTGGCCGCCGCCACGAGGACCACAGTAGCGCTCCACGCAACGAGCCAGCGCCTCATGGCTTCCTCCGGCTGGAGATGAAGGCCCAGAGGTCCCCGATCTGGTCGTCGTTAAGTATGTCCCCCCAGGGCGGCATCCTGTTGTTCTTGCCGTTCTTCACCGTGGTGATGAAGCGTGTCTTGTCGTCGGGGAAGGCGCGCAGGTCCGGGGTGATGGTGCCGGAGTTCATCAAATTGGGGCCGTGGCAGTGCGAGCATTTCTCGGCGTAGGTCGACTTGCCATGGTCGATCTGTGCCTGCAGGGGATTGCCGGTTGCGTCATCCGCGGCACGGACGGTCGCCGCAAGCGCGACCATCAGCACCGCGACGGCGGCGAGGATCGCCGCCGTCTTGTGAGATATTTCTCTCAGCATCTGGCCGTGGTTACTGCTTGACCGCAAAAACCCACAGCGAGCCGCCGGGCGGCACTTTGGCAAGACGCTCGTCGCCGGAGAACAGCGAGTAGACGCCGCCATAGCCAGAAGTGACGGCGACGTACTGCACGCCGTCCTGCTGCCAGGTCACCGGTTGCCCCTCGATGCCGGAGCCGGTCTGGAACTGCCAGAGCTTCTTGCCGGTGTCGGCGTCGAATGCCTCGAACTCGCCGGTCAGCGCGCCCGTGAACACGACGCCGCCCGCGGTCGACAGCACGCCGGAGAAGCGCGGGATGTCGCTAGGTGCCTCCCACTTCGCCTTGCCGGTCATGGGGTCGATCGCCTTGAGGTGGCCGCGCGGACCGTCACCCCATTCCCAGGGATCAGTGAGGTCCATGCCGAGATACCATTCGCCCTGCTTGAAGGTGACGGGCTCGGTCTTGTACCTGCCGCCGAAGGCGAGCGTGTTGGCATAGGCGAGGCCGGTCTGCGGATTGAACGACATCGGCTCCCAGTTCTTGCCGCCGAGGATCGACGGATAAACCGTGACCTTCTTGCCTTCCCGAGCGCCGGTGGTGACGTCGGTTTCGATCGGACGTCCGGTCTTCATGTCGATGCCAGTCGCCCAATTCACCTTCACGTAGGGATTGGCCGCGAGCAGCTTTCCGTTGGTACGGTCGAGCACGTAGAAGAAGCCGTTGCGGTTGGCATCCATCAGCACCTTGGTCGGCTTACCCTCGACATTCATGTCGGCGAGGACCATCTCGGCCACGGAGTCGTAGTCGAACGGATTGTTCGGCGAGAACTGGTAATGCCACTTGATCTTGCCGGTCTTGGGATCCATCGCCAGCACGGAGCAGGTGTAGAGGTTATCGCCGGGACGCACGGCCGAATTGAATGGGCCGGGATTGCCGATGCCCCAATAGACCGTGTTCAGCTCGGGATCGTAGGAGCCCGTGATCCAGGTCGAGCCGCCGCCGAGCTTCCAGGTGTCGCCCTTCCAGGTGTCGCCGCCGGGCTCGTCCGGCGATGGGATCGAATAGGTGCGCCACAGATGCTTGCCCGTTGCCGGATCCCAGCCGTCGATGAAGCCGCGGGTGCCGAACTCGGCGCCGGAGATGCCGGTAATGACGACACCGTCGGCGACCAGCGGGGCCACCGTCATCGAATAGCCTTCCTTGACGTCGGCCGCCTTCTGCCGCCACAGCTCCTTGCCGTCCTTGGCATCGAGCGCGATCACGTTGGCGTCGAGGGTGGTACGGAACACCTTGCCGTCGTAAAGCGCGGCGCCGCGATTGATGATGCCGCAGCACACGATGCGCGGCGTCTCGGCGGGATATTCGATCTTGGATTTCCAGATCTGCTTGCCGGTCTTGGCATCGACCGCCATGGTCGCGTTGTGCGAGGTCACGTAGATTACGCCCTGGTACACCAGCGGCTGCGATTCCTCGCTGCGATCGTCGTTGAAGCTGTAGTTCCAGACCGGGACGAGATTCTTGATGGTGTCCTTGTTGATCTGCTTCAGGGTCGAGAAGCGCTGCAGATTGTAGCCCATCCCGTAGTTGAGAACGTTCGATGTATCGGTTGCACCCTTGACCAATTGTTCGGTCGTTTGTGCGCTCGCAACCGAGCATGCGGATATGACGAGGCTCGCGGCCATCGCAAAGCGTTTCATCCGTTCCTCCCAATATGCGCGCCTTTTGACGCTGCGAGAGCAACACTCGGCCCGATTGCAAAAGTCGTCAATATGAAAGTCGAAAGCGAGTTGCCGATTTGTTGGACGCCAGATGCCAGGCTTCGCGCGGTAATCCTCGAGAAATTTT
>NZ_LGHL01000083.1 GCF_001908205.1 Bradyrhizobium sp. NAS80.1
CCAGACCCCACCGATCGCAGGAAAGAAACTATTCTTGCCCTGTCGTCGGTGGATGCGAGTCCGCCATACGGCTTCATGCTGTTGCCCGGCACCAGTTCATCGGGATTTGCGATGAAGCGCTCAAGCCTTTCTTCGTCCCACACGAAGCCTGCGTCCTTCATCGCGGTGGAGTAGCCAAAATTTGGCAGTGAACCCGCCTTCCTTCCGATGATCTTGAAGAGGTGAGGGCCTAACCGATTGTCGCCCTCCCGAGTCGTGTGGCAAGTTCGACAGGCATTGTTGAACGCTCGTTGTCCTGAAGCAGCGTCTCCGCGTTGCGGCAACGACTCCTGTCCGTAGGAAGATGTCAACACCATAAACGTCATCCCGCTCAGCGCAACGAGCGGGCGCAACCACTCAATGTAGTTTGAGCCTGCGTGTTGCAGCCAAGCGAACTTTGGCCAGGCGAGAAGCGTCATGAAGTGCCGAGGCGATTGTACCACTCAAGGCGGACTCTTGCGAAACACGTCGACCGTGAATGGGCCGTTCGGTGAAGGAAGCGCAGGCTGCCGTTAGCCGGTTCGTGCGATAACGCCGCCGAATCTACGATTGTGAAGGAGAAACCATAGTCAGATCGAATATGGAGCGGTAGTTAGAAGACCGTTGAAGTAGAGGAATGGGCGACAAAACGCGGCGTTTCTGGTACGGTGCCCAACAGCTGGCGAAATGAGAACCTGATAAGTGACTTGTGGGGACACTTTGAAAACGACTCGGCTATCTCATTGTTTTTCCTGGCCCCCCATTTTGAAAACGACTCGGTTTTGACTTTAAGAACGACTCGATCACCCCGTTCTCCGCTTTGAGAACGAATCGATCTTCTAAGTCACGAAGAACTAAGCGGAATTTGGCGTGATTTTTTCTGCAACTGGATCGCGCAACACAGACCTCTCGAAATAGAATCCGAAGACAGACCGGAGCGAGGTCACCCTGTTGCCGCCTGACGACGTGCTGTCGGAGCGTGAGTTCTAATCGAAAATGCCTCCCATCGGCATCGTCGAGCTCCGATCAGGGCATTGTTTTTCGATTGAATTGAGATGATGGGACCCGCGCCGTTCGTGGTTGAGATTACATGTCGAAACATAGCGAAGTTGGGAATCTCGATGCAGAGAACAGCTGACGGCGTCCGCCGCCCTGTGGACGCGGTCGTCGCACTAGTCCTCCGCTCGCGCGGATAGGTTCTCGCTCCAGCGGCCCGGGTCGTTGCCGCCCACGCGCTCGACCCTCGGAGTTGTCGCGGACTGCTGGGCCCACGAGCCGGTGGGATTCGCGCGGTCCAACAGCTCGCGCGCGACCTCACCCAGTCCAGCCGACAGCAACACAGATATCTGGAAGGCGTCGCGAGCGGCGAACACCTCCTCTGAGAGGCTATCGTCGAGCGGGCTGAGGGACGCATCGAGATCCCGCTTGAGATAGTCGTACCAGCCATTGAACCCTACCAGGCGAGCGGCGAGATCGAGGCACTCGGTGTGCTTGAGCTCGACGCCGAGTCCGCGCAGCACTCTCCGCAGCCGCTTCGCAAGGCCCCTCATGCGGTCTGGGGACATCATGATGATCATCTCGTGCTCATCTTACCAGTTGACGTTGCGAATGGTGGACGTGGTCGCGGCTCGGAACTGGCGCCAGCGCTCGATGTCGTGACCGAGCTCCATAAGCGTCGGGTAGTGCTTGTCGCGGAGGAAGCCGCCCAAATGGCGCAGGAGGCGCTCGGCGACGCTCTTCGTCTGCGGCGACGGCCCGTAGATGAGCGTGATGCGATGTAGCGGCGACCAGCTCTGGATTGGACGAAAGTGGTATTCACGGGCCCTGTCGACCCAAATCTCCTGCGGATATCCAGCTCGCCGGGCCAGGCGCTCCAGCGTGGCGACATCGTCATCAGCAATCGCTAGGGACACCGTCGCGCTCAGCGGTCGGCGCGTGCCAACGTCGACGACCAGCATGACGAGCGGCCTGTGGGCGAAATCGAGCATCATGAAATCGATCGCCCACGCGTGATTTGCGCGCATCGTCTGACGCACGGGCTCGTTCGGTATGAATTTGCGGTTGGGCGTCATTCAGCATTCCTTTCTTAGCTTCCGCGATTTAGCGAGGCGTTTCTGGACGTTGGCGGCATGCCGCGGAGCACGGTTGGTAAGCGCGAGACCGAAACGCTCGAGCGCATTCCAAACAGAGCTCATGCTGGTCTTCACGCCGCGGCCGGTGATAGCTTCATGGATCTCAGTGAGCTTGATGTTCGGCTTTGCCTCGACGAGCTCCCGGAAGAAGTCCCGGTGGTCGTCGAGAATGGAGCGGCGCTTGCGCCGGGCGGTGGCTCCGGTCTGGCGCCAGACCTCGATCCACCGGAATGCTTCGCAAGCTGGGACGCCCATCTCCTGCGCCGTCGCCCTGATACCAGCGCCAGCTGCGTACGCCTTTATTAGCCTCACCCTGACGCTATCGGCTTCGCCCGTGAGCGAAGCTTTCATCTGCGCAGTGTGAGCGACCAGTTCGTCCAGCAGCGGTTCGACGGCGAGGCGGAGGTATCCGAAGTCGCGATTGTCCTGGAGAGCGATCTCGGGTTGTACATTATTCGATCGCAACCAGGTCTTTACCCGCCGGGGATGCATCCCGCTGCGTCGCGCGACCTCGGGCACGAAGATGTAAACTCCGGCGAGGCGGTGAACCTCGCTAGTGGAGTAGGGCGTGTAGCCGGGGCCACACTGCGCCAGCAGGGCAGGCGTAGCGTGGGCCAATCGGGACAAGAAGGCTACGTCGACGTGCAGGATTTCCGCGGCGGTCGACAGGGCAATCCATTCGGGCGGTTTCGTATCCGACAGTGAATCGTGCCGGTGTTTGAAAACGCCTTGCACGAACACGTCGACGTCTTCGACGGCGAGGCTGAAGCGCAGGTTGCGACGTTTCGTCTGTTTGTCGAAGACCATGGCGTCACCGGCGATGATAGCGGAAATGATTGCCGCCCAGGGCGTCTCGCCGGCGCCGAGGGAGCGCGACGCGACAGCGATCGAATGGCACTTGTCGGCGGAGGGGCGGGCGGCGGCCCACACCTTGTCCATCAGGTTCTCGATCGAGGATTTACTGTACCCAGAATAGCCCGGCAGCAGGCCGCAGACCGGGCCCTCCAGGCGGCGGATCAGATTATGGTCGACGAGGCTCGGTAGCACGGTGAGCGGGAGCCCGAGCAGACCGGCCGCCGCAGTCTCGCTGACGGCGTCCTTCATCTGCAGCAGCAGCGGCATGACATCGCGGACCGCCATCCGGACCGGCGAACGGAGCGCTCGTGCGCGCACCACGGGAACGAGGCCGCTGTCGGCGAGGCGCTGCAGGATCGAGCGGCGGACGCCGAAGTTCTCCGCAAGCTGCTGGATCGTTAACATCGAGCTGCCTGCATCCAGGCCCTTGCGCACGTAGTCGCGACAGGTGATGTTCATGTTGACGTTGATCAAGCCGTCGAGCATGTCGCGGATGTCGGGCTCGATGTGCTTGTCGTAGTTGATGTAGGCCAACGGTCCCAATTCTTTGAGGCGGCCGAAGTGACAGGGGCGCTTCTCCATGTCGTCGCGGTAGCGCTCGCAGAGCCGGGCGAAGCCCTTGTCACCGCCGATGATGGCGCGGCCGGCGAGAGCGAGCAACTCCGGCGTCAGCGCTTCGAAATGCGCCCGGTGCTTGCTGCTGGAAAGGGCCTTGTTCGGATCCACAGTCAGGCCGCCTGCCAGGGACACGACGGTATCGAACAAGGCCCCATTGGAAAAGTCGCTCCAGGTCTCCGGCAGCAGACGGCGGGCCGCGTTCTTCTTGGCGGGATCCGGATCGACCAGGCCAACGACGAACTGATACGCCTCCTCGTCCTCGACTGGTGAGATCTCCTGCGGAAAGTCGCGCAAATCGACGTCGCATTTGTCGCAGAGGGTAGGAACGTCGCAACGTAGCCATCCGAGCTTCTGATCGCAGGCCTGACAGACGCCAAGCAGCTTCTCCTTGGTCTGCGGATCGAAAGCGATGGGACGGAGCTCCCAAAGCGCCCTGTGATACTGGGCGATTTCGAGCGCCTTGGGGGAGACCCGCCGATTTTTGCATTCGCGGAAGTGGTAGCGAAGTTCGGTGCCGAAGAAGTCCATGCTTTCGTGGCCGGAATGCGCGAACTCACCGATCTGGTAAGTGCGCGAGACGATGTGGGCCGACGGCGGGCCGATCGACCCGTCGCCGACCATCGATCAGGGCGTCAACGGCGGCTACGCCTGGCTCGAGATCGAGTGCTCGCGGTGCAAGACCCGGCGAGAGGTGGATCTCGCGGCGCTGCGCCATCCGCCGACCACGGCCGTCCACGATTTGGCGGGCCGGCTTCGCTGCAGCAAATGTGCTAAGGCCGGCCGCCGGCCCTCCGCCACGCTTCTGCAACTGACACCGCGCCCACGCCAGGCCGCTCCGGAGACTTGATCGTGTGCAATCTCTATTCGATGACGAAAAACGTCGACGCGATCCGGCGCCTGTTCGGCGCTCTCATCCGCTCGTTCCAGCTTTCGCAGAGAAGCTTGTCCGCCGTCCGGATCAGGGCCTCGCCCTTGGCGCGGGCCTCGGCGGACTGCGACGCGAGGATCTTCGTCATCGCGCGGGCCCGGCCGAGCTCCTTGGCGAGCGCCTTGCGGTCGCCGCCGCTCAGGGGCGTCGGGTGATGTTTCGGTGCCATGGCGGCATCCCGTTCTGATGCGTGCGGCCGCGCCGGCGATCACTCGAACGAAGGCCAGCAGCCGTCTTCTTCGTAGCGGCCCGTCCGTTGTTGGCAGGTGTTGTCGAGCAGACGCTGACCGACATCCCTCCAGACTGCATCCGGACCGTAGAGGCGGAGCGCATCGGCCTTCTGGATCTCGACGATGCGATCGCAGCGGCTGCAGGAGACCCGCAGCACGTGTCGGCCAATCTCGGACAACTTGCGCGCCTGGATTGGATTTCTGGCGGGACCGGCGTCGGCGCGCACGTCCTCGAGAAGCGCCGCCCAGTATGCGGGCGGCAGATCGTCGGCCGGGCCGACTGCGGGCGCGGGAGGGGCGTTTTTGGCGACGACAGGGGCGGTCGCCAGCTTCTGGATCTGTTTCATCGTCGGAAAGCGCCAACTGGCGGGGTCGGTCGGTCATGACTGAAATAGAACACAACAGGAACAAAACGTCTCGCCGAAAAAAGTGCCTTAGTCGGCATGCGAGACTGTCGGAACCATGGTCTACCGTTCGTCTTGAAATCCGAGCCGCCCGCCAACCGGAGTTCTGCGTACCATGGCCCCGCGCGCTAACTGGAAAGGCTTCCTGCGTCTGTCCCTCGTGACCTGTCCGGTAGCGCTCTACCCGGCAACCTCGGAGTCCGAGAAGGTCTCGTTCAACCAGCTCAACCGGCTGACCGGCCACCGGATAAAATACCTGAAGGTCGACGCCGATACTGGAGACGAGGTGGCCAACGAGGACATCGTCAAGGGCTACCAGCTCGAGAAGGATCAGTTCATCGAGGTGACGAAGGAGGAGCTCGAAGAAATCGCGCTGGAATCCACGCGGACGATCGAGATCGACGAGTTCGTCGACAGATCAGACATCGACCCACGCTACCTGATCCGCCCTTACTATCTGCGTCCGGACGGCAAGGTCGGACACGATGCCTTCGCCGTTATCCGCGAGACGATCAGGGAGATGGACAAGGTCGCCATCGGCCGCGTCGTACTGACCAACCGGGAGCACATCATCGCGCTCGAACCGTTGGACAAGGGACTCGTCGGCACGCTGCTGCGCTATCCCTACGAAGTGCGCGGCGAGCAGGAGTATTTTGACGAGATCCAGGACGTCAAAGTCACCAAGGACATGCTCGACCTCGCCAAGCATATTGTGAACCAGAAGGCGGGCACGTTCGACCCCGAGAAATTCGAGGACCACTATGAGGCCGCGCTGGTCGAGCTGATCAACCAGAAGCGTGCCGGCAAGACCATCCGCCCAAAGGAGCGGCCGAAGGGCGAGAACGTGGTCGATCTGATGGAAGCGCTGAGGCGCAGCGTCGGTGGCGCCTCGGCCGGGGCCAAGGCTCCGAAGGAGCCCGCCAAGAAGGCGAGGAAGGCAGCCCGCGGTCAGAAGGAAATGCTGATGCCGATCGCCGGCAAGAAGCCGGCGAAGGAGGCCGCGGCGAAGAAGCCGACGGCCAAGCCGCAGCGGAAGTCAGCGTAGTGCGATCATCACTGCGGTCGCGCAGGAACCAGGCGGCCCTGGGCCCGGTTGCTCCGCTGCGACCACAGGAGGATTGCCATGGACATGCGGGAAACCTCTGCGATGACGGAAGCCTCCGGTCTCATCGACGATCAGGAGGGCACCGCGCTCGCTCCCGGAGAGAGGACAGGCGAGGCGGCAGAGAATTCGCGATCGCTCCGCTCGCCTTCGTCGGATGCCGCGATCCGGTGGGCCGACCAGTTACGCAGCATCACCGTGAAGGCTCCGCTGCAATCGCTCCTGGTCGCGTTTCTGTTGGGGCTTTGGGTGGCTCGCCGGCGCTAGGAGGGCTGCGGACCGCGGCGCGGGCGTGATGCCGAGGAAGCTCAAGCCATTCCAGACATCGATCGGCTTCTACGACCTCGCGATCGGGGCGCCGTCGATGAAGGCGGCGCTGGAGGCCTCCGTTGCAGCCCGCACGCTGGATCTCTTCCAGGATCGCGGCCGCCGCCGAAAGCTTCAGGCCCGCACCGCCATATTCCTCGGGGATCAAGACCGAGAGATAGCCGGCCTCGGTCAGCGCATCGACGAAGACCTTGGGGTACGCCATCTCGCGATCGAGCTTGCGCCAGTATTCACCGGGAAACTGCGCGCAGAGCTTTGCGACGGCTTCGCGGATGTCGGCGTGATCTTCGGTCTGGTGTTCTCGACTCATGGCGTTCCCGTTCGTTGGGGCATGTGGACTAAGGTCTTCGGGGCCGGCCCGGCATCGACCAAGTTTCGACGCGCGCCTAGATCGCGACGTTGCGATCAGCGATCAAGGCTCGGGGCGCATGTAATCTTCGCTTTCAAAAAACCGAGATCTCCGTAGAGATCTCGGTAAGTTTGGCAGGAGCAGGTCGCACGGAAACGCCTCGTTGCTTTCGCGAAGAAAGAAGACGCTTGAGCGCGAGAACAGACAATTCGATATACCGAAGCGTCCGCGCGACGCTAACCTGACTAACTCTTAGCTGCCCCCGACGCACCTGCACCAATGATTTGGGGCGATAGCAGGTATCGTGCCCAGCTATATTCCCGTAGTAAAATCTTGGCTTTGCTAGAGCTCAAACTCAATCAGAGGCTCTAGGCGCGCTGGCTTTCCCGATTCATGGCGGGTGTGGATCGTGGGAGGTGTGGGATGCCGCTGTTCTGGTTCTCGGACACAAGTTCCTAGAGCCAATAGCGTTCAGCTTCTAAGGGGAAGATTTCGTTCTGCGCAATTTGCAAGGAAATCCATTGTCACCCGAACCGCTTTTGAACGCTTCACGTCCGGATACGTGACCATCCACAATTCTCGATTTGGCGGCTCTGACTCTATTGAAAGCCGCACCAAAGCATCATCTCGTTCCCCCATAAGTGTCGGAAGGACGGCAATTCCTAAGCCCGCGCGGGCTGCCGCCTGCTGTCCAAACAAGTCAGATGCTTCAAAAGCTATCGGTCGTCCTCCAATGTTGTGCCGAAGCCAAACCTGTTGAGGCGCTTGATCCAACGCTTTATCAAAAGCGATGAATTCCCATTGATTTGCCGGACGGTCCGCGTAGCCGGTGCGCGCATAAAGAGCGAACTTCATTGTTCCGATTTTACGTCCAACGGATCCTTTCTCAGTCGGCCTGTCCAATCGTAAGGCGATATCGGCATCACCGCGTCCCAACGCTACGAAACCCGGAGTCGCCAGCAGCACCAACTTCAGTTTCGGATACGCCGCATGTAGATCCATTACGTACGGGGCAATGCAGCAATTTGCGACCACTGGAGGCGCGCTTACTTTGACGGTGCCGGATAATGGCGACGTCGAGCCGCGCGCACATCGTTGGATAGCTTCAGCTGCATCCTCAATGCGCCGGGCTATCGCGGAGATGGCCAATCCCTCTTCGGTCAAAGGGCAGCTGCGTGGAAGTCTATCAATAAGACGGATGCCAAGAGCGGATTCCAGAGCCGTCACGCGACGTCCGACCGTCGCATGATCGACGCCCAGTTCTCGTGCTGCGCCCGCAAGGGTCCCAACCCGTCCCAAAACGATAAAGTGCCTCAAGTCCTGCCAGTCAAACATCGGTGAAATCCCGCACAGATACGGTGAGAAATTACCGAATTTTCGCGCGCCTGAGTAGTCCTTATCGTCTTTCTGGACCGACAGCTCTTAACTTCGGTAAAACGTAAAAAATCTCGAATCGGGCCGACGACTCTCCACTCCGCTTCTAGGTTGCTCGTTCTAGGTGCTCGCGTTTGGCGGTTACAAGAGTCGCGGATATTGTATGGAACTGCGCCAACTAAGATCATTCGTGCATATTGCCCAGCTCGGAAGCATCAGCCTTGCAGCTGAGCGGCTTTGCATCGTGCAGCCCGCCCTTACCCGCCAAATTCAAGCATTGGAAGTGGAGCTTTCCGCGCGGCTCTTCGTGCGGCATGGCCGCGGCGTGGTTCTGACCCCGCAAGGGGAATCGCTGCTTGCACGTGCCACTTCGATCCTTCTCGAGGTCGAGCGTGCTCGAGCGGAACTCAAGAGCGATAGCACTGTGTTAAGCGGAGAGATTTCATTCGGAATGCCACCTACCGTGGCAGACGTGCTCTCCGGCTCGCTTATTGAAAAGTTCTCTAACTTCCATCCGGGAGTGAAGCTCAGAGTGAATTCCGCGTATAGCGGGCACGTCTTGGAATGGCTTCAAAAGGGATCCCTAGACCTAGGCGTGCTGTACGAAGCTGCGCAGCAGCCGATGATTAAATCGCGCCCTTTGATTGTTGAGAGCCTGTTCTTGGTCGAAAGATCGAGCGGTAAAGAGCCAAACTCGGACGCCGTATGCTTTCATGATGTTGCGAGAGCGCGGCTGGTTTTGCCTAGCCGCCAGCACGGCTTACGCATCCTCATCGACAACGTTGCCATGAGGCATAACGTCCCGATCTCCACGGTGGCTGAAACGGATTCTCTGCCGGTTCAGATCGATTTGGTTAGACGTGGCTTCGGCGCGACGATCCTTCCGCTTGTGTCCGTGTTCGCGGGAGTGGCTGCAGGTGAATTTACGGCGCGTCCGATCGTCGAGCCAGAGATCACTAGACGATTGCTTCTTTCTCATGCCGTCGACCGGCCTCCGCAAGCTGCCACCCAGGCATTCGCAGAGACAATCGTGTCAGAGGTCATCGATCTAGCAGAATCTGGGAAGTGGCCTGGCGTTATTCCGAACAGTCACGATTGAGCTAGGAATAACCCGCGGTCATATATCTAGAACCTTCGGAAGCTCTCAAATGGTTTTGTTGCGCCCGCACCGATCATGCCTGTCCGCCATTTTCGTGCTCGGAAGAAGTACAACTGCCATCGTTTCGAGGAGCGGATGCGAGGCGGCCGAGTCATACCGATCTCACGATACTCGATAAAGTGTGAACCCGAGTGGCCGATGGCCGCAGTCGAGAGCGCCCATGGGTAACGATGTTGCGCCGGCATATCGCAAATAGCGAACTGGTGTTGGTGTTACGAACTGGTGTTGGTATTAGTTGTCTTTGACAAGCAGTATCCGCTCAACTTCTGATCAGAAATAAGAATTGGAGGACGCAAGAGAGATGGGAACATTCCCCGAAAGCGCTTGGGTGAGCGCATTCCAAGAACGGGTCAACTCCGATCCGGAGCTTGCCTTGACGGGCAAGAAGTTTACAGCGGACATTGGTGTCGCCTTTGGCGACGTGCGCTACGTCTTGAATGTTCGTCGCGGAAAACTCGAAAGCTTTCTTAGCTCGCCAGGGTTCGATGTGCCGACGAACTTCGGTATGCGCGCGCCAATAAGTGTGTGGCGCAAGTTCTTGGCGGACAATCCCCCTCCGCTATTTCATGACTTTTTTGCCATGCTCATGCGCGTGCCGGAGTTCGTTATCGATGGCAACACGCTTCAGGCGATGCAAAGCGCGAGGGCGCTCCACCGGATGATGAATCTGATGCAGGAAACGGGGAAATAAATGTCGAGTCTCGAAGGAATCGTTGGCCGGTACCTCAACGTTATTGTTGATGGCATGCCCTACCGCATCTACCTCGAGGAAGCGGGTTCGGGTATCCCGCTGCTTTGCCTGCACACCGCGGGGGCCGATAGCCGTCAGTATCGTCACCTGTTGAATGATCGAGAAGTGACGTCCAAGTTTCGCGTGATCTGTTTCGACATGCCCTGGCACGGGAGGTCAGATCCTCCGGACAATTGGTGGCTGACAACGTACGAGTTGAAGACGGAGCACTACCTCAAGGTTATTCGTGCGGTATGGGAAGCCATGGAGCTAGAGCGACCGGTTGTGATGGGCTGCTCTATGGGCGGGGCTATCGTCTTGCGCGTTGCAAGCGATTACCAGGACGAGCTTAGAGGCATTATCGGTCTCGAAACAGGAGCCTTCGCTCCGGGGCGATACAACGATTTCCTGCATCACTCGGCCGTTCACGGCGGTGAACTAGTGGCGACATATACATTCGGGCTCAACGCTCCCCAAAGTCCGGAAAAATGGAGACGGGCAAATTGGTGGTACTACAGCCAGTCGGGGCCGGGCGTCTATCGCGGCGATGTGATGTTCTACAGCTTCGATTGGGACGCGAGGGAGCATCTCAAGACCATCGACACAAAGCGTTGTAAGGTCAGTTTGCTTACCGGAATTTATGACTATTCTTGTACGCCCGCGATGACGCAGGAGGTCGCAACGGCGATCCCTGGGGCGCGCTATACGGAAATGAAGGATATCGGCCATTTTCCGATGATCGAGAATTATGATCACTTTCGCACGTACCTCATGCCAGAATTGGATGTCATGAGAGCCGACAAATAGCCCTTGATGCCATCGAGCGGATCGCGAGAGTCGATCGAGTTCGGTCTGGGCATCGGGCGTGGGAGCAATGCAAGAACCCGCGTGCGCGGGTTCTATCGTGCGCTTTGCGATGAATATGGGGTCGTGTCCCTCAGCGTTGTGAGGCCGGCTGAGTCGTCGCTCAACGGCACCATAGTTTCCAGTGTCATGTAGCCGGCGCGCTGAACGGCACGGCAGTCGATTCTGCGGAATAGGTTATTTCCAACGAGTTCAGCGCGGCATCTATTAAGACGCAGATGCGACTGTCATCGACGATCTCTCTCTCATGACGAGCGCAGCCTCGTCCAATGCATTTATCTGAGCGCGATAAGGTCCGTCGACGAAGAGCGGCGGTGAGGCAAAAAAGCACCAGCATCCCGCATGCTGTCAAAGGAGGAAGTCTTATGTCGTCGGTAGCGCAACAGTCGTCGCTTGCTGCGATCGAAGGGGTTCGAGCCAGCGGGCAAGCCGCGGCCGTCAAGGGAGCAGTCCTATCCGAATTCATCGACCTGTTCGATATATATCTACCAGCAATCGTTTTGACGCCGGTACTTTTCTATTTCCAGCCCTCAGTCATGGATGAGAGTACTCAGGCTATCCTGGCCTCTCTTGTTTTTGTCACAACGATGCTTGGCCGCCCGATTGGCTCGCTATTTTTCGGTCTCATCGCCGACACTTTAGGCCGGCGAATGGCATCGATCTACTCCGTTGCAGGATTTGGATTGTTCACCTTCCTAATCGCACTCTTGCCGGGTTACGATACGATCGGCATCGCTTCCTTCTGGTTGCTACTGTTGCTGCGCTTTCTAGACGGCATCTGCCTTGGCGGCGGGTATACCGGAGCGATCCCGCTAGCATTCGAATACACTAAGAAAAACGAGCGCGGGTTTGTGGGCGGGCTGATTCTAGCTGCCTTTCCAGCGGCCTATATCGCGATCAACCTCGTTTCCATGCTGATGTTTGCCCTTTTCCCATTAGAGGGCCCGACATCGCCCTATGTGGAATGGGGATGGCGCATTCCCTTCATCCTTGGAGCGGCGTTTGCCGGGCTGCTGCTGCTGTATTACATCTACAACGTAGCGGAGTCGGAGATCTGGCAGAGGAAGGCCGGCCCACGAAATAGGATGAAAATATCGGACCTTTTCCGTGGAAGAAGTGGAAGAGATCTCACGCAGATCCTCGTGATGATGACGGGCTTTTGGTTGACCCAGAACATTATCACAATCTTTGTACCGACAACTTTGTTGACCCAATTTCTCCATCTCTCCAGGTTCGAATTGACGTCGACGATGCTGCTCTCGTATGCGGTTCTGATGTTCACGTACATCGCCTCAGGGATGATCGGACAGAAGATTGGACGTAGACGGTTTTTCGTAATCGCCGGACCACTGATCGCCACCGTAGGTTCAGGGATACTGTACATTCTGGTCTCTGCGCAGGGGTTGTCACTTCCTACCACGATGTTTCTTGTGTGCCTCATGTCGGTGCTAGTCACCTCTCCCTGGGGCGTACTCGTCACCTATATCAACGAGCGCTTTGCTACAGACGTACGCGCGACCGGGTTCGGCTTCGGCTACAGTCTTTCGGTCATCATCCCGTCCTTCTATGCCTTCTATTTGAACTGGATCGGCAAAATCATGCCATTCCACCTCGCACCAGTACTTCTGCTGTGTCTCGGCGGACTGATCGGTGCGCTCGGCGCCGGCCTGGGGCCAGAAACGAAGGACGTCGACCTTTGAGATGGCGTCACGCACATGGTGGACTGCTCCGCAGTAATCTGGCTGCGGCTCGACCACTACGTCTACGCGCCACCGCCGTCGCGGTGAACCCGAATGTCTGGCTGGGCCGCCTCATGCCGAACGCGCCGACGGGATCTTTTCTCCGGCCGTGTCCACCACCGCAGCAGACCGATATGCTGTTCGAACATTTCTGAAATCAGAACGAAATCGTTTGGAGCGGTCCAAAGATGACCTATCGTTCGGGTCTCCGCGCAGTGTTGTGGCCTGTGGAGACGTCTCGACTGTGGTCGCCGATGAAAATGGAGGGCGCGTCATGATCGCGACTGGTCAATGGTAACTCCGGCTGTCGCGGCCTGCATTGCTCCACTTTTCGTACCTGGCGATCGACCGGAGCGATTCGCGAAGGCCGCGGTATCGGGGGCAGACGCGGTAATTATTGATCTAGAGGATGCGGTGTCGCCGTCCCAAAAGGCTCGCGCTAGAATTTCTCTCTCCGGCCCGCTCCCGTCGCGCACAATCGTAAGAATAAATGGTCCGCAGACCGTTTGGTTCTCGTCCGACCTTAAAGCGATTGAGGGACTGCCTCTGGCGGGCGTAATGGTCCCAAAAGTTGAATCAGCCGGGGAGGTGAGTTCCATCCGCGCCGCTTTGGGGGACGTGGCCATCTTCGCCATCGTTGAATCGGCCCGTGGACTTTCGGAGTGCAAGTCTATCGCTGTGGTCGCGGATCGGCTTGCGTTTGGATCGATTGATTTCGTGGCAGACTTGGGCTGCAGCCATGAACGAGAATCGCTGTTATGTGCTCGCAGCGATCTCGTTTTAGCGTCGCGACTATCGAATCTGCCTCCGCCGCTCGACGGTGTCACCCTCGAAATCGATGATACTGCCCGCATTTCGGACGACGCTCGCTATGCGGCATCCCTAGGGTTTGGCGGGAAGCTTTGTATTCATCCGCGCCAAATCAGTCCCACTCGTGCCGGATTCCATCCGACCAAGTCGGAGCTGGAATGGGCGGAGTCGATCCCGCTGGACGGCACGGGAGTCGTGTCCATTGGCGGAAAGATGATCGATGAGCCTGTCCGCCTGAACGCAAAGCGGATACTTGCGCGGGCAAAAGCCTGCAGCGAATGCGACGGGGACGCCGCCCCGCGCACTTAAGCTATCAAGGCTTGTCTTGCCAGTGCGGTTGCCAACCATTTTTGAGGAACGGATAGAATGATCCGGCGTCTGCTCGTAGCAAATCGCTCGGAAATCGCGATAAGGGTATTTCGCGCCGCGACGGCACTGGGGATTAGAACATTTGCCGTCTATGCGGAAGAAGACGAGCTCTCTCTGCACCGCTTCAAGGCGGATGAGGCTTACTTGATCGGCAAGGGGCGGGGGCCAATTCAAGCGTACCTTTCCATCGATGAGCTAATTCGCGTCGCAAAAGACCATCAAATCGATGCTATTCATCCGGGTTACGGATTTCTCGCAGAGAGCCCCGAGTTCGCCGCCGCTTGTGCTCACGAGGATATCGCCTTTATCGGTCCGTCACCTGCGACCATGCGAATGCTGGGCAACAAGGTGAAGGCGCGCAATTTGGCGATCTCCTGCGGCATTCCGGTTACGCCGGCAAGTGGTCCACTGCCGGACGATCCAGAAGCAATATTGTGGGCAGCTAAAGCCGTCGGCTTTCCGATAATGGTGAAAGCGTCATGGGGTGGTGGTGGGCGCGGCATGCGGCCCATTGATACGGAAGACACACTGGTCGACGCGGTAAAGTGAGCTAAACGGGAAGCCAAATCGGCGTTTGGCAAGGATGAAGTCTATCTAGAAAAGCTGGTGCGGAACGCTCGGCACGTCGAGGTCCAGATTCTGGGAGATAAGCATGGCAACGTCGTGCATTTGTTCGAACGTGATTGTTCCATCCAGCGACGAAACCAAAAAATAATCGAGCGGGCGCCGGCGCCATATTTGAATGGTGCCGCGCGCGAGGCGCTGTGTGAATCCGCATTGAAGATCGCCAGAAGTACGCAGTATGTCGGGGCAGGCACCGTTGAATTCCTTTTAGACGTGGATACCGACGACTTCTACTTCATCGAAGTCAATCCGCGAATTCAGGTCGAGCACACCGTGAC
Organism: Bradyrhizobium sp. NAS80.1; assembly: GCF_001908205.1. Lineage (GTDB taxonomy): Bacteria > Pseudomonadota > Alphaproteobacteria > Rhizobiales > Xanthobacteraceae > Bradyrhizobium. The sequence goes on from NZ_LGHL01000083.1 coordinate 14,911, forward strand.
GGAAGTCGTGACGGGTCTCGATCTCGTGAAGGCGCAGATCAGGATCGCGGAAGGCGGCCAAATCGGTAATACGAAGGAAACCGGCATTCCGGCGCAGGCTGATATTCGATTGTCAGGTCACGCATTGCAGTGCCGGATCACCACGCAGGATCCCGAGAACAACTTTACACCCGATTGTGGTCGTATCTCGACCTACCGGGGCGCGGCCGGTTTCGGTATTCGCGTCGATGGTGGTAGCGCCTATCCCGGTGCGGTTGTGACCCAGTTCTATGATCCGATGCTCGAAAAGGTGACGGCGTGGGCACCGACATCCAGCGAGGCTATCGATCGGATGGCGAGGGCGCTGAGCGAGTATCGCATTCGTGGGATCGCAACCAATCTCGCGTTTTTGCATAATGTCACGATGCACCCAAATTCCGCGCTTGCGACTATACGACCCGGTTATTGACCAGACGCCGGCGCTCTTCGATTTTCAAGGCCGCCAGGACCGCGCAACGAAGCTTCTGGCGTGGATCGCCGAAGTTACCGTCAATGACCATCCGGACGTCAAGGGACGTGCGCGACCATCCGCAGAGGCGCGAGAACCCAGCATTCCGAGTTTTGACTCTTCTGTTGAACCCGGTACGCGTCAGATATTTGAGCGTCTCGGGCCCAAAGGCTTCGCTGAATGGATGAAGTCCGAGACTCGCTTTCTAATAACCGATACAACCATGCGCGATGCGCACCAGTCGCTGCTGGCGACGCGCGTTCGAAGCAGGGACATTGTGAGCATTGCGCCATCTTACGCGGCCGGTCTCTCGAATTTGCTGTCGCTTGAATGTTGGGGCGGAGCGACTTTTGACGTCGCGATGAGATTCTTGTCCGAGGATCCTTGGGAACCATTGGCCCAGATTAGGGCGAAAGCACCCAATATTCTCACACAGATGCTGCTCCGAGGTGCAAATGGTGTCGGCTATACGAACTACCCTGACAATGTGGTTCGCTTCTTTATCGATCAGGCAGCCAAAGCCGGAATGGATATCTTTCGATATTTGATTGCTTCAACTGG
>NZ_LGHL01000084.1 GCF_001908205.1 Bradyrhizobium sp. NAS80.1
GCGCGATCCTGCTCGAACAGAACGACGAGTGGGCGGTCCAGCGCGCCCGTTACATGACGCTGGAAACCATCGCGCCATTGAGCGATGATCCGATCGTCGGTCTGCCCGCCGTGGCAGGCTGATGCCTTCCGACCCGCCGGAAAATTGGCGGTGACCGGCCGCTAGCTACACCACGCCACGGGGCACGATCCGGGGCGCCGGCGCACCGGCAGCTATTAGCCCAAAGCGGTGCGTTGCACGGACGAACCACACGCAGTCCCATTGTATCTGTCTCGCTGTTTGCGCCTCGTGAGAAACAGCGGGCCTTGAACCGGGGCCCTTTGCGAGCCAACCTATCGGTACATCGGCGCTACCTGCGCTTCAATTCGAGAAGATTCCTTGGGGATTGCGCGGACAGGGAGACGACTCCGGCATGGAGTTCAAAAACAAGAAGCGGAGTGTCGCGCCCCCTGCGCAACACCGGAGCGGTGTGCTGGAAAGCGAGTTTCGGCAAGGCCTGACCACCCGCATGGGGAGCTCGAACGTCGCGGGAACGACATAGTCACAAAACGGGGAAAGAGTCGCTGCGCTGGCGCAGTAAGACGCACCCGAGGTTCGGTGTGCCTGTCCGGGAAGTCATGACACAAAAGGCAGAGGAAGTGATGTAACCGACTTGTGAGGGGCAGGCGTCGGTTACATTGTTCATATCAAGTCGCCGCTCGTGACAGGCGCGGAAACAGCGTTGAGGCATTGTGGTGGTTGATTGCCCCGTGCTCGTCGGCCGTGAGGCCGTCATACGCGTCCAGCTTGCCGGTGAAGGATGCAGCGACGTCGGCCGGTGCGAATGGAAGGTCGGTGCCGTAAGGGATCCGATCATTTCGGCAAACGCCTGCAGAGTCGGCTGTTCGGAATGTGGTCGCCTATCTATTCCGCACAGCCTTCCGAAAATCGGGCTTTCGTTTCTGTAGGAATGCATCGACTCCTTCGGCAAATTCGCGGCTGCCGAACGCTACTCCTTGCGCGAAGGCTTCTGCACCGAAAAAATCCTCGACTGTTCCATAGGCGCCGTTCACCAACGTCTTGGTCAAGCCGAGGGACGTCGCTGGGCCGGCTGCCAGATCATTGGCAAGCGATATCGCATCCTTCATCAGGTTCGCAGCTGGTACCACCCGCTTGGCGATACCTATCGATGCAGCCTCAGCAGCCTCGACGCGACGGTTGGTCAGAAGGATGTCCTTTGCCCGGGAAGATCCGATGGCTCGTGGCAGCGTCAATGCGAGACCAAGATCCGGGGCTGCGCCGAGACCCGGGAAGGCCGCTCGAAAATAGCCCTTATCGGAAACGAGAACGATGTCGCAGAGCAATGCGAGCGAAAAGCCCGCGCCTGCAGCCGCGCCGTTGACGGCAGCCACGATCGGCTTTTCCGCCGTCAGGAGCCGCTTGGCCCATGAATGCGTAGCCTGCATCCGCTTTCGGACACTGGGGGCTTCACGTTCGCCCATGCTGTTAATGTCTCCGCCCGCGCAGAAGGCATCGCCGGTACCCGTGATAACCAGGCAGCGGATAGTCTCGTCGCCGAGCAGTTCGGGAATTCCGGTTTCCAGCTTCTGTTTGACACGGGGCTCGAGCGCATTCCGTGTGGCGGGACTGTTGAGCCGCACCACGACAACGTCGTCGTGACGTTCGAATATGACGGCTTCTGCGTCCTGCGTCTGATTGGACATCTTCCGGTCTCCATCCCTACCGCAATGATTTTGTTCTCTATAGCATGTCTCCAGATTTGCGAAATTCATTTTCGCAGTGCTAGATTGATCCAAACGACAGGGAGCGGAGAAGAACAATGAATCTTACGGCAGGTCTCCGCAAATCGGCTTCTTTCAGGGGCGGGCAGACGGCACTGGTCTCCGGGGAGCTTCGCCTGACCCACGCCGAGGTGGTGGACCGAATTTCCAGGCTAGCGGCCTCGTTCCGCAAGCTCGGTGTCAAGCCTGGAGAACGCGTCGCGATCCTCGCCACCAATGGCAATCATTATATCGAATGCTATTTCGCGGCATTGTGGGCCGGAGGCATCGCCGTGCCCGTCAATTCGCGCTTTTCCATTGCCGAGATGGTTGAGCAGGTCAGGGACGCCGAGCCGTTGCTACTGGTCTGTGACGGCGCATTCCTGGAGCAGGCGACGCAGCTTATGGAGGCCTGTTCCTCCCTGGTCGCGCTGGTGGTGACATCAGGCGCGAGTGGCTTGCCGCGTGCCTACGATTGTGAAGCGTTGATCGCGGAATCCGCATGTTGCGAGGATGCGCTGAGAGGCGGTGACGATCTGGCCTGCATCTTCTACACGGGCGGGACCACCGGCAAAGCCAAGGGCGTGATGCTGAGCCACCGTAATCTCTGGGTCAATGCTATCGTGACCTCGATGAGCTTCGGCTTTGATGAGACGACCATCGCTCTTCACGCCGGGCCGCTGTTTCATCTGGGCGCTGGCGCGCGGGTCTACACGACGTCGCTGATGGGCGGGCAACATGTCGTCATTCCCCGCTTCACGCCATCCGACGTCCTGGAAGCGATTGCCCGGAACAAGGTGACCGTCGCGACGTTCGTTCCAACGATGCTCGGCATGATCCTGCAATTGCCCGATCTCGACAGCTACGATCTGTCCAGCCTGAAGCTGATCACCTATGGCGCTTCGCCGATGCCAGAGGCTGTACTTTGCGAGTGTCTTCGCCGCTTTCCGGGAATTCGCTTCGCGCAATCATACGGGATGACGGAACTGTCGCCGGTTGCGACAATCCTCCAGCCCGAAGATCATCTGTCGTCTGCGCCACGGCATCGCCTACGGTCGGCCGGTCGGCCCATCGTGTCGGCGGAGGTGCGTATCGCAGATGCGGACGATCGGGAGGTGAAGCCCGGCGAGATCGGAGAGATCCAGGTGCGCGGTCCAATGGTCATGATGGGCTACTGGCGCCAGCCGGAGCTCACGGCAAAAGCGTTGAAGGGCGGCTGGATGCACACCGGCGATTCTGGCTATTTCGATGTAGATGGCTATCTCTACGTCTCCGATCGCATCAAGGACATGATCATCACCGGAGGCGAAAACGTCTATTCCGTTGAGGTCGAGAATGCCGTGGGGTCGCACCCCGGCGTTCTGCAATGTGCCGTCGTCGGCATTCCACACCCGAAATGGGGAGAGGCCGTTCACGCCGTTATCGTCCTGCGTCCGGGGACGTCACTGTCGGCAGCCGAGATCAGCGCGCATTGTCGAACGATCATCGCGGACTACAAATGTCCGCGCAGCGTCGAATTCCGGGACGATCCGCTGCCGCTATCGAGTGCCAACAAGGTCAACAAGGAATTGTTGCGCAAGCCGTACTGGGAAGGGCATGCACGTCGGGTAAGTTGACGACCGCTCGTCCCGGCGAGGTCTCAGGCACCGAGTGAGGCACTGATCCTTCTCGCGGCAGCGGCGATAGCAGGGCCATATTCGTGGTCGAGCTGTTGGTGCGAGACCAGATAGGCTGGTCCGCCGAAGCTCAACGCATAGACGGTTCCGCCGCCCGGTGAAATGATAGCGGCCCCGACCGCGTTGATGTCCTTACGCCACTCGCCGGCCGACGTGCAGAAACCCCGTTCGTCGATTTCGCGGATTGAGCGTTCGATCGAACTCTCGATGGTTCGCCACTCGCTTCCGTGCTGCTTGCGGATCTCGGACAGGATCTTGCCGCGCTCATCATCCTTGATGGCGGCGAGATAGGCCTTTCCGATCGCGGTGATCGCCATCGGTACGCGCGACCCTGACGGCAATCGCAGGCCAACCAGGCCGTGCCCCTCGCAGGTCTCGACGTTCAGGATCATCAGCTGGTCGCGCGTGCCGAGCGCCACATGCAGATTGTTGGTCTCCGCCAGTTCCGTCATGATGGGCCGCGCGATATTGCGAACATCCAGATTGGCCAGCGCAGCATAGCTCAGCGATATGGCACGACCGCCCAGTTGATAGGTCGTTGATCGCGCGTCGTAGGCGAGGTAGCCGAGCTGCGTCAGTGTGTGCGTGATCCGGGAGATGGTCGGCTTCGGAAGGCCGGTTCGTTCCGCAAGCTCCTGGTTGCCGAGCGCCCGATCGCCGGCGCGAAACGCGCTGAGGACGTCGAGACCGCGCGCAAGCGCAGACACGAAGAGCCGGCCGCCGGCATCGTCAGCTTCGGCTTCTGTGGATCGTGGACGTCTGGTCGCGCGCTGCAATTGCTGCTTGGCCATGCGCTGTCTGGCCTTGGCGTCGCCACCTGACGACTTGCCGGCCGTCTTTGTCGATCCGGCCGGGCTGGCGCTACCAGTCCGGGGATCTCGCTTCTTGCTCGTCATTTTCAACTCCAGCGGCACATCACCGTCGCGTGCGCCTTGTCCCGAATGGTTTGTTCTGCAAACCGTCTGCTTCGTCAACTGCACAAGTGCGAAAATCGATTTCGCATATTGTCTTCCTTGGACGTCGATGGCAAGTTCGTCGCAGGCCAACAGGAAACGCCGACCATGACAATCGACCCCCAAGCACTGCGCAACTGGCCCATTCCCACCATCGAGCAGACCTACACCGAGCGCGACACGATGCTCTACGCGCTGGGTGTCGGTCTGGGCTCGGATCCGCTCGATGCGCGTCAGCTGCAGTATGTCTATGAGGATGGCCTCAAGGTTCTGCCATCGATGGCCGTGGTGCTGGGATATCCCGGCTTCTGGATCGGAGATTCCAGAACCGGTGCCGACTGGCGCAAGGTGCTGCATGGCGAGCAGGGCTTTGAGATATTCAAGCCTTTGCCCGCGAAGGGCTCGGTGGTCGGGCGTTCGCGCGTGACCGGCCTTGTCGACAAGGGGGCCGACAAGGGCGCGGTGCTGCTGTCCGAGCGCGATGTGTTTGATCAGGCATCCGGCGAACTGCTGTGCCGGCTGACGTCGACGACGATGCTCCGCGGCGACGGCGGCTTCGGTGGGCCGTCCGGTCCGTTGCCGGCGCCGCATCCTGTGCCGGAACGGGCCGCAGACATTGTGTCCAGCATCAAGACGCTGCCGCAGGCTGCCCTGATCTATCGTCTGTCGGGCGACTATAACCCTCTCCATGCGGATCCGTCGGTCGCGAAACGGGGCGGCTTCGAAAAGCCGATCCTGCACGGCCTTTGCACATTCGGGGTGGTGTGCCGTGCATTGGTTGACATGGTCTGCAATGGCGAGCCGACACGGTTGACGAAGATGCAGGTTCGCTTCAGCTCACCCGTCTATCCCGGCGAGACGATCGTCACCGAAGCCTGGAATGACGGCGTTGGCGAGGTCTCGTTCCGCGCCAAGGTCGCCGAGCGCAACATCGTCGTCATCAACAATGGCCGTGCAGGCGTCGCCCCGGCATAGGCATTTCAGATGCTCCGGCCTGATTTCTGCCAATAGGGGTCGCGCAGCCTCCGCTTGAAGATCTTGCCGGAGTCCTCGCGCGGGAGCGAGGACATGATCTCGAAATATTTGGGCACCTTGTAGTTCGAGAGCATGGATTTCAGGCCGGCGCGGATTTCATTCAAGTCGGGAATCGTGCCGGCGATGGGCTGAATGACCGCCATAAGCGCTTCACCAAATTCGTCGTCCGGAATGCCAAACACGGCGCAATCGTGGACGCCCGGGAGCGACTGCAATGCTGCCTCGATTTCGGCCGGATAGATGTTGACGCCGCCGGAAATCACCACGTCGCGTTTGCGATCGGAGATAAAGACGTAGCCATCCTGATCGATATAGCCGACGTCACCGCTAGTGATGAGGCCGTCGCGTTCGATCTCGCGGCGGCGTTCGGGCTGATTCTGGTAAGTGAAATCGGGATTATAGCTGGTTCTGCTGTAAATTTCGCCGACTTCGCCGGCGGAAAGCCATCCATCCTTGCCGTTCGAAAATCTCAACTCGCATCCGTCGAGAACGCGGCCGACTGTACCGGGCTTGCGCCGGGCGTCATCCGGCGTCGCGAAGGTAATAGCGCCGGATTCGGTGCTGCCGTAATATTCGTAGATCACCGGTCCCCACCAGTCGAGCATCTGTCGCTTGACGTCGGGCGGGCAGGGGGCTGCCGCGTGAACGACGTGACGTAGCGAAGACAGATCGTATTTGGCGCGCACGGACTGAGGCAGCCGCAATAGTCGCACGAACATCGTCGGCACCATCAGCGCGCAGTCGATCCGCTCCTTTTCGATCAATGCGAGCACTGATTCAGCTTCGAAGCGCGGCATCAGCACCAGCGCGCCGCCAAGACGTCCGGCGCGCAGCGCGAATGCGTTCGGGGCAGAATGATAAAGCGGGCCGGGGAGGAGGGCGCGAGTGCCCGGCCTCAGGCCATAGACAGTTTCACGCACCCGCTCGTTCGTCTTGACCTGGTCCGGAGACGGCGGGTCGCGTCGAACGCCTTTTGGATGTCCTGTCGTGCCCGACGTGTAGATCATGCTGGCAGGAGCCGGCATCGACGGCCCGTCATAGGGCTTCTGGTCGGCAAGCCAGGCCTCGAAGTCCTCGCCCGCCGACGACGTGGTCTCGACGCTGAAACTGGTGGCGATCTCCTGCGGCACATCGACACGGAACTGGCGCACGCGATCGGGAATGGCGTCGCCCAGCGCCTGCAGCAGATCCGCATGCCCTACCAGGACGCCGGCTCCGGTGTCGCCAACAACGTAAGCGACTTCTTCGGGCTTGAAATGCCAGTTGATCGGCACCGCATACGCGCCGATCAGCATGATGGCGTAGGTGACTTCAATAAAAACCAGATCGTTGCGCATCAGGATGCAGACGCAATCGCCAGGCCGGATGCCCAGTCTGCGCAGGCCGCCGGCGATACGCCGTACTCGTTCCCCGACGACGTCGAATTGGCGTGAGCGCGTGCCGCTGATCAGGCCGTCTGTCGTGCCCATCCTCGTTACCTCCCCAGTGCTCCTGGATGGCTTCACGAAGCCGGTTGCAGCGACCTTGCGACGAGTTCGCGCATGATCTCATTGGAGCCGCCGTAGATCCGCCGAACCCTCGCATCCGCGTAGGCGCGCGTAATCGGATACTCCAGCATGTAGCCGTAGCCGCCATGCATCTGGACGCATTGGTCCACCACGCGGCATTCCAGTTCGGTCGACCAGTATTTGCACATCGCCGCAGCCTCGATGCTCAGACTGCCCTGCAGATGCAGTTCCATGCATTTGTCGAGAAAGACACGGCCGATCTGAACTTCCGTCTTCATTTCGGCGAGCCGGAACCGGTTGTGCTGGAAGTCCGCCAACGGTTTGCCGAACGCCTCGCGGCGGTGGGTATAATCGATCGTCCATTCAATCGCCGCTTCCGCTCCCGCGATCGCCGTGATTGCGACCAGCAGGCGCTCCTGGGGAAGCTCGCTCATGAGATAGCGGAAGCCACGCCCTTCCTCGCCGAGCAGGTTTTCGGCGGGCACTCGGACGTTGTCGAAGAACAATTCGGACGTGTCCTGCGCCTTCATACCCAGCTTTTCGAGGTTTCGTCCGCGCGAAAAGCCGACGCTGTTGCCTTCAACCAGAAGCAGGCTGATGCCTTTGGATCCGCCGCGCGGGTCGGTCTTGCAGGCGAGGATGACGAGGTCGGCGAGCTGGCCGTTGGTGATGAAGGTCTTCGAACCGTTCACCACGAAGGAGCCGCCATCGCGAATCGCCGTGGTGCGGATGGCCTGGAGATCGCTTCCCGCGCCGGGCTCGGTCATTGCGATTGCCGCAACGGTCTCTCCCGACGCCATACGAGGCAGCCACTTCTGGCGTTGCGCTTCGCTGCCGTGATGGAGAATGTAGAAGGCCGCAATGTCCGAGTGCACGCGAAAGCCCGGACCATTGAAGACGGCGCGCGAAAGCTCTTCGGTCACGATCGCGCTATGCAGGAAGTCGCCATCGCCGCCGCCATACTGCGCGGGTATCGAGGTGCAGAGCAGGCCGGCCTCGCCGGCGAGTCGCCACAGGTTGCGGTCGACGACACCGTCCTTTTCCCACTGCGCGTGAAAAGGCGCGATCTCGCGCTCAATGAACTTTTTTACCGTGGTGCGGAAAAGCTGATGGTCCGGCGTGTAGATCGTCTGCGGAATAGACATTTCGACCCTGCGTCTCATTTGCGAAATTGATTTTCGCAAAATTGACATTTGTGGTCCTGCATGGCAAGTCCATTGCAAGCAAGAAATCCGGAGAGCGATTTTTTGCAGCAAGGAGGATACGAATGCCGGAGCCTATGCGCGCACGCCCGAAGCCGACGCCGGAGACCCAGCATTTCTGGGATGGCGCCAAGGCGGGCGAACTCCGCCTGCAGCGCTGCGACGCCTGCGCACATGTCTACTTCCCGCCGCGCCCATTCTGTCCGTCCTGCGCCTCGCGCAAGGTCTCCGCGTTCAGGGCGAGCGGCAAGGGCTTTCTCTACAGCTACGTGATCAACCATCGTCCGGCCGCGTCCGGCTTCACGCCGCCTTACGCGATCGCGGTGGTCGAGCTGGACGAAGGGCCGCGGATGATGAGCAATATCATCGACTGTCCGCAAACGCCGGAGGCGCTCGAGCTCGACATGAAGCTTGAGGTCGCCTTCGAGAAGCTCGATGACAAGATCACGCTTCCCGTGTTCCGTCCGGCGAAGGGATAGGCCAATGCGCAGGAACCAGGTTGCCGTCGTCGGTGCGGCCGAGACCACCGAGCTCGGCGTCATCCCCAACACGTCGCAGCTCCAGCTTCATGCGGATGCGGCGCTCAATGCCATCGCCGACGCCGGGCTGAAGCTGTCCGACATCGACGGCTTCGCCACCGCGGTCGAAACACCGCAGCAGGTCTGCCACTATCTCGGCATCAAGCCGACCTGGGTGGACGGCACCTCGGTCGGCGGCTGCTCCTTCATGCTGCATGTTCGCCATGCCGCGGCGGCGATCGAGGCCGGCCTGTGCAAGACCGTGCTGATCACCCATGCCGAGAGCGGCAAGTCGATGATCGGCAAGCTGCCGCGCTCGATCCCCGCCGACAGCCTGCAAGGTCAGTTCGAGGCGCCGTACGGCGTCTACGGCCCGCCCAGCATGTTCCCGATTCCCGTGCTGCGCTTCATGAAGACCTACGGCATCACCCATGAGCAGATCGCCTCGGTGGCGGTAGCACAGCGCGAATGGGCGGCGAAGAACCCACGCGCCATGATGAAGGATCCGATCACGGTCGCCGACGTCCTGAACTCGCGCATGATTGCCTATCCGTTTCGCCTGCTGCAGTGCTGCCTCGTCACCGACGGCGGCGGCGCGCTGATCCTGACCTCGGCCGACCGCGCGAAAGATTTCCCGCAGAAGCCGGTCTACATCCTCGGTACCGGCGAGAGCGTGGAGACGCCGATGGTCAGCCAGATGGAGACCTTCAACTCCTCCCGCGCCTTCAAGGTCGCAGGTCCGCTCGCGTTCGAGGAAGCCGGCATCGCGCACAAGGACGTCGACCATCTCATGATCTACGATGCCTTTGCGCATCTGCCGCTGTTCGGCCTCGGCGACCTCGGCTTCATGCCGCATGAGGAGACCGGCAAGTTCATTGCCGATGGCAACACGCGGCCCGGCGGCAAGCTGCCGCTCAACACCAATGGCGGCGGGCTCTCCTACATGCATTCAGGCATGTACGGCATGTACGCGCTTCAGGAGAGCGTGCGCCAGATGCGCGGCATTGCGCCGGCCCAGGTGCCGGGCGCCAGGATTTCGGTGTGTCACGGCGTCGGCGGCATGTTCGCGGCAAGTGGCACCATCATCTTCACGAACGAGCGCTGAGCAGGAGATAGTTGTGGCCAAATCACTTCAGGACAAGGTCGTCATTGTTACCGGCGCCGGCCGTGGTATCGGCCGAGAAATCGCGCTGCTCTGCGCCGCCGAGGGCGCCAAGGTCGTGGTCAATGACCCCGGCGGCGCGCCGGATGGCGCTGGCACCAACGCCGCGCCTGCGGAAGAGGTTGTGGAAGAAATTCGCAAGGCCGGCGGGACCGCGGTCGCCAATTTCGAGACCGTTGCGGAAGCAATTCCGGCCAGCAAGATCGTCAAGCAGGCCGTCGATGCTTACGGAAAGCTCGATGGTGTTGTGAACAACGCCGGTATTCTGCGAGACGCAATTTTCCATCGGATGAGCGTGGAAGCGTTCGAGGCCGTCATCAAGGTTCACTTGATGGGCTCGTTCTACGTCTCGCACGCCGCGGCGCGGATCTTCCGCGAGCAGGAGAGCGGCTCCTTCGTGCACTTCACCTCGACGTCGGGCCTGATCGGCAACTTCGGCCAGGCGAATTACGCCGCGGCCAAGCTCGGCATCGTCGGGCTTTCCAAGTCGATCGCACTCGACATGAACCGGTTCAACGTTCGCTCGAACTGCGTCTCGCCGTTTGCCTGGAGCCGCCTGATCGGCACGATCCCAACGGAGACGGACGCCGAGAAGGCCCGCGTTGAACGGATGAAACAGATGGGCCCGGAAAAGATCGCGCCGCTGTCGGCCTTTCTGCTCACGGATGCCGCAAAGGATGTGACCGGGCAGATCTTCGCGGTGCGGATGAATGAAATCTTCCTGATGGGACAGTCTCGCCCGATCCGATCCGTGCAGCGGAGCGAAGGCTGGACCACCGAGACCATTGCTGAACACGCGATGCCCGCGCTCAAGGGCTCGTTCTACAAGCTGGATCGCTCCGCGGACATTTTTAGCTGGGACCCGATTTAGAGATCGCGTATAAGCGCCGTCAACAACAGCAAGAACCGAGGAACGCCTTGTCCATCACTCGACGCACATTTGGTATCGGCACAACAAGTCTTGTGCTCGGAACGGTCGCGGCTCCCTGGGTTCGGCGCGCTAGCGCCGAAGCGGCCGCGATCAAGATCGGTGTCATCAATTCGATGAGTGGTGGCCTTTCGGCGTATGCCCAGGAAGGGCAGCCTGCGCTCGAATACATGATCAAGAAGATCAACGATGGCGGCGGGATCAAGAGCAAGGGGGGCGCAAAAATCCAGTTGATCCAGGCGGACGACACCAGCCAGCCCGCCCGCACTGCGACCGAAGCGCGCAGGTTGATCACGGAAGAGAAGGTTCAACTATTGACCGGCACGATCCTCAGCGCTCAGATGCTGGCGCTGACGCCGGTGCTCGACGAGCTGAAGGTGCCGACGCTCTCGATCTGGGCCGGCGGTGCTCATTCGAACTATATGTTCTCGCTCGGCTACCCATACGACCGCGGTTACGCGCAGACGATGCACGACTTCATCGTCTCCTTGCGCGACAACAAGTTTCCGATCAAGACCGCAGTGATGAGTTACTCGAACTACGAGGCGGGGCAGCAGGTCAATTCCTTCCTCGTGCCAAAGCTCAAGGCAAGCGGCATCGAGATCATCGGCGAGGCGCCACTGGACACCCGTGCGCAGGATCAGACCTCTGCGATGATCCGTATCCGGTCGCTCAAGCCGGACATCGTGACAGGGCTGGTGACGCCACGAGACGGTATCCTGCTGCATCAAGCTCGCTTCAATCTCAATTATCATGGCAGCATTTTTGTCGGCGGTACGGGCGGCTATTCCGACCTCTCGCTGTGGAAGGATCTTGGACCTGAAGTCGGCAAGGCCGTCCTCACGCGCAATCTCTTCGCGATGACCGGATTTAGCGCGGGTGCCAAGATCGATTCCATGCAGAAGGTCGTGACGGAGCTGCGCGATGTCGCCAAGCTGGACCGGATCGGGCAGGGTGCCATTCAATACGCTCAGGCCGCTCGCGTGCTGCAACGGGTGCTGGAAGCCTCTTCGTCGCTCGAAAGCGATGCTTTGCTGGATGCTTTCAAGAAATTCGACATGCCGTTCGGCGATCCTGATCTCTATGTCGCCAAGCCGAAAGGCCTGCAGTTCGCCGACGACCGCCTGCTCAAGGATGGATCGGCCATGATGGTTCAGTGGTTGCCCGACCAGGGACAGGAAGTGGTCTTTCCGAAGGAGTTTGCGCAGGCTGCGCCGCGGGCCCGGACCTGAGTTCACCGTGGCGCTACTCGAGGTCGACAAGGTCAGCAAACGGTTCGGCGGCCTTCTTGCGCTGAACGGCGTGAGTTTTGCGGTCGAAAAGGGCGGTATTCTCGGCATTATCGGTCCGAACGGAGCCGGCAAGACTACGCTGTTCGGCGTAATTTCCGGCTTTATCCGACCGTCAAGCGGTGACGTTCACTTCGATGGTGTGCGGATTACCGGCATTTCGCCTGATAAGCTGACGCGCCGCGGTCTGGTACGCAGTTTTCAGATCGTGCAAACTTTTGCCGACATGACGGCGCTCGATGTCGTGACCACGGCCGCGCTAACGCGCCGTCCGATCCGTGAGGCGACCGACTATGCCGCCGACGTGCTGACGCGGGTCGGGCTTGGCAAGAAGCTCGATGAGACGCCTGCGACCCTTTCGCTCCAGGACAAGAAGCTGCTTGAGCTCGCCAAGTGCGTGGCAACAGATCCACAATGTATTCTACTCGACGAGGTCATGGCGGGTTTGACCATGGCCGAGACAGAGGCTCCGATCGGCATCATCAGGGAGCTGAACCGGCAGGGTGTCACCTTCGTGATGGTCGAACACGTCATCCCGGTGATCATGCGGTTGGCCACCAGTATGGTGGTGATCAATTTCGGAGAGAAGATCGCGGAGGCGGCGCCAGAAGAGATCGTCAAGGATAGCAAGGTAGTCGAGGCCTATTTCGGAGAGCATCTCGATGCTTGAAGTCGAAGGCCTCGTGGCAGGCTATGCGGGCACTCCGATCCTGCGCGATATCTCGCTTAGACTAGATCGCGGCGAAACCGTCGGGTTGCTGGGAGCAAACAACGCCGGCAAAACGACGTTGATAAACAGTCTGTCCGGCATAGTGACGCCAATGGCGGGCCGCATCATTTTTGACGGGCGCGACGTGACGCGCGCAACGCCGATGCAGCGTGTCGAGATGGGAATCATCCAGGTCCCCGAAGGACGTTTGGTGTTTCCAGAGATGAGTGTTCGCGAGAATCTGCTGCTCGGCGGGTTTTGCGATCGTGCACGACCGCTCCGGCCGCGTCAGATGGAGAAGGTGCTAGCCTTGTTTCCGCGTCTGAAGGAAAGGCTGTCCCAGCCGGCGGGCACGCTGTCCGGAGGCGAGCAGCAGATGTTGGCGATCGGCCGCGGCCTGATGGCTGAGGCCCGCGTGTTGATGCTTGACGAGCCTTCGCTCGGCCTATCGCCTCTCTTTGTGCAGTATATTTTCGGAATCGTCGATCAGCTGCACAAAGACGGTTTGACCATGCTTCTGGTCGAGCAGAACCTCAATTTGACGCTGCGACATGCGCAGCGTTGCTATGTACTCGAACGCGGTCATATCGCAGTCGAAGGCGCGGCGGAGGTCGTGAAGAACGATCCCCGGACGCGACAGGCCTATCTCGGCTTGTAAAAGGGAGGCGCAATTGAGCGAACTATGGCAGGCGCTGGCGCAGGGAGTCTTTATCGGGAGCACCTATGGGCTCCTCGCGCTCGGCATGGGCCTCGTCTATGGCGTGAGCGGCGTGGTTAATTTCGCGCATGGCGACTTCATCTCGCTCGCCATGTTCATGTGCCTCGCCCTGTTTTCAGCCTTCTCGCTTGATCCTTACGTGTCGGTTCTCATTACCATTCCCGTCATGACTGCGATCGGCGCCCTGGTCTATAGGTTTCTGCTGAGGCCGATGGTCGGCTACAAGTTTCTCATGGTGGTGCAGTTGACGCTGGGACTAAGCCTGGTCCTGCAGAACGGCATTCTCATGATCTTCGGTGGACAGCCTGCACGCACCCCGTCGATCGTCGAGTCCAAGCTCATAATTCTTGGTGATGTGGTGCTGAGGCTGGCGCACGTGATCGCGTGCGCCGTCGCCTTCGCCATGGCGATCGGCCTCTATGTGATGCTGCGGTCGACGGATTTCGGCCGTTCGATCCGTGCCGTGCATCAGAATGCGCACGCGGCTGCGCTGATGGGGATCGATGTGGGTCGGGTCCAGGTCATGACCTTCGCACTTGGGATTGGAATACTCGCGGTCGCGGCGGCTCTTCTGCTTCCCGGCACCCCGATCCAACCGACTCAAGGTTTGCAATATACGGTGATCACCCTGCTTGTCGTTGTGCTGGGCGGGATGACGAATTTTGTCGGGATCATGTTGGGCGGTCTCGTGATCGGCATTTCCGAGGCGATGGGCACGGTCTATGTCTCAGATACGCTTGGACGCTTGGTGCCATACGCCATCTTCGTGCTGATCATGCTGTTCCGGCCGCAGGGCCTGACCTGGAGGGCATCATGATCAAGGATGACTTCTTCAAGACGTTGGCGTCGCCCTGGCTGTGGGGAATCGTTTTGCTCGGTGCAATGCTGCCGATGGTTCTGTCCAGCTACTACACGCATATTCTCACGATAGCGCTGGTGTACGTTGCGCTTGCGTCGGCCTGGAATATCGTGGGCGGCATGAGCGGGCAGATCTCGCTGGCTCATAGTTTGTTTATCGGAACCGGAGCAATGCTGTCGGCTGCCTTGTTGGTAAAGCTTGGCATCAATATGTGGGCCGGCCTTGTGATTGCGGCCGCGACTGCAGGCTTGCTCGGCGCCATCATCGCGTGGATCGATTTTCGTTTCCAACTCGGGCATTTGTCGTTCGTGCTGATCACCTTGGCTTTCGCAGAGATGGCGAGCATCGTTGTCGAAGGCTGGGATTTCCTTGGTGGCGCGTCGGGTTTGCTCTTGCCGCAAGACACCGGAAACTTTCTCGATTTTCAGTTCGGCGGTGGTCGCGGAGCATTCTGGGTCATGCTGGGGCTCGCAACCATCATTGTGTTGGTGAATGTCGCCATTCTGAATTCGCCATTGGGCTATTATCTGCGGACAATTCGCGACAATGAAAAGGCCGCGCAGGCGATCGGCGTTAATGTCCTGCGTCAAAAGACGACGGCCATGGTCATCTCTGCAGTCCTAACGTCCATCGTCGGGACCGCCTATGTGCGTTACCTGACGTTCGCGGATCCCTATCTGCTTGCCTCGCCGGTGATCACTATCGAGATTGTGCTTTTCGCAACGGTCGGCGGGCTTGGCCGCGCCTACGGTCCGGCGCTGGGAGCCTTGTTATTGGTACCCCTGGGCGAGGTCCTGCGCGGTAAGTTAGGCGGCGCGGTTCCGGGGCTGCACTACTTCATCTATGGCATCGTCGTGATCGTCGTCATTCTCGCGACACCGAGCGGGCTCTTGCCGTTGTTTGAGAGGCTCTTCTGGCGACGCAGTCGCATGCTTCCCAAGATTTGAGTCTCAGCGCTTCCTCAATAGGCATAATGCTATCGACCGGAGCAATTCTGGGGTAGCTCGCAAATCCAGGAGTCGGAAGCGGTTCGCCGTTGGGAGGTTCGGCGACCCCTGCAGGGTCCGCATATCTTCAGACGATTGGTCGGTTTCCATTAATCACTGACGGTACCGGAAACTACGCCGCGCGGGTGCGATCGGTTGAGTAGTCCGAAATCCATTGCGTCTTCACTGATGGAGTATCGCAGCGCGCTCGATCGTACAGAAGGGCCGAGCGCTTAAAACCTGTCTACTCAGACCGGGAGGTTTTGGCGCAAAGCGGACCCACGGGACGTCATGCCTGTGCAGCAACTCTTTGAGCGGTGCCATTTGCGACGGATCACCGCTCCTCCACACCGAGAGCGACAAGATCCTGTAAGAGCGTCATTTTTTGACAGGTCGATAGAAGGCGGCGCAAATAACTACGGTGTCGAGCTACGAAATTGCTGAGCGTCGGAATCGTACGATGCTCGTCAGCGACATGAACCCGAGACGCACCGCCAGCGCTCAACGGAGAGGACGGTATTCTCCGCCCGACGCGCGGATGCGAACGTCACTGTAGACCCGCTTTGCTTTCCTGAAGACAACGGTCTTTGCCTTGTTGGAGAGTAACCTCGAGGGAGGAGGCAATTCCGCTTGGTAGGGAGCAGTTTGGGCCCGAGTCAGGGGTAGGGTAGATCGAATCACAGGATGCTGGGGCTAAAGTGCACGCAGCTCGTTGCTTTCGAGCTCTCTCGGCAACACTCTTGCAGTTCGTGGCCCAGGTCGCGCTGTAGGAGCTCTCGGTGCGAATAATGCAGGCCTCATAGCGGATTTGCGTCGCGGCTCGTTCCTGCGCCTGACGTTGGTCTGCTGCGTCGCGGTCCTGCTGTGCGCGTTCCTCCGCTGCTTTCCTAGCGATCTCGGAGCGCGCCTTGTCGAGACGTCGCTCGTTGTCCATCTGGACATCTCGCGCCGGGAGGTAGACGGCGTAGTAGTAGCCAACGCTCCCCGCTGCGCCCAAGAGCGACAACGCAACACAGACTTTAAGGAAGTTATCGACTGCCCCGGCCATCTCTAGATCCCCGCGTAGTTTCCGGCAACCGGAGAGCGAGCGCAAGGCCTACCGTTACGGTGATGCTTTCCATCCATAAGTCAGGTGCGGGACTTTCCCGGTGATGTCGATATCCCTTTCGTCCGTGAGGCGCCATGCGGCCACCCCGAAGCAGACGGTCAGAACCACCGCGGTAACTAGCAGAAGCGTCGACAGAAATTGGCTCACGCCTACACCCCTGAACGTGGCGCTTGGGCGAGCGACCATGGAATATCGATTCGGAAAATGCAGACGCGCTGACGTAACGCCGATTTTCCCCAGTTATACTAGAGAGGGTCAGCATCTTCCGGCCTTTGACCCGCCGCGACTCAGGAGCCGCGGTAGGCGGGAAATCGACGCGCGTCGACGCGGTAGCTTTTGAGCAATGGAAGATTAATAGGGACTAGCAAGGGCGCAGAAATAGCCGTTGTTAAAATGTAATCTCACATTTCCGACTGCCGACCCCGCCGCTTGTGTTCTTCATCCCACCTTTCAGTGTGCTGGTGCCCTTTGGATTGTACTTGCCATGGAATTCCCACGCCCACTTGCTAAGGCCGTTCGTCGAACTCCCGCGGCCAATCAGAAGGATGTCGCCCGAGTCTGCGATGAGTCCTTTGAAAACCTCTTTGTTACCCGATGACGATGTGACGCGTTCGCCCGTCAAAGCGGCGTCTGTCAGCGTAAAAGGGACATCAATCTGGAAGGCCGGGTTCTTTTCGCGATTCCCGGTCCACGCGTCGCAGATTAATTTTGCGCTGATCTGTTTAGCCTCCGGCGATTGAGCTTGGGCGAAGCAACCAAAATTCGCAAAAATCAAAATTGCAGTCGTAGCGAAAAGCCTCACCTGTATCCTCCCCAACGTTAAGACTGGCGCGAGTCTCTGCACGGTGTCGCAACCTAAATGTGCGCGGAAGAAGGGGATGGATTTTTTACTTGGGACCGAAAGCGCTAACGAGCCCGATCACAATGGGGATGAGCGCGACGCAAGCCCAAAAAGCTGGTGTGCTAGAGCTTAGGCCAGCAATGAGGATCCAGAGGCCAAAGCTCACGATGAAGGCCGAGATCGCATAGGCTACAGCTGTGTTCATCGGTCGATCCTCGAGCAATAAGGGATCGATGCCTCTAGGGACTCGCCACCGCGCAAAACGTTCCAGCGGCCCCGCGAGGGGGACTTCTGGACGCAAATCAGGTGAGATGCTAGCGGAGCGTGAGAACTCGCGCCAAAGGCTTGCCGGGCCCGTTTGGCGCCAGACTTCGCAGCCAGAACCGATCTCCGAGCCCGAGGCGCGGGAGCAAACCGCCTCGCGAGATCGTCAATGGGTGCTGCAAGATATCCGGCGGCACATCGCGGCGCGCAGTGCGTACGCCAAGGCCGTCGCGTGGGAGATACCAGTCCAGGACCAGAACCTATCGGGGGCGCAGCTCGAGGCAGCCCGGGAAGCGACCGCGGAAGCCTACCGCGAATTGTCGTTGGTTGGCCATGCGCTCGTCAGCACCGCGCCGGCGGATCCGAAGGCGTTGGTCGATCTTCTGCTCTACATGGAAAAGAACTTCACCACATTGCCGCAGGAGGTGGTGGGCCGATCGCTGGCGCTCAACCTGATCCACACTGTGCCGATGTCGCTTCGGAAGATCACCAAATACGGGAAGAGCAAATGAGGCGTCGGCTCCGATCACACAGGAAGCGCGATCGGCAACGGTTGATGACGCATCGCGGCCGGCTGAAGCGATGAAAGGATAGGCGCGGGGCTTCGGTCCCGCGCTTAGTTTGCCGAGGGGGGCGCCCTACTTCGGAGGAGGACGAACACCCGGATGCTTTGCAACTTTCCTCGTTTTTTTTGGCTGTCTTTCCAACCGCCGACTTTTTGACGTTCTTCGCTTTCTTCGCTTTCTTCGCCTTCTTCGCCAACGCCCCCTCCTGATTAAGACTTAAAGCCGCTCAAAAACCTTTGCCACCGCGTGCGTGGCTCACTTTCCAGCCGATACTCATAACCTTCGCGCGCGATCGTATGCCTGAGCAAACGGTGGCAGAATGGCACGTAGAGCCTGTTTGTGTTCCTAACTTCAGGATCGCCTGATGTGGCGTCGAGTGCGGCGTTGTAAGCTAGAGCATCCAGCGCGCGCATCGGCATGCCGAATACGTGCATTCCCGAGATATTCTTCGAGTGGGCAAAAGCTCAGAGCTGGAACACACGGGAAGATGCGAAGATCCGGGATGCGCGGCGGGTTCAGCTGATCGCCGCAACACATTCTGCGAACTTCTCAGCTGGGGTTTGAAAGAGCAAGGTCTTTCGTGGCCTTTCATTGAGCTGCTTGGCGATCGCGCTGAGCTTGGCCTGGC
>NZ_LGHL01000085.1 GCF_001908205.1 Bradyrhizobium sp. NAS80.1
CCAACAGACCGGTGAGCGGATGGGGGTCAAGGCCGTCAGCCGCCGAAGGCGGGGGCGCGCCAGCGCCAGCCTTGAGCCCGGCCGGTCAGCGGTCTACTTCCGGCACAGTTGCTCTTGATTGAGAGGGGGAGCGACGGAGCAGAGCTCGGGCGAAATACGCCGCGGGGATGCGAAGGTGTGTCTGCAAAGCCGTAGGATGGGTAGAGCACTTGCGAAACCCTGCATCCGCGTCGAGGAAAGCGTTGATGGGTTTCGCTTCGCTCTACCCATCCTACGAGTGCTGCGCATTGGAGGATCGCGATATGCTGCCTCATACTCCGTCATTGCGAGCGCAGCGAGGCAACTCCAGATTCTCTCCGCGGAAAGACTCTGGATTGCTTCGCTTGGCTCGCAATGACGACGCGGTGACTGTGCGCGACAAACTCCCGCTCGTGCCCCGGACGCAGCGCAGCGCCATCCTGGCGATGCGAAGCATCGTCCAGCGGGCGGTGCGCTGCAGAGCCCGGGGCCCATGTCGCCGCACCTTCGCCGTGTCGTCATCTGGGTCCCGGCTCTGCGCAGCGTCACCATAGCGCGTCGAGACGCGCGTAAACGCGCTTTCGGTGCCGCAGCGCGTCCGGGACACGAGAGTTGATGGTGTTGCTATCTATCTGGCGAGCCTTAAGATCGGCTACGGCGTGGGGCTGCTGCTGATCGTGCCGCTCGGCGATCTCGTCGAGAACCGCAGCGGCCACTGAATAGCGGCACGATTGTGCGCCGCGGCCGTTTACCAAGCCTTTGATGCCAAGTCCTGGAAGCCAAGCCCCGGGCCGTGCAATTTCCGCCTCGCGATTTCCCGGCCCCTGTAGTACTTTGGTCGCAACCGGACCTGGCTAACAGGCGGCAGGGGAGGCCCTATGAGGCGTGCGGGACTGGATTGCGTACCGCGAGTACGGCCATGGTCGTGGCAGGCATTTCTGCTCGGATTTGTCGTCGTCGCAGCGTCGGCTGCGCTTCAAGGCGTCTGCGTCGCTCTCGGCGCAAAGCTCTATTTCGCGACGTTTGTGCCCAACATCTTCATCGTCGGCGTTCTCGCAGGCGCACCGGCGGCGGCGTTCGCTGCGCTGCTCACGATTCCGCTGGTGTGGTGGGCCTTCATGCCGCCCTTCTTCGAGGTGAGCCCGTTGACCAGCGCCGATGCGGATTCCATCAACCTGTTCTTCCTGCTCGCCGTGCTGCTGATCGGCCTTGCCGATCTCTGCCGCGAGACGATGACGATCAACCGCCGCGGCGGATTCGAGCCGTCGGGCGAGAGCGCGGCAACGAATTCGCAATAAACGAGCCTCGAGCGGGAGGGACGCGTTGCGCTCGCGCAACAGTCCGGCAACCATCCGCGCGTTTGCCGCGCGCCGCTAACTTTTCGAAAAAGATTTGGCCGCAGTTTCTCTCCCGGGAATGACGAGGGAGTTTTTGGACATGAACGGCCAGGCCATCTTGGAGAACGTGCGCCGCTACCGCGGAATCGCATCGCTCTATCGCCAGACCGCTGCATTCCGCCCGGGCCAGAGCTGGTCGCTCTTGGAGCAGGCGAGGGATTGGGAAGCGCGGGCTTTGTCGGAGCTGGAAACCTATTTTGCCGCGCGCGCGGCGGCGTAGACCCCGGCATCGAGCGCACGTGGCAACCACGGGGTTACCCCGGCGGCTGTCTATGCTAGCAACCCGACCGATCTAGATCCTTCACGTCGGCCGGGGCGAGCGATGACCACCTTGAACCGCATCTTCACGACGGAGCGTCTGCTCCAGATCATCGTCGTTCTGGCGGCGACCATCGCCATGAAGCTGATGAGCTGAGCGTCAGCCAGCTATCGCCCGCCGAGTTCCGGCACATCGGGCAGATAATTCGAGCCCTCCGAGCCGAGAAAATCGAACATCGCCTGCGCCGGCGGTAGCAGCACCTTGTCGCTGCGGCGGATCACGTACCATTGCCGGACGATCGGCAGGCCGGCGACATCGAGCACGACGAGGCGGCCTTCGGCGAGCTCGTGCGCGACCGTGTGGGCCGAGATGAAGGCGACGCCGAGCCCGGCGATGACAGCCTGCTTGATGGTCTCGTTGCTGCTCATCTCCATGCCGATGATCGGCTCGAGATCGGACCTCTGGAACATGCCTTCCATCAGCGTGCGCGTGCCTGATCCCGGCTCGCGGGTGAGGAAGGTCTCATGCACGAGGTCGGTCAGGCTGAGGCCGGAATCCTTCTCCAGCCAGTGTCCCTTGCGGGCAACGATGATGTGCGGATTGCGCCCGAGCTGACGCACGTCGACACTGACGTCGGCCGGTGGCCGACCCATCACCGCGAAATCGAGGTCGTAACCGTGCATGGCCTCGCGGATGTCCTCGCGGTTGCCGATGGTGAGCTTGATCTCGATCTTCGGATACCGCTTCGAGAACGCCGCGATCGCGTGCGGCACGAAGTATTTCGCGGTCGAGACCGCGCCGAGATGCACTGTGCCGCCGGTGCGCCCCGCAAGCAGGTCGATCGCGCCCTGGCAATCCATGATCGCGGCCTCGACGCGTTCGGCGAGTGTCAGCACTTCCTTGCCCGCCTCGGTCAGCAGCATGCCGTCACCGGTCCGCTGCACCAGCGGCAAGCCGGCGAGATCCTGAAGCTGCCGCAGCTGCTGCGTGACGGCCGGCTGGGTCAGGCCGAGATGGCCTGAGGCGGCCGTGACGCTGCCCTTGGCGGAAAGCGCCGCGAGTGAGCGGAGCTGCCGGATCGTCAGATGCCGGAGCTGGGTCGCCGCATGGCCGGAGCCATTATAAGGAAATTCTTTGGCACTCATTATGATTAGAAATTTTCCTTATTAAGCCGGCCCTGTCAATCTCATCGTGCTGGGACTGACCGCACCGACCTCCAACGGGGAGCGAACTGGATGCGGCTTCAGCAAAGGGATGGACGCAGATGACCGGGCAACTCAGACTGGAAGATCACCTTCAAAGGTATTCCGAGACCGCGCCCCATGCGCTGGCCGTGGCGGCCGCAGTGGATGCCATTGCCACGGCGGCGATCGAGATCGCCGACCTCATCGGCAGTGGAGATCTCGCGGACGCGTCGGGGCTGACCACCGGCCGCAACAGCGACGGCGATCTTCAGCGCGATCTCGACGTACAGGCGGATGCGATCCTGCGCCGCTGTCTCACCAGATCGCCGATCGCGGCGTTGGCATCGGAGGAGATGCGCGAGCCGCAGATCGGCGACCGCGAGGCGAAGATCTGCGTTGCGTTCGATCCGCTCGACGGCTCCTCCAATATCGACATCAACATGACTGTCGGCACGATCTTCTCGATCCTGCCCGCGCCGGACGATCTCGCTCTCGCCTTCTATCAGCGTGGCTCGGCGCAGCTTGCCGCGGGGTTCGTCACCTACGGTCCCCAGACCTCCCTGGTGCTGACGCTTGGCGATGGCGTCGACATCTTCACGCTTGACCGCAAGGCGGGTTGCTTCCGCCTCGCGCGCAGCACTGTGCAGATATCCGAGACGGGCGAGGAGTTCGCGATCAACGCCTCCAACCGCCGTCACTGGGATCCGCCGGTGCGCGCCTTCATCGACGAATGCCTCGCCGGCGTCGAAGGGCCCGCCAACCACAATTTCAACATGCGCTGGATCGGCTCGCTGGTTGCAGAAGCCTATCGCATCCTTACCCACGGCGGCGTGTTTCTCTATCCATCCGACGCACGCCCCGGCTATGGCGAGGGCCGCCTGCGCCTCACCTACGAAGCGCATCCGATGGCGATGCTCATCGAGCAGGCCGGCGGTTCGGCCTCGACCGGGCGCGAGCGAATCCTCGACCTCGCAGCCCAGAGCCTGCATCAGCGCGTGCCTCTGATCATGGGCTCGAGCAACGAAGTTCGCCGCGTCGATGAATTGCATTGCGATCCGCTGCTGGTGGCGAGCGTTTCCGCGCCGCTGTTCGCGCGACGCGGCTTCTTCCGGCTGTGAATGAGGTGTCCCATGTCCAGGAAGCATCCGATCATCTCCATCACCGGCTCCTCCGGCGCCGGCACCACCTCGGTCAAGAAGACCTTTGAGCAGATCTTCTTCCGTGAGCGCGTCAACGCCGTCTACATCGAGGGCGATGCGTTCCATCGCTATGACCGTGCCGAAATGCGCACGCAGATGGCGAAGGAGGCCGAGCGCGGCAACAAGCATTTCAGCCATTTCAGCCCCGAGACCAATCTGTTCGAGGAGCTGGAGCGGGCCTTCCGCGACTATGGCGAGACCGGCACGGCAGTGACGCGGCATTATGTCCATGATGCCGAAGAATCGACGCTGCACGGCGTGGCTCCAGGCACCTTCACCGAATGGGAGCGACTGCCGGAGAATTCCGACCTGTTGTTCTACGAAGGCTTGCACGGCGCGGTGGTCACCGACAAGGTCAACGTCGCGCGCTATGCCGACCTCAAGATCGGTGTCGTGCCCGTAATCAATCTTGAATGGATCCAGAAGCTGCACCGCGACCGCAGCGCGCGCGGCTATTCGACCGAGGCCGTCACCGATACCATTCTGCGGCGGATGCCGGACTACATCCACTACATCTGCCCGCAGTTCACCGAGACCGACATCAACTTCCAGCGCGTGCCGACGGTGGACACCTCCAATCCGTTCATCGCGCGCTGGATCCCGACGCCAGACGAATCGATGGTCGTGATCCGCTTCAAGAATCCGCGCGGCATCGACTTCCCCTATTTGCTCTCGATGCTGCCGCACAGCTTCATGTCGCGCGCAAATTCGATCGTTTGTCCGGGCTCGAAGCTCGATCTCGCGATGCAACTCATTCTGACGCCGCTGATCATGCAGCTCATCGAGCGCAAGCGGAGCCTGAAATGATCCGCAACTTCAACAACGGGAGGGTCTGATGAACATCTCAGTTCACGCTGAAGCCGACCTCACGGCGGTCACGCACAATGATCTCGCCAACGCCGTCCGCTTCCTTGCGGTCGATGCCATCGAGACCTCGCAGTCCGGCCATCCCGGACTGCCCATGGGCATGGCCGATGTTGCGACCGTGCTGTTCTCGCGTTTCCTGAAATTCGACTCGGCTCATCCCAATTGGCCGGACCGCGACCGCTTCGTGCTGTCGGCAGGCCATGGCTCGATGCTGCTCTATGCGCTGCTGCATCTGACCGGCGGCGATGTCAGCCTCGATGACATCAAGGCGTTCCGGCAATGGGGCTCGAAGACACCGGGCCATCCCGAATATGGCCACACGCCGGGCGTGGAGACGACGACGGGACCGCTGGGGCAGGGGATTGCGACCGCAGTCGGCATGGCGCTCGCCGAGCGTATGGCCAATGCCCGGCATGGCGATGGCCTTGTTGACCACTTCACCTATGTGATCGCCGGCGACGGCTGCTTGATGGAAGGCATCAGCCAGGAGGCGATCTCCCTCGCGGGCCATCTTCAGCTCGGCCGCCTGATCGTACTGTTCGACGACAATGGCATCTCTATCGATGGGCCGACGTCGCTGGCGACTTCCGATGACCAGCTCGCACGTTTCGCGGCTTCCGGCTGGTCGGTGCGTCGGGTCGACGGGCATGATCCCGAAGCAGTCGCGCAGGCGATTGCGGAGGAACGGGAGACCGCAAAGCCGTCGTTGATCGCTTGCCGCACCATCATCGGCTATGGCGCGCCCGACCGCCAGGGCACCGAGAAGGCGCATGGCGCGCCGCTCGGCACCGAGCAGACGGCAGCGGCTCGCCGAACGCTCGGCTGGGATTACCAGCCCTTCGTGGTGCCGATCCCGATCCTCAAGGCGTGGCGGATGATTGGGCAACGCGGACAGGTCGAGCGTCTCGCCTGGCTTGATCGTTACGAATGCGCGACGCCCGGGCAGCGCGACCTGTTCATCGAGGGCAAGGCCGTTGCCCTGCCGGACGCCTATGCCCAGGCCTCGGCGAAATTGCGCGAGCGCTTTGCCACCGAGCGTCCGAAACTCGCGACGCGGCAGGCTTCGCAGCAGGTGCTCGACGGCATTGCCGGAACGATCCCCGGATTTGTCGGCGGCTCCGCCGACCTCACGCATTCGAACCTGACGCAAGCCAAGGCACAGAGACCCGTCAGGCGCGACGCTTTCGCCGGCGACTACATTCATTACGGTATCCGCGAGCACGGCATGGCCGCAGCAATGAATGGCCTCGCGCTGCACGGCGGCTTCATTCCCTATGGCGGCACCTTCCTCGCCTTCTCCGACTACAGCCGGCCGGCGATCCGCCTCGCGGCCCTGATGCGGCTGCGGGTCATTCATTTGATGACCCACGACTCCATCGGCCTCGGCGAGGACGGTCCGACGCATCAGCCGGTTGAGCATCTCGCCGCGCTGCGCGTCATTCCGAACCTCCTCGTGTTCCGCCCCGCCGACGCGGTCGAGACATTGGAGGCCTGGGACTGTGCGCTCGAAGCCAAGGATCGTCCCTCCGTTCTGTGCTTGTCGCGCCAGGCCCTGCCGACCTTTCGCAGCGATGCGCGCGGCAAGAACCGCGTCGCGCGTGGAGCCTATCTCGTCGTCTCGCCGGACGGCGGCCGCGACGTGTCATTGATGGCAACCGGCTCGGAAGTATCGATTGCGCTGGAGGCCGCGCGCCTGCTCGCGACCGAACACGTTCGTGCGGCCGTGGTCTCCGCGCCCTGCTTCGCGCTGTTCGAGGAGCAGCCGGAAGACTACCGCGCCAGCGTACTCGGCACCGCGCCGCGCGTCGGCATCGAGGCGGCCGTGCTTGGCGATTGGCCGCGCTGGATCGGTGCCGACGGCGAATTCGTCGGCATGCGCGGCTTCGGCGCCTCGGCGCCTGCGCCCGTGCTCTACCGCGAATTCGGCATCACGCCACAAAGCACTGCGGAAGCCGCCCGGCGGGCGATCGCTCGCGCAGCCAAGCAATAACAGGAGGAATCTTCGTGGCCCGTATCACCCTTCGCCAACTGCTCGATCACGCAGCTCAACACGGCTACGCGGTGCCGGCGTTCAACATCAACAACATGGAGCAGGGGATCGCGATCATGCAGGCGGCGGCCGAGGTCGACGCGCCTGTAATCATCCAGGCCTCACGCGGCGCGCGCAGCTATGCCGGAGATCTCATGCTCTCGCATATGATCGACGCGCTGGAGCGGACCTATCCCGACATCCCGCTCTGCATGCACCAGGACCACGGAAATGACGAAGCGACCTGCGCCTCCGCCATTGCCCATGGCTTCACTTCGGTGATGATGGACGGCTCGCTCAAGGCCGACGCCAAGACGGCCGCCGATTACGACTACAACGTCGCGATCACCCGCCGCGTCGTCGACCTCGCCCATTGGGTCGGCGCCTCCGTCGAAGGCGAACTCGGCGTGCTCGGCTCGCTCGAGCACGGTGGCGGCGAACAGGAGGACGGCCACGGCGTCGAGGGCACGGTCAGCCACGACCAGTTGCTGACCAATCCCGACCAGGCGGTCGACTTCGTCCGCGCTACAAAGGTCGATGCGCTCGCGATCGCGATGGGCACCTCGCACGGCGCCTACAAGTTCAGCCGCAAGCCGGATGGTGACATCCTGGCGATGCGGGTGGTCGAGGAGATCCACCGCCGGCTGCCGAATACGCATCTTGTCATGCACGGCTCCTCCTCGGTGCCGCAGCCGCTCCAGGACATGTTCAACCAGTTCGGCGGCGAGATGCCGCAAACCTGGGGCGTGCCGGTCGAGGAGATTGTCCGTGGCATCCGAAGCGGCGTGCGCAAGGTCAACATCGATACCGACTGCCGCCTCGCGATGACCGCGGTGTTCCGCAAGGTCGCTGCCCAAAGTCGCAACGAGTTCGACCCGCGCAAATTCCTCAAACCCGCGATGGATGCGATGCGCGAACTCTGCCGCGACCGTTTCGAACAGTTCGCAACCGCGGGCCACGCCAGCAAGATCAAGGTCGTTCCATTGAGCGAGATGGCGCGGCGCTATCGCGCCGGCGAGCTCGACCCGCGCATCGGCGCCTGCGAGCCAGTCGCCGCCTAGTCATTCAGAGAGAGAAGAGCAGGAGAGAGCCATGAATGCACATGCAGGAACCGTCCGCGGCAAAGAGCGCTATCGATCCGGCGTGATGGAATACAAGCGCATGGGCTATTGGGAGCCCGACTATGTGCCGAAGGATACCGATGTCATAGCGCTGTTCCGCGTGACGCCGCAGGAGGGTGTCGACCCGATCGAAGCGTCGGCCGCAGTCGCCGGCGAATCCTCGACCGCGACCTGGACGGTGGTGTGGACCGATCGCCTGACCGCCGCGGAGAAATATCGCGCGAAATGCTATCGCGTCGATCCGGTGCCGGGCACGCCGGGCTCGTATTTCGCCTACATCGCCTATGATCTCGACCTGTTCGAGCCCGGCTCGATCGCGAACCTTTCGGCCTCGATCATCGGTAACGTGTTCGGCTTCAAGCCGCTGAAGGCGCTGCGCCTGGAAGACATGCGCTTCCCGGTCGCCTATGTGAAGACGTTTCAGGGACCTGCGACCGGCATCGTGGTCGAGCGCGAGCGGCTCGACAAGTTCGGCCGGCCGCTGCTGGGCGCAACCGTGAAGCCGAAGCTCGGGCTTTCGGGGCGGAACTACGGCCGCGTCGTTTACGAGGCGCTCAAGGGCGGGCTCGACTTCACCAAGGACGACGAGAACATCAACTCGCAGCCGTTCATGCATTGGCGCGATCGCTTTCTCTACTGCATGGAAGCCGTGAACCGCGCGCAGGCGGCTTCCGGCGAGGTGAAGGGCACCTACCTGAACATCACCGCCGCCACTATGGAGGACATGTACGAGCGCGCGGAGTTCGCCAAGGAGCTCGGCTCGGTCATCGTCATGATCGACCTCGTGATCGGGTACACCGCGATCCAGTCGATGGCCAAATGGGCGCGCCGCAACGACATGATCCTGCATCTGCATCGCGCCGGTCACTCAACCTACACGCGGCAGAAGAGCCACGGCGTCTCGTTCCGCGTCATCGCGAAGTGGATGCGGCTCGCCGGCGTCGATCATATCCATGCCGGGACCGTGGTCGGCAAGCTCGAAGGCGATCCCAATACCACGCGCGGCTATTACGATGTCTGCCGCGAGGACTTCAACCCGACCAAGCTCGAGCATGGCCTGTTCTTCGACCAGTCCTGGGCGAGCTTGAACAAGATGATGCCGGTCGCCTCCGGCGGCATCCATGCCGGCCAGATGCACCAGTTGCTCGATCTCCTGGGCGAAGACGTCGTGCTGCAATTCGGCGGCGGCACGATCGGTCATCCCATGGGCATCGCCGCCGGCGCGACCGCCAATCGCGTGGCGCTGGAAGCGATGATCCTCGCTCGCAACGAGGGCCGCGACTACGTGCACGAAGGGCCGGAGATCCTGGCCAGAGCGGCTCAGACCTGCACGCCGCTGAAGGCCGCGCTGGATGTCTGGAAGGACGTCACCTTCAACTATCAATCCACCGACACGCCGGACTTCGTGCCGACCGCGCTCGAAACCGTCTGAGGAGTTTCAACATGAAGATGACTCAAGGCTGCTTCTCATACCTGCCTGACCTTACCGACGACCAGATCAGCAAGCAGGTGCAATATTGCCTGACCAAGGGCTGGGCGGTGAACATTGAGTTCACCGATGATCCGCATCCCCGCAACACCTATTGGGAGATGTGGGGCCTGCCGATGTTCGATCTCCAGGATGCCGCCGGCGTGATGATGGAGCTCGCCGAATGCCGCAGGGTCTATGGTAACAGCTACATCCGCATCAGCGGCTTCGATTCCAGCCATGGCTGGGAATCGGTGCGGATCTCCTTCCTCGTCAACCGGCCACCGCAGGAGGCGGAATTCGAGCTGGTGCGACAGGAGGTCGGGGGACGCGCGATCCGCTACACCACCGTGCGCCGGCCGGCCGCGCACGCGTCAACCTAGGTCGTCCTCCTCCGCGCGGAGCGCTCCCTGCTCCGCATCCTTGGCGGACCACTGCTTCGCCGCTCCCCCCCGGCGGCGAAGCCTTTTTCTTCGAGGTGCCCATGCTGGATGTCCCCCACGCAACGACCACTGAGCCCGGCGAGACCGTTTTCGATCTCCGCAAGGAAGCCGAAGCGGCGGGGATCACGGATACGCTGCAACAGCTCGAACTGGAGCTGATCGGCCTCCGGCCAGTCAAGAACCGCGTGCGCCAGATCGCGTCGCTGCTGCTGATCGAACGCATCCGCCAGCGTGCGGGGCTGGCCTCCGCGCCACCAACGCTGCACATGTCGTTCACCGGCAATCCCGGCACCGGCAAGACCACGGTGGCGCTGCGCATGGCCAAAATCCTGCACGGGCTAGGCTTCGTCCGGCGCGGCCAGGTGATCTCGGTGACGCGCGACGATCTCGTCGGGCAATATATCGGCCACACCGCGCCAAAGACCAAAGAGATATTGAAGAAGGCGATGGGCGGTGTTCTCTTCATCGACGAGGCCTATTACCTGCACCGCCCCGACAACGAGCGCGACTACGGCCAGGAGGCGATCGAGATCCTGCTCCAGGTGATGGAGAACCAGCGCGAAGACCTCGTCGTGATCCTCGCCGGCTATGGCGAGCGAATGACGAGCTTCTTTGCCTCGAACCCCGGCTTCCGCTCGCGCATCGCCCACCACATCGAATTCCCCGACTATGCGGAAACCGAGCTGCTTGTCATCGCCGAACTGATGCTCAGGGAGCGTGGCTACCGTTTCTCGGCCGCGGCGCGCGAGGCGTTCGAAAGATACATCGCGCTGCGCCGGACCCAGCCGTTCTTCTCCAATGCGCGCTCGGTCCGCAACGCGGTCGATCGCATTCGCCTGCGGCAGGCCGATCGCCTGGTGTCCGATCTCGACCGCATGCTTGACGTCGCCGATCTCGAGACGATCGACCCGGCAGATGTCCTCGCAAGCCGCGTCTTCAGCGGCGGGGCCGACGTGCGGAGTGCAAAACCATGACCAGAGAAATCATTATCGCCCCCTCGATCCTGGCGGCGGATTTCGCGCGGCTCGGCGAGGAGATCGCGGCCATCGACGCAGCCGGAGCCGACTGGATTCATTGCGATGTCATGGATGGTCACTTCGTGCCGAACATCAGCTTTGGCGCTGATGTCATCAAGGCGGTCCGGCCGCTGACGGCGAAGATTTTTGACGTGCATCTCATGATCGCTCCGACCGATCCTTATCTCGAAGCTTTCGCAAAGGCTGGGGCCGACGGTCCACGCTGAAGCGGGCCCGCATCTCGACCGCTCGCTTCAGGCGATCCGTGCGCTCGGCAAGAAGGCCGGGGTGAGCTTGTGTCCGGCAACGCCTGAAAGCGCGATTGAATACGTGCGAGATCGTCTCGATCTCGTGCTGGTGATGACCGTCAATCCCGGCTTTGGCGGCCAGTCCTTCCTCGAATCCCAGGTCGAGAAGATCCGGCGCATTCGAAGTATGATCGGCGACCGGCCGATCCGGCTCGAGGTCGATGGCGGCATCACGCGCGACAATGCCACGGCCGTTGCCGCAGCGGGCGCAGACGCGCTGGTAGCGGGGTCGGCGGTATTCCGCGGCAAGAGCAGCGCCGATCATGCCGCCAATATCGCGGCCATTCGTGCTGCTGCGGAAGCCGGCCGTCGCCCAAAGCTGCAAGATAGTTCCGAGCAGCGGGTGCGGGCTGAACAGGGCGCGCTCATCCGGTAGACTACGGATGACATGCGGCGACGACGCTGTGGTGCCGGTGGCCGGCCCGAGCCGACCGAACGGTATCTCGATCTGATTGGCATCAACGTCGAGCGCCGCTACGCTTGGCAAGCTTTGCGAGTTCCGTGCTCGGGTTCATTGATAGGAACCAAATTCCGCCGCGCGTTTCCTGAAAATTAACCTGGGCAAGCGGGCCGGGCTCGCAGCAAATGTTTTGCATAACCGCCATCGGCTTGACGCAAATTCGGGCAATAGATCCTGCAGATGCGAGGGAGGGTCTCATGGAGAACGTACGTCGCTACCGCGCGCTGGCGTCCCTCTGTCGTCAGCAGGCGGCCTACCGGCCTCTCCAGACCTGGCAACTTCTCGGCCAGGCTGAACATTTCGAATATCTCGCCGAGATCGCGCTGAAGGCGCATTTCGAGGTCTGCAATGCGCAGCGCGACGAGGACGCCGTCGCGGCCGCGGCATGGGAAACCCCCGTCGCGGCGTGAGGACATCCGTTTCGCTAACGATCAGAGCAGGCCGCGGCTCTCGGCACGCTCAAGCTCGTCCATGAGCGCCTTGTTTTCATAGCGCGCGAGCGAGAGAACGTTTGCGAAGGAAGGCGAGGGCGAGCCGACCACGGCCCGCGCGCAAAGATCCCCAGCAGCGCATGCCGACATCGTTCCATACCCCGACAAGGCGGCTGTCAGGAACACGCCCGGCGTCCTGGCCGCGCCGATCAGCGGCCAGTTCTCCTTCGTCATCGGATAGAAGCCGCCGTAATGCACCCGGTCGCGCGGCAGGGCACCGAGATATTGCCTGAGCGCGGGCTGGAGCCGGCTGGCGGCGCGAAGCACGATTTCCGGGAAATAGGGATTGAGCGCGGGGTCGCGGGTCGGTTCGGACGGGTCCGAGTTGAAGGCCCAGCCGAGCTTGATCCATTGACCCTGATCGCCGCCGTCGGGGCGGCAGTGAATGCTGCCCGGCATTGGTTCCAGCAACCGGGCCAGTTCGGGGGCGGCCGCCAGCGCCTCGCGTTCCTCCGCCGACCAGGCGAGCGTCTGGCCGTCGAGATCGATCGTGAACGGCATCTTGCGGTCTACCGCGCGATTGCGATCGACGAAGGCGATCTTCTGCTGAAGGACATTCTGGATCGGCAGTTTTTCGCCATGCATCGCCGAAACATGCGAGGCAAAGGGGCCCGCTGCATTGACGATGATGTCGGCCTTGATGGTCTGGCGCTCGCCGTCGGCGATGACGTCAACCAGGAACCGGTCAGCCTTGGCGATGCCGACCACACGCGCCTGCTGAAATTGCGTACCCAGCGGGCGCATCGTCTCAAGCATGTACTGGCCGAGCTGCTGACCGCTGATGTCGCCGGCCCTGCGGATGTGAAGCGCGGTCGCGACCTCCTTGTCGAACGCAGGATAGTAGCGTTGGATGAGATCTCGGCCGAGCAGTACGTCGACGCCGTCGGGCGCAGTCTGCCAGTCTGCCGACAGCGGCGGCGTATAGTTCTGGTTCGGTCCCTCGTGGAGACGGATCAGCTTCGAGGCGGAGGCACCGTAGCCGGCATGCAGCTGCCGCAGCAGCTCTTCAGGTTTCTCCTCGCGTGTCACGAGAAGATATCCGCGCCGCGTCATGTGGATGCGATTGTCCGTGCGGCGCGCGATATCCTCCATCAGGTCGGTGCTGTGGTCGGTAAACGCAGCCATGGTCGGATGGGGCCACCAGTTGCGGTAGTTCTCGCCGGATTGCGCCGACGTCAGCGCCATCGGCTGGCCTTCATCGACGATCAGCAGGCGCGAGCGCTTGTGCTCGACGGCGAGGTAGTAGGCCGTGGCAAGGCCCGCCATACCTGCGCCAATGACCAGGATTTCGACGTCGTTCGTCTTCAAGCGTACTCTCCTCAACTCGGTAGGACGATCGGTCCTCGGATCAGTCGGTCTCGGCCCGTGTTGCATGACGCTGTGCCGATCGCAGCGTCTTTTGCGTCTGCACAATGTGCTCGCGCAGCAGGCGCACGGCCTTCTCGACTTCGCCGTCGCGGCAATATTCGAGCAGCTCGTAATGCTCGCGCTGCGGCCGATCCTTGCCGGTGGCGCGGGATACGAGGGCGCGCGTGAAGCGGCTCACGTGGCCGTAATTGGCCTCGATCATCGCAAGTAGGCGAGGGCGATTGCAGGGGGCGTAGAGCGCCTTGTGGAAGCGCCAGTTGAAGGCGCCCCATTTCTCTGGATCGGGCTCCTCGTCGTAGGAGCGGAGAATAGTCCTGGCATCATCGAGATCGATGTCGCCCATGGCCGGGATGGCCAAGCGCAGTGCGTGGCATTCGAGCGCAATGCGAATTTCGAGCAGCTCAACGACCTCGTCGATGGAGAGATCCGAGACGACCGCTCCCCGGTTGGGCAGGAACGTCACGAAACCCTCGGCCTCGAGCTGCCGCAGCGCTTCTCTGACGGGGATGCGGCTGGTCCCGAATTTCTCGGCGAGTTCGTCCTGACGGAGCTGAATGCCGGGCGCGAGCTCACCCGCGCTGATCGCGCGCCGCAGCGCCTCGCGAACGGCGTCAGGCGTGGAGCCGTGACCGGACCCACTCCGTTGCTTCGCCACTTCACCCGATTTCATGCGGCATCTCGTCGTGGTTGCCCAGCCAGATTGTATAAAATCGATTTGTGGATTATGCAATCGTGTGTATAAAATACTGAGAAATTGTATCCACCGCAGGAGCAAGGTCATGAAGGGGCTGTTGTATTCGCTGATGTTTCTGACCGCGGTTGCGGCCCCGGCTCAGGCCCAATCTCCCAGCGGGACGCTGGCCAAGATCCGGGATGCCGGCGAAATCCGCCTCGGCCACCGGGATGTCTCGGTCCCCTTTTCCTATCTCGACAGCAATCAAAAGCCGGTCGGCTTCGCGATGGATCTTTGCGCGTTGATCGTCGATTCGGTGAAGGTCGAGTTGAAGCTCCCTGCGCTTCAGACCAAGCTGCAGCCGATCCAGCTCAGCACGCAGATTCCGCTGATCGAGAACGGGACCATCGACATCGTCTGCGGTCCGGCCACCAACACCTTGGAGCGTCAGAAGGTGGTCGCCTTCAGCGACACCATTTTCGTTTCGAGCATTCGCGCCGTGGTCCGAAAGGATGCTCCGGTCAGGACGTTCGAGGATCTGAAGGACAGACCGGTCGCGCTGACCACTGGCTCGACGTCGATCATCCTGCTTCTGGCACGCGGCCAGGAGAAGAATTTTGCTGTCAAGCAGGTCCTGTCCCCGGACCACGCCGCATCCTTTCTCGCGCTCACCACCGGCCGCAGCGACGCCTTCGTCATGGACGACATCCTGCTCGCAGGCCTCATTGCCAACAGCCAGACGCCCGACAATTGGCGGATCATCGACGACAGCCTACGTACCGAGCCTTACGGGCTGATCATCCGCAAGGGCGATCCGGAGTTCAAAGCGCTGGTCGACAAGACGCTGGTTGCGATGATGAAGAACGGCCAGTTCGCGGAACTCTACGCGAAATGGTTCACGAAACCCATTCCGCCCAGAAATGTGAACCTGAACTTCCCGATGCCGGCACCCCTTAAGGAGGCGGTTGCAAATCCGAACGACAAGGGAGTCTGATCGGTACGCTGCGGATCATCCTTCGATCAGTGCGACATCATCGTCGGAACCGTCATGGCTTCCAGCATGGCCCGGGTGACGCCGCCGAGAAGGCGTTCTTGCAATCGGGAATGGCCGTAGCCGCCCATCACCAGCAGGTCGAGGTTCTCGTCGGCGGCCAGCGACAGGATGGTCGGCTGAATATCGGCGCGCGCGGCCGACAGGCTGACCGTGCGGGTGGAGAGTCCGCGCCTGCCGAGATGTCTTGCAAGATTGCTCGCTGAGATTTCGTCGGGAACGGCGTCGGCTTCGTTGATCGTGATGATCACGATCTCCTCGGCGCGGGCCAGGAACGGTGCGGCGTCGCGCATCGCGCGGGCGGCGAGGCGGCTGCCGTCCCAGCAGATGCCGATCCGCTTCGCCTTGAATACACCACGGAAGGTATAGGGGAGGAAAAGCACTGGGCCGCCCGCCTGGAACAGGATCTCGCCGGGCACGTCGTTGTCGAATGAACCTTGCGCCGGATCGGGCTGCAGCACGATGCTGAGATCGTGTAGCCGCGCCATCGCGCCGAGCGAGCCGGCTGCATCGACCGGGATCGCGCCAAGCGGGTGGCACGTGTAGGTAATGCCGGCCTTCGTGGCTTCGCTCTTGAACACCGCCAGCGCTGCCTCGGCCTTTTCCACTGCGCGCTCGCGTTCCATCTCGAATACGGCTGCCGCGGCGGCGCCCGCCTCCACCACGTAAGCTGCGCTGGTTGCGACATAGCCGACGGCGACCGCATCGACATGGGCGTTGAAGTGCGCTGCCAGCGAGATCGAGCCGTCAATCACGGGTCGCATCGGTCGCTCGGTCGGAATGTGAACGAGAATGTCTTTGTACATGGCGGCGCCTCCGATGGACATCATCCGATAGCTGCAGTTTTTCACCGCCCGTGGGACCTGTGTTGAGCTGCATCAAATGTGCTGCAGCGACTTTCACCCGCCGCCTCTGGCAGTGCCTTTACTTGCCAAGATTTAATCAGCCGGACGGGACGCCGTAAGGTGGCAGTGGCCATGTTGGGTGCAGGGCGACTTACCAACATGGACATTTCGACATGAACGATCACGTCAATTCCGACATCACTACCAGGATTCTGAAGCCGCGCCGGCTGGCGCTGCTCGGCACTGTGGCCGCGCTGGGCGTGGCCGTGCTGGCTGGCGCTCCCGGCTCTTCGCAGCTCGGGGTTACCTCGTTCATCGCGCCGGCCCAGGCTGCTGAAGCGGCTGGAACGCCGACCGGCTTTGGCGATCTCGTCGCGAAGGTCAAACCCGCCGTCATCTCGGTGCGGGTCAAGATCGACCAGGACAACGACAAGAACGCGATGATGCAGCAGAACCGGATGGATTCGGACGAGGACACGCCGTTCGACCAGTTCTCGCGGCAGTTCGGCTTCCGCCTTCCCAATGGCATGAATGGCATGCCGCGCCAACGTCACCAGATGGTCACGGGTGAGGGCTCCGGCTTCTTCATCTCCGCCGACGGCTATGCGGTGACCAACAACCACGTCGTCGATCACGCCCAATCCGTGCAGGTGACCATGGATGACGGCACGATCTACACCGCGAAGGTGGTCGGCACCGATCCGAAGACCGATCTCGCGCTGATCAAGGTCGATGGCAAGAAGGACTTCCCGTTCGTCAAATTCTCCGACCAGAAGCCCCGGATCGGCGACTGGGTCGTCGCGGTCGGCAATCCCTTCGGCCTCGGCGGCACCGTCACGGCCGGCATCGTCTCGGCCAGCGGCCGCGACATCGGCAATGGTCCCTATGACGACTACATCCAGATCGACGCGCCCATCAACAAGGGTAATTCCGGCGGTCCGGCCTTCGACATGAACGGCAACGTGATCGGCGTGAACACTGCGATCTTCTCGCCCTCGGGTGGTTCCGTCGGCATCGGCTTCGACATTCCGGCCTCGACCGCGAAGCTCGTCGTCGCGCAGCTGAAGGACAAGGGCGCGGTTACCCGCGGCTGGCTCGGCGTACAGGTGCAGCCGGTGACCGCCGAGATCGCCGACAGCCTCGGCCTCAAAGAGGCGCGCGGCGCAATCGTCGACAATCCGCAGGACGGTAGCCCGGCGGCGAAGGCCGGCATCGAGGCGGGCGACGTGATCACCGCCGTCAACGGCACCGCGATCAAGGACTCCCGCGATCTCGCCCGCACCATCGCCACCCTGGCACCGGGCACCTCGGTGAAGCTCGACGTCGTCCACAAGGGCGACAGCAAGACGGTGACGGTCGCGCTGGGCGAGTTGCCGAACGAGCGGCAGGCCAAGGCCGACCAGGGCAAGGCTCAGTCGAACACCGGCACGCCGCGCCTCGGCCTCAGCCTGGCGCCGGCCGGTGAGGTCCAGGGCGCGGGCCAGAAGGGTGTCGTCGTCACCGAAGTCGACCCGCAGGGGCCGGCCGCGCAGCGCGGCATCCAGACCGGCGACGTCATCCTCAACGTCGGCGGCAAGGCCGTCGCCAATGTCGGCGACGTCCGCTCCGAGCTGGCGCAGGCCAAGTCGTCCGGCAAGAACAGCGTGCTGTTGCGGGTGAAGAGCGCAGATGCGACACGGTTCGTCGCGGTGCCGCTCGCGTAAGTCGGGCTGATCTATGCAATCCAGAAGGCGGCCCGCGGGCCGCCTTTTTCATGCGCGTCTGAGGGATACCCACAGGCCGCCGATAACATTCTCGTTAACGGCAGCGATGATGACGCGGTTCGTCCGAAAAAGCCGCGTTCACCCGGCAAACTACGGAGTTGAGTGTTGCGCCTTGACGGCAGTGAAGACGCCGTGGCGAAATTGCAGGAGTGAAACTTCGGGCGTCCGGCCGCCTTGTGGAACCGGCCGGGGGTTCGCATTTGATCGGTGCCGACATGGATCGATTGAAGCTCTCGCTGAGATGTGCGCTGCTCGTGGCGCCATTGGTGCTGACGACCGGAAGCGCCCTGGGGCGCGACGATGGCCGCTACGCCGACTCCCCGCTTAAGCCGTGGTTCGACAGCCTGCGCAGCCATCTCGGACCGTGCTGCTCGGATGCAGATGGATTTGCCGTCTCGGATCCCGACTGGGAGTCGCACGACGGGCACTATCGCGTGCGTCTCGATGGGCAGTGGGTCGAGGTGCCGGATGAAGCCGTCATTACCGAGCCGAACCGGGCTGGCCGCACCATGGTTTGGCCGGTGAAGACCGCCTTCGGGATCTCCATCCGCTGCTTCATGCCGGGCAGCATGATCTGACGTCGGTCAGCGTCACCGTTGGCTGGATTTACGCTTCGACGATTTCTTGGTTGTCGTCTTCTTGGACGTCTTTTTCTTGGACGTCTTTCGCTTCGACGCCTTCTTCGGGACTTTCCTGCCCTTCTGGCGCGCCTCCGACAGGCCGATCGCGATCGCCTGCTTGCGGCTCTTCACGCGTCCGCCACGACCGCCGGGTCCGCTCTTCGCGGTACCCTTCTTGTAACGGCGCATCTCGCGCTCGACATCCTCACTGGCGCTGCGCGAGTAGCGGCGCTTCTTGGCCTTGCGTGCCATGCATATTCTCCCTTGGCCGAGGGAGAACCAACCGGCACAAGCATTGGTTCCGAAAGCGCGAACGCAACGTCGACGCGAAACCGCCTAGAAGGAATTTGCCAGCTCGATCTCGGCCTCCAGCACCTGGATGCGCCGCGAAGCCTCGGCGAAGGACAGGTCCCGCGCATATTGTGCGGGCTGATACGCCTCTTCGCTCAGCCGTTTCAGCCTGAGCCCCTGCGCCCGGGTCATCTGCTCGGCGAGGAAAACCCTGGCGTCGTATTTACCCTGAACCTGCATGTTGCTGCTCCATCCTGAAATCGTGACTTGACTATATGTTCTTATTTTGTTCTAACAAGCCATGGACAACAGAATTAATGAAATTCGACGTAAAATCAGCGCCTTGAGGCTGGAAATGGCCGATATCGAGGCGTTTGTCCGCGACCTCATCGACCGCGATCGCGACTGCACAGAAAAGGCCCTGGCGCAGATGGATCTGCGCCGGAAAATCAACATGCTGATCGGCGAATGGAAGGCTGCCGGTGGTGGCGATGTCCTGCCGGACGTCCGCGATCGGGTGCGCCTTCGCCCCGTAAAGACAGCCGGCAATCCCCTGCGCGCGATCGCGCGCCGCTGAGACCTTTGGGAGCGCGCGGTGGAGGAAGACCCGGACACGTACCGGATCTTGAGACTGCGCGCCGAGATTCTCGAACTCGGCTCCGCGATCCGGCAATTGCAGCGCGAGGGCCTCGACGATGCCGCGGCCCAGCTCCTGATCGGGCGCAAGCGTGCGCAGCTCGAGCATCTCGTCAAGGCGAATGTCGCGGGACGACCGCTTTAACATCACTGACATCCGGCGCAGATCAAGCGTGCGCGCAGGCGGCCTCTCGAGCGGTTCTCGAGGAAATCTGTGCCGACGTTCCTGCATCCGAAGCGGCGACGCGTGAGCGCGTTGCAGCGAATCTGCACGAAGTCGCGCAGATGGAGCATGCTCAGTCGAGGATCTGAAACGCACAGCCCATAATGAGCTGACGCGTGCGTCGACGATGGCGATAGAAGGATTTTCGATCGGGGCGCCAAAGCCAAAAGGCCCCGCGACCGCGGGGCCTTCCATCAGCTTAGGCGAACACTCACTTGGTGTTGCTCATGCCGCCCTTGTTCGTCATGGTGCCGCCCTGGTCGGACGGCTCGGCGCCCTTCGAGGATTTGGTGTTGGCGCCCGTGGTCTGGGACGATGACATCGAGGATCCATGCTTGGTCTTGTGCGACTTGGCCTGAGCAGCAAACGGGGCGGCGGCAAGACCGGTTGCCAACATTACGGCGAGAGTGAGCTTGATCATCTTCATGCGGGGGAACTCCCTGGGTTCAATTGACGCAGGCAGGCAACCGCCGTTCGAAGCAGGAGTTCCGAACAAGGCATCTCCCGCGCCTCACGCCCGCTTCAAGATTGCTTGTCCTCTGCGAGGATGAACACGACGCCCGTAAGCGTCGCGCCGATTGCGAACGTCGTCACCAGCGTGAGCGCGAAGACGACAACGGACTGGCTGCCGCCATCGTTCAGCAACTTGGCGACGGCCGGATTGGACAGAATGAGCGCGAGGCTGAATGCGAGGCCGAGGGCCGCGCCCATCATCGCATGCGTCATAAGCTTGATGACGCCCGTGGGAGAGATCAGGCCTGGCGACTTCTTTACGCGCATGGAACTGCGTCTCGATCTGGTATGCAAACGCTCGCGACGATCGCTGGTTCCATCGGGCACGAAGGAATTGTCATCTGCCGCTTCATCCGGCGTTCATGCCGGTCTTGCGAGGATGAGCGCCATCAACACGGGAACATTCGATATGGGTAAGGTTGTCTTTCTCTATCGCTCGCTAGCCTATCGCAACGCGGCCGCGGACATGCTGCGCAGAGCGCGGAAACTGCCGCGCGGCGAGGAACGCAGCGCGGCCCGGCGCTATGCTA
This sequence comes from Bradyrhizobium sp. NAS80.1, assembly GCF_001908205.1. GTDB lineage: Bacteria > Pseudomonadota > Alphaproteobacteria > Rhizobiales > Xanthobacteraceae > Bradyrhizobium. The sequence continues at coordinate 20,774 of NZ_LGHL01000085.1, forward strand.
CGGCACTGCGCGATCTCTCGCAGACGGAAGCCTGGCTCGAAGGGCGCGTCGCCGATGAACCCCGGTCGGTGCAGCGAAGGAGGACCGCAGCGTCCGGCTAGCCGGATGCGCGTTGCAACTCGGCGGAGCTGGCGGCCTCAAATTTGCCGGCAGCGGCCGTCGCCGCAGTCTGGGGTGCCAAGGGCACTTCCAGGCGGCACAACAGGCCCTCGGCGCGCCAGTTGAATTTCGCCTGTCCACCAAGCTGGGACTCGACGCTCGCAAGCAGGCTCCTCGTGCCGAAGCCACGAGATTTCGGCTTCGTGACGCGCGGGCCGCCGGTTTCCTCCCAGGTCAAAATGAGGAGGTCATCCTCGACCTGCCAGCCGATCATGAGCCGTCCCGACCGCGTCGACAGCGCGCCATACTTTGCCGAGTTGGTGAAGAGCTCGTGCAACGCCAGTGCCAACGTCTGGGCGGTCTCCGGCTGCAACTGCACCTCGGGACCTGCCAACTTGATCTGGCCGTCATGCGAATGGGGCGCAACCTCCTCGTCTATCAGCTTCGATAGCTCGGCGCCCTGCCAGCTCGACAGCGACAGGATCGTGTGCACGCGCGCCAGTGCATTGATGCGTCCTTCGACGGCGTCGACGTAAGCCTTGACCTCGTCGGCACGGGTGAGGCGAACGATCGATTGCGCCAACGCCAGCGCATTCTTGGCGCGATGATCGACTTCCCGCGCGAGGAGATTCTGCCGCTCCTCAGCGCGCTTGCGCTCGGTAATGTCCACGGTGACGCCGCTCACGCGCACCACGCGACCGGCGTGGTCCACCGTCGCGGCCGCCGTGCCGACGCACCAGCGCACCTCGCCGTCGGGCCGGCAGACACGAAATTCCCCTTCATAGGCACGCGCCCCGGTATTGAACGCGGCAATGGCCTGGCTGAATTGGTCGGCGTCGCCGGGGTGCAGCAGGGCCTGGATGTTGGCCGTCGTGACGTTGAAGGTCTCCGGAGTCACCCCGAAGATGCGGTACTGGCCCTCGTCCCACATCCAGTCGCCATTGATCCAGTCCCAATCCCAGGATCCCATCTTGCCGGCGGCGATGGCCATGCCGCGCCGCTCTTCGCTCTCGCGCAGCTTCGCGGTGGAGTTTTCCAATTCCGCCGTGCGCGCGCGAACGCGGTCCTCGAGCTCCCGATTCAGCCGCTCGAGCTCTCGCGTCTTGCGATAAAGCTCGGCAAACACCTTGATCTTGGCGCGCAGTACCTCCGGAACCACCGGCACCGGCACGTAGTCGACCGCGCCCATCTCGTAGCCGCGCAACCGGTCGATGTCGCTGACCTGAATGGCCGAGATGAAGATCATCGCGGTCTTCTGGAAGCGCGGATGTTCGCGGATCATCGCGGCGAGCTCGAAACCGTCGAGCTCGGGCATGCAGACGTCGACCAGGATCACCGCGATTTCGGTCTTGAGCAGCACTTCCAGCGCCTCGCGGCCCGACGAGGCGATCACGAGGTTCTCGCCGAGATCCTTCAAGATCACCTCATAGGCGAGCAGCTTGGCCGGCTGGTCGTCGACGAGGAGGATGTTGACCTTTTCGTGGTCCATTCGCGGATCCAAACTCAGCGGTGCAGCCACATGCGGATCGCAAGCAGCAATTGATCGGTGTTAACGGGCTTGGCGAGGTAATCGGACGCGCCGGCTTCCAGGCATTTCTCCCGGTCGCCCTTCATCGCCTTGGCGGTCAGCGCGATGATGGGCAAGCGCGCAAAGGCCGGGTTCTCGCGGATCACGGCGATGGTCTGATAGCCATCCATCTGCGGCATCATGATGTCCATCAGCACGATGGCGATTTCCGGATTCGATTCGACCAGCGTCACGGCTTCGCTGCCGGTGGTTGCCGTCAACACCTTCATGCCGCGCCGTTCCAGCACGCTTGAAAGCGCGAAAATGTTGCGGGCGTCGTCGTCGACGAGCAGGGCGGTCTTGCCGATCAGGTCCTCGTCGGAACTGTTCAGCTTCTCGAGCATGCGCTGCATCTCGATCGGCAGTTCCGTGATCACGCGGTGCAGGAACAGAGCGGTCTCGTCGAGCAGGCGCTCCGGCGATTCCACGCCCTTGACCACGATGCTGCGCGCCATCGTGTGGAGCTCGGCGTCTTCCTCCGCCGAGAGCTCGCGGCCGGTGAAGACAACGACAGGGACGTTCGACAGCGTCTCGTCGTTGCGGATCTGGTCGAGCACCTCGAAGCCGCTCATGTCGGGCAGGCGCAGGTCGAGCACAACGCAATCGCAGGGCGCCTCGCGTAGCGTCGAGAGCGCACCGGCGCCGGTGTCGGTCGTCACGATCTCGATGTCGTCGTGATGCAGGAGCTCGCGGATCGAGAGCTGCTCGGCCTCGTTATCCTCGACGATCAGGAGCCGCTTCCGGCGAGGCTGTGCATATTCCTTGATCTGCGTCAGCGCGGCCGAAACGCCTTCGGTCGTGGTCGGCTTGTTGACGAAGGAGAAGGCGCCCCGCGCCAGCGCGTGCTGGCGGTCCTCGTCGAGCGTGATGATCTGTACGGGGATGTGGCGCGTGAGCGGATTGTGCTTGAGCTGGTTCAGCACCGTCCATCCCAGCATGTCCGGGAGGAACACGTCGAGCGAGACAGCCCGCGGCTGATATTGCTTGGCAAGCTCGAGCGCTTCCGCACCGCGCGCGGCGACCAGGACCTTGAAACCCTTGTCACGGGCGAGATCGACCAGCACCCGCGCATAATGCGGGTCGTCCTCGACGATCAGGAGGATGCTGTCGCCAGGCTCGATACCGAGCCGGTCGTCGGGCAATTGCTCGATGACGCGTTGCTGTTCCGGCGCGGCCGGCTGTAGCGCCGGCGGCTGGCTGTACTGCTGGAGCGCGGCGCGCGGCGCGAGCGTCGGGCCGGAATATTTCAGCGGCAGATAGAGCGTGAAGGATGAACCCTTGCCCGGCGCGCTGTGCAGATGGATCTCGCCGCCGAGCAGGCTCGCGAGCTCGCGGCTGATGGCAAGGCCGAGCCCGGTGCCGCCGTATTTACGGCTGGTGCCGGCGTCCGCCTGCTGGAACGCCTCGAAGATCAGCTTCTGCTTCTCCAGGGGAATGCCGATGCCGGTATCGGACACTTCGAACGCGATCACGGCGGGCGCGGAGTTCAACACCGGGTGATCCGTTCCCCAGCCGCCGACTGCGCCGGCGACCTTCAGGCGCACTTCGCCCTCGGCGGTGAACTTGAAGGCGTTGGAGAGCAGGTTCTTCAGCACCTGTTGCAGGCGCTTGGAGTCGGTGACGATGCTGCGCGCAAGGTTCGGGTCGACGTCGATCTTGAACGACAGGTTGCGGTTTTCCGCCTCGTGCCGGAACGGCCGGCCGACGGTCTCGAGCAGGTTCGCGGTCAGAATCTCCTCGGCATCGACCGTTACGGTGCCGGACTCGATCTTGGATAGATCGAGAATGTCGCTGATGAGGTTGAGAAGATCTGTGCCGGCGCCATGGATGGTGCGGGCAAACTCGACCTGCCTGGCGGTGAGGTTGCCGTCCGGATTGTCGGTGAGCTGTTGGCCGAGGATCAGGATCGAATTGAGCGGCGTGCGCAGCTCGTGGCTCATATTGGCGAGGAATTCGGACTTGTACTTCGAGGTCAGCGCGAGTTCCGTCGCCTTCTCCTCCAGCGCGCGGCGGGCCTGCTCGATTTCCTGGTTCTTGCGTTCGACCTCGACGTTGCGCTCGGCGAGCTGCTGGGCCTTCTGTTCGAGCTGTTCGTTGGTCTGCTGCAACTCACGCTGCTGCGTCTGGAGCTCGCCGGCGAGCTGCTGCGACTGTTTGAGCAGGCCTTCGGTCTGCATCGTCGCCTCGATCGAATTGAGCACGATGCCGATGGAGTCGGTGAGCTGTTCCAGGAACGTCATCTGCGACGTCGTGAAGGAAGCCAGCGAGGCGAGCTCGATCACCGCCTTGACCTGGCCTTCGAACAGCACCGGTAGCACCACGAGGTTCTTCGGCGCGACGCGGAACAGCGCCGAATTGATCGGCACGACGTCGGACGGAATGTCGCTGACGAGGCGCGGCCGCCGGTCGAGTGCGCACTGGCCGATCAGGCCGTCGCCGAATTGCAGCACGCGCTGATACGGATAGACACCATCGCTGGCGTAGGAAGCGAGCAGCAGGAGCTGCGGATTGTCCTCGCTCTCGACCTGGTAGATTACGCCGGTGTGAGCGTTCACCAGCGGCGACAATTCGGTGAGCAGCAGCCGGCCGACGGTGGCGAGATCGCGCTGGCCCTGCAGCATGTTGGTGAACTTGGCAAGGTTGGTCTTCAGCCAGTCCTGCTCGGTGTTCACGTCCGTCGTGAGGCGGAGGTTCGTGATCATCGTGTTGATGTTGTCTTTCAGCTCGGCCACTTCGCCGCGGGCATCGACCTGGATCGACCGTGTCAGGTCGCCCTTGGTCACGGCGGTTGCGACTTCCGCGATCGCGCGCACCTGCGAGGTGAGGTTGGCCGCGAGCAGGTTGACGTTGCCGGTGAGGTCCTTCCAGGTGCCGGCGGCGCCCGGCACGTCGGCCTGACCGCCGAGCCGTCCCTCGACGCCAACCTCGCGCGCGACCGACGTCACCTGGTCGGCGAAGGTCGCGAGCGTCGAGGTCATGTTGTTGATGGTGTCAGCGAGCGCCGCGACCTCGCCCTTTGATTTGACCGTGAGGTTCTGCTTAAGGTCGCCGTTGGCGACCGCCGTCACCACCTTGACGATGCCGCGGACCTGCTCGGTTAGGTTCGCCGCCATGAAGTTGACGGTGTCGGTGAGGTCCTTCCAGGTGCCAGCGACGCCTGGCACCTGGGCCTGGCCGCCGAGCTCGCCTTCGGTGCCGACCTCGCGCGCGACGCGGGTGACTTCGCCGGCGAAGGCGTTCAGCTGGTCCACCATGGTGTTGATGGTGTTCTTCAGCTCGAGGATTTCGCCCTTCACATCCACGGTGATCTTGCGCGAAAGGTCGCCGCGCGCCACGGCGGTGGTGACTTCGGCGATGTTGCGGACCTGCGTGGTGAGGTTCGCGGCCAAGAGGTTGACGTTGTCGGTGAGGTCCTTCCAGGTGCCGCCGACGCCGGGCACCACAGCCTGACCGCCGAGGCGGCCCTCGGTGCCCACCTCGCGCGCAACGCGCGTCACTTCGGCTGCGAAGGAGCGAAGCTGCTCCACCATCGTGTTCAGGGTGTCCTTGAGCAGCAGGATCTCGCCGCGGACGTCGACGGTGATCTTCTTGGAGAGGTCGCCGCCGGCGATCGCGGTCGCGACTTCCGCGATGTTGCGGACCTGCGCCGTCAGGTTCGACGCCATGAAGTTGACGTTGTCGGTGAGGTCCTTCCAGGTGCCGGCGACGCCGGGCACCTCGGCCTGGCCGCCGAGCTTGCCTTCGGTGCCAACCTCACGCGCCACGCGCGTGACTTCGCCGGCGAAGCCGTTGAGCTGGTCCACCATGGTGTTGATGGTGTTCTTCAGCTCGAGGATTTCACCCTTCACATCCACGGTGATCTTGCGAGACAAGTCGCCGCGCGCCACCGCGGTCGTCACCTCGGCGATGTTGCGAACCTGGGCCGTGAGGTTGCCCGCCATCGAGTTCACGCTGTCGGTGAGATCCTTCCAGGTGCCGGCGACGCCGGGCACGTTGGCCTGACCGCCGAGACGGCCTTCGGTACCGACCTCACGCGCCACGCGCGTGACCTCGCCCGCGAAGCGGTTGAGCTGGTCGACCATCGTGTTGAGGGTGTCCTTGAGCTGAAGGATCTCGCCGCGTACGTCCACCGTGATCTTGCGCGACAGGTCACCGCCGGCGATCGCGGTCGCGACCTCGGCGATGTTGCGGACCTGGGCGGTGAGGTTGCCCGCCATCGAGTTCACGGAGTCGGTCAGATCCTTCCAGGTGCCAGCGACGCCGGGCACGTCGGCCTGACCGCCGAGCTTGCCGTCAGTACCGACCTCGCGCGCCACGCGCGTCACTTCGCCGGCGAAGGCGTTGAGCTGGTCGACCATGGTGTTGAGCGTTTCCTTCAATTGAAGGATTTCGCCCGAGACGTTGACGGTGATCTTCTTGGACAGGTCGCCCTTGGCGACGGCTGTCGCGACTTCCGCGATGTTGCGGACCTGGCCGGTCAGGTTCGAGGCCATCGAGTTGACGGAGTCGGTGAGGTCCTTCCAGGTGCCGCCGACACCGCGCACGACGGCCTGGCCGCCGAGCTTGCCTTCGGTGCCGACCTCGCGGGCGACGCGCGTCACTTCGCCGGCAAAGGCGTTGAGCTGGTCCACCATGGTGTTGATGGTGTCCTTCAGCTCCAGGATCTCACCGCGGACGTCCACCGTGATCTTCTTTGACAAGTCGCCGCCGGCGACCGCCTTCGTCACTTCGGCGATGTTGCGGACCTGCGCAGTCAGGTTCGACGCCATCGAGTTGACGCTTTCGGTGAGGTCCTTCCACGTGCCGGCGACGCCGAGCACGTTGGCCTGACCACCGAGCCGCCCTTCGGTGCCGACCTCACGCGCCACGCGCGTCACTTCGCCGGCGAAAGCGTTGAGCTGGTCGACCATGGTGTTGAGCGTCTCCTTCAGCTGAAGGATCTCGCCCGAGACGTTCACGGTGATCTTCTTCGAGAGGTCGCCGCCCGCGATGGCGGTCGCGACGTCGGCGATGTTGCGGACCTGCGCAGTGAGGTTCGACGCCATGAAGTTGACGTTGTCGGTGAGGTCCTTCCAGGTGCCGGCGACGCCGGGCACCTGCGCCTGGCCGCCGAGCTTGCCTTCGGTGCCGACTTCGCGCGCCACGCGCGTCACTTCGGAAGCGAAGGAGTTGAGCTGGTCCACCATGGTGTTGATGGTGTCCTTCAGCTCCAGGATCTCGCCGCGCACGTCCACCGTGATCTTGCGGGACAAGTCGCCGCGCGCCACGGCGGTCGTCACGTTAGCGATGTTGCGGACCTGTGCGGTCAGGTTGCCGCACATCGCGTTCACGGAGTCGGTGAGATCCTTCCAGGTGCCGGCGACGCCGGGCACGATCGCCTGACCGCCGAGCTTGCCGTCTGTTCCGACCTCGCGCGCCACGCGCGTCACCTCGGAGGCGAAGGAGCGCAGCTGGTCCACCATCGTGTTGATGGCTTCCTTGAGCTGAAGGATCTCGCCGCGGACGTCGACGGTGATCTTCTTGGAGAGATCACCGTTGGCGACCGCGATCGTCACCTCGGCGAGGTTGCGAACCTGGTTGGTCAGGTTGTTCGCCATCGAGTTGACGCTCTCGGTCAGGTCCTTCCAGACGCCGGTCACTTCCGGCACCTGAGCCTGGCCGCCGAGCTTGCCTTCGGTCCCGACCTCGCGCGCGACGCGGGTCACCTCGGAGGTGAACACGCCGAGCTGCTTGATCATGGTGTTGACGATGTTCGCCGACTGCAGGAACTCGCCGCGCAAGGGGCGGCCATCGACGTCGAGTTTGACGGTCTGGAGCAGGTCGCCTTGCGCAACCGCGGCGACCGCGCGCGTCACTTCGCGCGTCGGCCACAAGAGATCGTCGATCAGCGTGTTGACGGAGCCTTCCATGTCGGCCCAGGAGCTGGAGGCGAGGCCGAACTTCACGCGCTGGCGGGTCTTGCCCTCGCGGCCCACCACTTGGCCGACCAGTTCGAGCTGCTGCGCCATGCGCTGGTTGGCGGCGATGATTTCATTGAAGGTGTCGGCGATCTTGCCGTCGATGCCGAGATAGTCGCCGCTCATCCGCACGGAGAAATCGCCGCTGCGCACCGCTTGCAAGGCGAGCAGCAATTCCGCACGGGCATCCGGCTCCGAGGTACCATTGATTTTTGGCTTTGGGCCGCGACGACCGGAGCGTGATGCTGTTCCGGGATCGAGGTCGCTCATACTAATCCCCCCGCAAGCGTCGGCCGAAGCCAAAGGCAAGACGCGACTGGTCAAAATGGAGCGTCAGCCAAATTCGAAATCAAGCGCCAAGGTTGCGGCGCAAGGAATTGGAACTTGCCAGCTCAGCCCGACCAAGTAACCGCTGAAATTGCCAATGGTTCCATCCGGATTGGCGAAACTCTCGCCCCTGGGAGGGCACTTGGCGTTCCCATTTCGAAACCCATGGTCGGTGGCTAGGAACGACCTCGAGCGGCAAGAATCCCAATGGCGATGCGGGACGGGACAAGATGCCTGAGAGTGATCGCGCCGTGCGGCCGCTGAGCAGCAGCAGCATCCAGAGGATAGGTAAGGGTGCTACTTGTTCGCCATGGTTCGCTCCGCATCCTTCACCTGCGAGTGGAGCGTCGGCAGTTGTTCGCGGGCAAACGCCGCAAGTGCGGCATTGTCGGGCGCTTTCAGGTAGTGCTCGAGCTGGTCGATTGCGGATTCGTATTCGGGAATCTGGGCGGCGTAGAAGCTTTTGACGTAAGTCGGGCCGTCCGAATTTTCGGGCCCGATGAGGCTCGCGCCTGAACGTTACGATCCGGTAACGGCGGTTGCGGCGTAGGGGTTCCGTCCCCACGTCCTCCCCATGAAACAGTCTGACATCTTCAGGGATAACGCCGACAACTGCCTGCAGCTTGCCGAGCGTGCGGAAGGGCAACCCGCCTACAATCGCTATACGCGCATGGCGGACGCCTGGACGGCATTGGCGAAAGAGCAGGACTGGCTTGATGGCGAAATCCCGCCCGTCACGGTCCGCATCCACCAAACGCGGGATGCATAGGCGTTCTCATTTTCGTGAATCTGGGTGTGAGACTACGCACGGAACGTAAGCGACCAATCAGGTATCATCGGGCAATAATCGATCGCGTTGATTTTTTGATTCCAGAAGGAGGTTTTGCGATGGCTCCACGCCTGGCTCTTCTTTCACTCATTCTCGCCTTCGGCGTTTCGGTCGCGCTCGCGACGGTGACGACGGTGCGGCAGGTGCATCAGGAAAACGCAGCGGCGGCAATCCACGCAACGCATAGCTAGCGCCGCGGGTCCTCCCGCGCGCTGGAACATTCGCTGTACCAGCGCGTAACCGCTTCAAGACCTCAGGAGAGGCGAGAGCATATCGTGGCGCACTCCGATCACGGCATCAAACAAGCGGGCGGAGGATCAGCCGCGCCACAGGCAGCGTGCACAGACCGTCCACAAGGCCGACCCCAAGGGCTCGCCGTCGCGATCCTAGGCTGAGCGACAAAAGCAAAACGCCGGGCTCCGGCGTGATGCCGGACGATTCCGGCGACGCGCCGACTAACTGCGCGAGGAACGAATCCCCGCGCGAAGAGTCGATGGATTGCTTCCGGTCGTCATGCCCCCGGTGCGCCGGAAGCAATCTCCAAGGACGACTCTGGCACCCACGGTGCCGGGGTCGTTTTGGCTTTCAAGAGGGCCCACGGATTGGTCCTTGGGCTCATTCCTCGCTATTGCCTTCGGAATCTCCTAAGTGTTCCTAATCCGCCGGATTGCGGCCGGTGCGCGGATTGATCGGATCGGTCGGCTTTCGCCGCAGCCTCTCCGGCAGGAATGGTTCAGTCGGCGAGGCCGATGGATCAGCCCGCACGTCAGCATGATGCTGCGCGCACTCATGCGGCGTCTGGTTGGAATTGATCTGGTGTTTCACGTCGACGCCATCGACGGGATCGTTGACGCCATGCTGGGTGTCGCGGAAATCGCTCATGGTTCACCTCGTTCCTTCGCGAGCAGCTCTCGGTTTCCTGACGCGAAACATGGAGAACAGCCTGTTTCAGGCGATGTTCCTGTGTAGTCACCTGATGCCGCATCGCACGCCCAGACCGATAAGCCCTGGAAGGGCAATCCGGAGAAGGAGCAGCGGTCGGACGATGACAAGCCCGGTCTGGAGAAGTGGCACAATACGAAGACGCACTGATGAACGCGCGCCGAAGTTCAGCGAAGCGCTAGCCGCTCACCCGACCGCCTGCCTCCGCCCCGGCCCCGCATGCACATGGACCTGCTTCGCATGCAGCCTCTCGCCGCACTCCGAGCACACCATCACGGGATCGAACAGCTTGCCGCAAGTCTTGTGCTCGTGCAGCAGCGGGCGGCCGCGTTCGTCGCCCATGTGGGTGTCACCCCAATGCACCATCGCCATGATGATCGGATAGAGGTCGAGGCCTTTCTGCGTGAGGATGTATTCGTAGCGCTTCGGCGCCTCGGAGTAGGGGGCACGGCGCAGGATGCCGAAGCGGACCAGCTTCTTTAGCCGTTCCGAAAGCAGATGCCTTGTGATCTGGAGCGAGGACTGGAATCCTTCGAACCGCCGCACGCGCAGAAAACATTCGCGCAGGATCAGAAGCGTCCAGCGATCTCCGACCACGGCAATGGTGCGCGAGAGCGAGCAGGGCTCTTCGTCCAGCGTATCCCATTTCATCATGGTTCTCCGGCGTCAGTAAGTCTGAAAAAGGAATTGACTTGATATCTATGAGCTAGGCTAGCACTCAGTTCTACAGTTTGACAGTTCTATTTTAGAACTATAGCCTCCGGTTAATCACCAGCCGCCGTGCGTAGAGCAGCGCGGCCAGTCGAAGGAGGCGATCTTGTCCAAGCGAAACGCCACAGCAGCCATCATCGGAGCCGGCGATTTCATCGGCTCGGAGATTGCCAAGAAATTCGCCGCCGAGGGATTTTCGATCTTCGCCGGCCGCCGCAACGGCGACAAGCTCGGGCCGCTGGTGACGGACGTCGAGGCGGCCGGCGGCGAGATCCACGCGCGCTCGCTCGATGCGCGGAAGGAGGAAGAAGTCATCTCCTTCCTCAACGATGCCGACAAGCACGCGCCACTTGAAGTCTGCATCTTCAACGTTGGTGCCAACGTCAATTTCCCGATCCTCGACACCACCGAGCGCGTGTTCCGCAAGGTCTGGGAGATGGCCTGCTATTCCGGCTTCCTGGCGGGCCGTGAAGCCGCGCGGCTGATGCTGCCCCGCGGGGGCGGAAACATCTTCTTCACCGGTGCAACTGCAAGCTTGCGCGGCGGTAGTGGCTTTGCCGCCTTCGCCAGCGCCAAATTCGGCCTGCGCGCGGTGGCGCGGGCGATGGCGCGTGAGCTCGGACCGAAGAACATCCATGTCGCCCATCTCATCATCGATTCCGGCGTGGACACCGAATGGGTGCGGCAACGCCGGCTCGAGGCGCTCGGGCCGAACGCGCTGGACAATCCCGACCTCCTGATGCCGCCGTCGTCGGTCGCGGACGCCTATTGGCAGCTCTATCAGCAGCCGAAGAGCGCCTGGACTTTCGAAATGGAGATCAGGCCATTCGGAGAGAAATGGTGACCGCCGCGCAAAAGTCCGGCTAGACTGATCCAAGCATCAAGCAGAACTCCGGGAGGAAGCTTACGTGAAGACCGCGATCACCGAACTGTTCGGCATCGAGCACCCCATCATCCAGGGCGGCATGCATTTCGTCGGCTTTGCCGAGCTGGCGGCTGCCGTCTCCAATGCCGGCGGGCTCGGCATCATCACCGGTCTCACACAGAAGACACCGGAATTGCTTGCGAAGGAGATCGCGCGCTGCCGCGAGATGACCGACAAGCCGTTCGGTGTGAACCTCACCTTCCTGCCGACGTTCTCGGCACCGCCTTATCTTGAGTACATCGCCGCGATCGTTGAAGGTGGCATCAAGGCGGTAGAGACGGCGGGGCGCAGCCCGGAACAATACATGTCCGCGCTGAAGGCCGCCGGCATCAAGGTCATCCACAAATGCACGTCAGTTCGCCATTCGCTGAAGGCCGAGCGCATCGGCTGCGATGCGGTGAGCGTCGACGGCTTTGAGTGTGGTGGTCACCCCGGTGAGGACGACATTCCCAACATGATCCTGCTGCCGCGCGCGGCGGAGGAATTGAAGATCCCGTTCGTCGCCTCCGGCGGCATGGCCGACGGACGCAGCCTCGTCGCGGCGCTGTCGCTGGGCGCGGCCGGCATGAACATGGGCACGCGCTTCATTGCCACCAAGGAAGCGCCGGTCCACCAGAACGTGAAGAATGCACTGGTCGCGGCGACCGAGCTCGACACCCGCCTGATCATGCGAGCTTTGCGCAACACCGAGCGCGTGCTGAAGAACGCCAATGTCGATCGCCTGCTCGAGATCGAACGCGAGAAGGGCGCCAAGCTCACCATCGACGACATCCACGATCAGGTTGCGGGCGTCTATCCCAAGATCATGCTGGACGGGCAGATGGATGCAGGCGCCTGGAGTTGCGGCATGGTGGCAGGCCTCATCCGCGACATCCCCTCCTGCAAGGAACTCATTGATCGCATCATGGGCGAGGCGGAAACCATCATCCGCAGCCGCCTGATGGGGTTCCTGGATGGGATAGCGGCGACGCGAAAGGTCGCCTGACATCGTCAAACTTAACCACAGCGGCAATTGGCCGCTGGAATTGCACGCGACGCCTCCTAAATAGGGGTAAATTACCCCTTTCAAAATCAATTTCAGGAGGCGTCCGTGGTCCTGAAAAGCGTTCCTTTTGCAGTTGCCGTTGCGCTCGTGCTCGCATGGGGCGGCACCGCGCGCGCTGACGACTACAAGCCTGACGAATATCTCGGTCTCGATCTGTCCAAGGCCGTGCTGTCGCCGAAGCGGCTCGGGCCAGAAACGCAATTCGCGCCGGTCGCGTTAGAAGCGAAGGGCAGCAGCGAGGCGCAGGCCCGCGCCGAGACCATCGACGTGCCGAAGAAGGTCGCGGCCGAACGCGTGCACGTGTCCGAGCCGAAGGTCGCACATGTGCGGAAGGCCCAGCCACGCGGCGCGGCGCGCACGAAGCTCGCGCATCGCCGCGGCAATCCGATGGACGCGCAGGCGATGGACACCCGTATCCAGACCTGGCCATGCCGCACCGGTGGCATCTGCAACTGGAAGCGCTAGCTCACAGGCGTCATCTACGCGTCGCAAAACCGTAGGCGCGGAGTCAAGAAACCGTAAGGGTAGGAGTCAAGGAGCGCAGGCACCTTTCGTCACGATTCGACGAAGGTTTCCTGAATGGCATCGCTCCGCGCCTCGCGCGCATGGACCCGGCGGCAATTCCTGCTCCGCTCGACTTCCGGCCTCGCCGTCGCCTCGCTCGGCACACTCGCAAAGCCGCATCTCAGCCGCGCCGCCGATCGCACGCGGATCGTGGGCGGCATTCAGTCGGGCGATGTCTCGGATGGCTCGGCTGTGATCTGGGCGCGCGCCGACCGACCTGCGCGCATGCAGGTCGAATGTTCGAGCGTCGAAAGCTTCAAGACCATCATTGCGTCAGCTTCGTGCGATGCGCTGCCCGATGCTGATTTCACCTCGAAATTGCTTCTGAACGATCTGCCCCCCGGGCAGGACATCTTCTATCGCGTGCGCTTCGACGACATCGCGACCGGCATTGCCGGCGAAAGCCGCGTCGGTCATTTCCGCACCGTGCCGGCGGCGGGTCAGTCGATCTCGTTTCTGTGGTCCGGCGACACCGCAGGGCAGGGCTGGGGCATCGATATCTCGCGCGGCGGCTATCGCAGCTATCGCACCATGCTCGACAACCGCCCTGACTTCTTCATCCATTCCGGCGACCACATCTATGCCGACTGCACGATCCCTGCGGAGCAGAAGCTGCCGAACGGCGAGATCTGGCGCAATCTGGTGACCGAGGAAAAAGCCGGGGTCGCGCACACGCTGGCGCAGTTCCGCGGCAACTACAAATACAACCACCTCGACGACAACTTCCGCGCCTTCCATGCGGAGGTGCCAATGTTCGCGCAATGGGACGACCATGAGGTGACCAACGACTGGTCCCCTGCCGGCAGCTACGACGAGGCTGGCTTTGAGGACGACGGCACGCCGCGCCTCGTCGCGCGTGCCCGTCGCGCCTTCTTCGACTTCATGCCGATCCGTGACATCGGTGCACGGCAGGCCCGGGTTTATCGCAAGATTGCCTACGGTCCGATGCTCGACGTCTTCATGATCGACATGCGCAGCTATCGCGACGAGACCTGGAACACGGGCGACGATCACCGTGGCTGGATTCTCGGCGCCGAGCAGCTCGCCTGGCTGAAGCGCGAGCTCGCCGCCTCGCGCGCAACCTGGAAGGTGATCGCCTCCGACCTGCCGATCGGCCTGGTCAGCCTGGATGCGGTCGCGCTTGGCAATGGCCCGCCCGACCGGCGCGAGCACGAGATCGCCGACCTCCTCAGCTCCATCAAGCGCGCCGGAATCCGCAACATCGTCTGGCTCACCGCCGACATGCACTACACCGCGGCGCATTACTACGATCCGGACAAGGCCCAATTCCAGGATTTCGAGCCGTTCTGGGAGTTCGTCTCGGGACCTCTGCATGCCGGCACCTGGGGGCCGGGCGAGCTCGACAACACCTTCGGCCCCGTCGCGAAGTACCAGAATGGTTGCAGCGAAGCGCAGGGTGGGAATCTGGCGCCGTGCTTCGGCATGCAATTCTTCGGCCGCGTCGACATCGACGGCCGCAGCGGCGTGATGACCGTGACGTTGAAAGACGTCGATAATCGTGACCTCTGGTCGGTCGACATCGTGCCGCAGCCGCAGGCTCATCCGGCTGTGGTGGCGCAACATTCCTGAGGCCCGCCTTGTTATGGCCGTGGCTTGCCCCGGGGCATCCACGTTCTTCGTGTGGCTGGGCGAGGCGTGGTTGGCCGGGACAAGCACCGGCCATGACGTCGTTGAGGCATCGTGTAATACAGTTCTAACCCGATCTTGATTGGCCGCCCCACGCCTCCCGCGCTATAGTGGTTTTTCCCGCCACCTCTTTTCCATCATCGAAAAGTCTGCTCACGCGGTAGCGCCGCGCGCATCCGGCGGGCTGAATTACGTCAGGAGCCTGTTCATGGACAATCTTAAAACACAGGGCATCAGCATGCCCAAGCTCGGTCTCGGCACCTTCCGCATGCAGGGCGATGCCTGCCGCGCGGCGGTCGAGACCGCGCTGTCGATCGGCTATCGCCACATCGACACCGCCGAGATGTACGCCAATGAAGAATCCATCGGCGCCGCGCTCGCTGCGGCCCGACTGCCGCGCGGCGAGTTGCACGTCACCACGAAAGTCTGGCACGAGAACCTGGCGCCGGATGCGATCCGCCGCGCCTTTGACGCCAGCCTGAAGAAGCTGAGGCTCGACCATGTCGACCTTTATCTGGTGCACTGGCCGTCGCAGGCCGCGAACTGGGGGGCGGTGTTCGAGACCCTGATGAAGCTGAAGGAGGAGGGGCGCACGCGGGCGATTGGCGTTGCCAATTTCACCACCGCGCTGCTCAAGATCGTGGTCGAGGACATCAAGGCGCCGATCGCCTGCAACCAGATCGAATATCACGCGATGCTCGATCAATCGAAGGTGCTGGCCTATCTCGACGCCAAGTCAATCCCGCTCGTCGCCTATTGCCCGCTCGCGCAGGGGCGCATTGCCTCGGATCCGGCGCTGACAGAAATCGGCGCCAAGCATAATGCGACCGCCGCGCAAGTCGCGCTGAAATGGTTGCTCGACCAGGATGGCGTCGCCGCGATCCCGAAGGCCTCGCGGCGCGAGAGCCAGCAGGCCAATCTCGACGCGCTGAAGATCACGCTCGATGATGCCGACCGCAAGAAGATCGCGGCGCTGCCGAAGGACAGGCGCTGCGTGAATCCGGGTTTTGCGCCGGCGTGGGACTAGCCTCGCCGAACGCTTCCAAGACGCAACGAAATGGCCCCGCGAGGCGCCATTTCCCTGTTGCTTTCTGAACGGCTGTTAATCGCAGCGTTGCTGTGCAGGCGTGGGCACGCCAGTGGCGATGTATTTGCCGTCTCTGATCGTGTATTCGCCGCGTTCGCCGCGATTGTAGATTGCGCGCAGGCTGCCGTCCTTTGCGAGAAGCAGCCCGAACTCGCGAGTCTGATGCAGCGAGGGGAAGTACACCATCATGTTGAGCAGGCCCTCGGCGTTGACCGTGGCGGACACCACCTCGTTCTCGTCCTTGGCCTCTCCGAAATTGCGCCGGTACATCACGCGGCCGTCCCTTCGGATTTCGTAAGTCAAGAGCGCGCCCTGGTCGCGGTCAGGCCGAGCTGCGCAATCGACCGCCCACGAGCCGAGCAGGCCCCATTGCTCGACCGTCGCTGCAAGCGGCTCGGCACCGGCCATGGACGTCAATGCAACCCACAGCAGCGCAGCCGTGATCCAGCGGCTCAAACGATGCGTCATGTCCTGGAAAGCCCCACCTCGAAGAATTCCAAACTGTAGCATCCCGCTCGCGGCCGTCCACGGCAGCCGCCGATCGCGCGCGAATTTGATCCGCGTCAATGAGGCCGCACGTTTCGGGGGTAGGATGGCGCTCCCGAAGGCGAACGTGGATAGACCGATGCTGAATCAAGTCATGGATTTCGCGGGCGAGGTGCTGCCGGGGAGTTGTGCCGTGCCGCCTTATTCCGAGACCGCGTTTCTGGCCGAACTGGGTGAGCGCTTGAGGACCTCGCGCATGCGCTGCGCGCTGTCGCGCCGGGAGCTGGCCCGTAGGTCCGGGATTTCCGAGCGCTACATCGCCCAGATCGAGGCCGGCAAGGGCAACGTCTCGATCGTTCTTCTGTTGCGGCTGGCCTCCGCGATCCACGGCAGTCAGCCACAGGCGGCCTGATAAACCGCTAGGCACGTTTCTCGACATTGGCGCTGCGGGCTGGTACGCCGAATTCCTTGCGGCAGACTTCAGCCAGCACGGCGACACCCTCGCGGATCTGCTGATGCGAAGGGCTCGCAAAGCACAGCCGCAGCCGCGAACTGGAATGGCTCTTGTTGGTCGACCATTCCGGCCCTGGGTTGATCGACACGCCCGCGGCGAGCGCCGCCTGATACAGCTTCAGCGTATCGACCTGATCGGGCAGCTTCACCCATAGGAAGATGCCGCCCTTCGGTTCCTCGAACTCGGCTGCCGTCCCGAACTGCTCGTTCAGGGCTTCCATCAGCGTATCGAGCTTGGTGCGCAGCGCCTTCGTCAGTGCCGGCACGTGGCTAGCGAAATGCGGCTTGCAATAGGCGGCGAGCACCATCTGCTCCAACGCGCCGGAGCCGGCATCTGTTTTCAGCGACAGCATCCGTGACATCACATCCCAGGGCGCGACGACGAAGCCGACGCGCAGCGCCGGCGCGATCGACTTCGAGAACGAGCCGATATGGATCACGCCTCCGTTCGGGCTCATCGCGTAGATCGCCGGCGGCCGCTGTCCCGACCAGACAAGGTCGGCATAGCAATCGTCCTCGAAGATCGGCACGCCGTATTCCGCCGACAGCCGCAACAGCTCGGCGCGCCGGCTCTCCGGCATGATGCTGCCGGTCGGGTTCTGCACCGTCGGGATGGTGTAGATGTATTTCGGCCGGATGCCGCGGCTCTTGAGGTCGGCCAGCGTCGTGGCGAGCACGTCCATGCGCATGCCGTCCTTGTCGAGGGGAATCCCAACCACGTTGACCCCGAGCCGTGTCAGGCGGTTCAGCGAACCCTGATAGCTCTCCTGCTCGAAAATCACAGTATCGCCGCGCGTGAGCAGCGTGTTGTTGACGAGGTCGAGCGCCTGGAGCGAGCCCGAGACGATCAGGAGGTCGTCGACGGTGCAGTTGATGCCGGCATCGCGCTTGAGTTTGGTGACGAGGAATTCGCGCAACGGCAAATGGCCCTGTGGGCCATGTGCCAGCCCGTAGGTCGCCAGCGACCGGCCTTCGCTTTGCAGGGCTGAATTGGCCGCCTCGATGAGCTCTTCGAGCGGCATCTGCTCGGAGTCGTTGTTGCCGCCGACAAAGCTGTACCTGGCGAGGCCCGTCCAGCGCGCAGTCGGGGCCGGCAGCCCTGCCGGAAACAGGGGCGCGAAATCGAAGCTGGACGTCATGGGAATGTTCCTCGTTTCTGTTCTTGTTGAGCAGCCGGCATTGCGCCGGCCAGCCTTACTTCTTGCCGGCCGTCCGGGTCGGACGTCCCTGGCTGATGAAAGCGTAATGCGCATTGGCGACGCCGCCAACCATCAAGGCCTCGACCACCGGCTCGGCGATCTCGCCCGTTGCGGCCCAGTCGACGATGAAATTGGCCCCGGTCCCGCCGCGCACGTCGTCGTTCGGAATGAAGATCGAGACGGTGGCGAGAGGCCTCACGGCCACCGGAGCTTTCAGATAGCTCTCGACCTGCTTGCCTGTGGTGTCGAAATAGGCGATGCGTTTGACGACCAGCGGCTGGGTCTCGGAGGCGTTGTGCACGCTCAGCGTCACCGAGAAGTCGACCCGCAGCTTGCCCTGGCTCATCGCGACGCTGGAATAGGCGGGCACGTAGAACCCGCCGGAGACAGCGAGTTCCTCCTTCGGCATCGCGGTGAGCGAATCGGCAAAGTTTTGTTCGATATTGACCTTGGATTGAGCGGCTGCGGGCAGGCCGCAGGCGAGGGGGCATAGTAGCATTGCTGCGAAAAGCCCCTTTCGCATGTGACGAATTGCTCGCTTGCCGCGCCGCAACCCGTCTCTAGGGTGCGGCAAAACGGACCAATTTGGTATGCACGAGCTCATTCGCGACATTACTCTCTGTATCCTGTTTGCCTGGATGCTGGGCCTCTTGGCCCACTTCTCCCGGCAACCGCTGATCCTGGCCTACCTTATCGCCGGCTTCTGCATAGGTCCATTCGGCGCCGGCTGGGTCAAGTCGCAGGAATCGATCAGCGTCATCTCCGAGCTCGGCCTGATCTTCATGCTGTTCATGATCGGGCTGGAGATCGACCTGAAGAAGATCGTGCGGGCGGGAAAGGTGATTCTGTTCGCGGCAGGCGGCCAGCTCCTCGGCGGCTGCCTGCTCGGGATCCTGTTCTTCGTCGGCATCGGCCTGTCGCTCGGCGGTGGCCATTTCGATGCGCTCTATCTCTGTGTCGCCTGCGCGCTGTCGAGCACCGTCATCATCGTCAAGGTGCTTTACGAGAAGCGCGAGCTCGACACGCTGCCCGGCCGCATCACCCTCGGCGTGCTGGTGCTCCAGGATATCTTCGCCATCCTGTTCCTGGCGGTGCAGCCCAGCCTTGCCAATCTGCAGGTCAGCGTCATCCTGCTCTCGATCGGCCGCGTCGCGGTGCTGGTCGCCGCCGCGCTGCTGGTCAGCCGCTACGTGCTGCCGCGCCTGTTCCACCAGATCGCCCGGCGGCCTGAGCTGATCCTGCTTGGCGCGCTGGCCTGGTGTTTTCTCGTTGCCGAGACCGCCGAGCGGCTGTCGCTGTCGCGCGAGATGGGGGCCCTGATCGCCGGTGTTTCGCTCTCGACCTTTCCCTATGCGCTCGACGTCACGGCCAAGGTCACCACGCTCCGCGACTTCTTCATCACGCTGTTCTTTGTCGCGCTCGGCATGACCATTCCCGTGCCCGGCCTCTCCGTGATCGGGCTAGCCTTGATGATCGCGGCCTTCACGGTGGCAAGCCGCCTCGTCACCACCTTCACCCCGCTCTATCTGATGAAGCAGGGCCTGCGTGCGAGCCTGTTGCCGGCGCTCAACCTCGCGCAGATCTCCGAGTTCTCGCTGGTGGTGATCCAGACCGGCGTCGCCGACCATCACATCGCGCCAGAAACGGCGAACGCGGCCTCCTTCGCCTTCGTGGTGCTTGCCGTGCTCTCGACGTTCGTGATGACCCGCAGCGACGAGATCTCCCGCTGGGCAATCGGCCCCCTGAAGAGGATCGGCCTGCGCGACCTCGACCATGGCAACGGCCACGCCGAGGAGGGGCACGAGGGCGGTCATGGCGAGGCTCGCCGCATCGTCATCCTCGGCTTTTTCCGTGCGGCGAGCGCGCTGCTGGCCGAGATCGAGCGGCAGACACCGGTGCTGCTGGAGCAGATCACCGTGGTCGACTTCAACCCCAATGTGTACAAGACGCTGCTTTCGCGCGGCCTGCACGTGATCTATGGCGACATCAGCAACGTCGATACGCTGCTCCACGCAGGAATTGGGAAATCAGAGATCATCATCCTCAGCGTGCCGGATTCGCTGCTCAAGGGCGCAACCAACGAGAAGCTGGTCCGCCACGTCCGTGCGCTCAATCCGACTGCCCTGATCGTGGCCACGGCCGACCTCCTGGCCGACGTCGGCGAACTCTACGAGGCCGGCGCCAGCTACGTCACCGTGACCCGGCTCAGCGACGCCCATGAGCTGTTCACGGCGATCGAGGCAGCCCAGGCTGGCCTTCTGGCCGACAAGCGCTCCGAGCTGGATCTACGCCTCGGTGAGCGGCGCGAAGTGCTGCCCTGACGGCGCCCGGCCGCCTTCTTGCCGAGCCCGTCCCTGCCTATATCCCTGGTATGCCCGGTGCAAGCCTGCCCCCTTAACAGGCCTGCCGTCCGGCATAAGTGGTTGCGCTGGGGAGACTAGCGCCCCGGCCCAAGTCCGGCTAAGCCTCCGGCTCATAACCGATAGAGATTGGGAAATGCCCGATAGCGTTCAGGAAGTCTTGCAGGCCTTCGCCCGGGGTGAGCTCGTGGTCGTCACCGACGACGAGGACCGCGAGGGAGAGGGCGATCTGATCGTCGCCGCCTCGCTCTGCACCGCGGAGAAAATGGCCTTCATCATCCGCCACACCTCCGGCATCGTCTGCGCGCCGGTGACGACAGAGGACGCGCGCCGCCTGCGGCTCGATCCGATGGTCGCGCACAACGATTCCGCGCACACCACCGCGTTCACGGTCTCGATTGATTACAAGCCCGATGGCGGCACCGGCATTTCCGCGGAGGAGCGCGCCTCGTGCTGCCGCGCGCTGTCCAACCCCAATGTCGGCGCCAACGACTTCGCCCGGCCCGGTCACATCTTCCCGCTGATCGCCAAGGATGGCGGCGTGCTTCTGCGCTCCGGCCATACCGAGGCCGCCGTCGACCTCTGCAAGCTCTCAGGCCTGCCGCCAGTCGGCGTCATCAGCGAATTGATGAACGACGACGGCAGCGTGATGAAGGGCGAGCAGGTCGCCCGCTTCGCTGCCCAGCACAAGCTGAAGCATGTCACTATCGCGGACATGATCGCCTATCGCCAGGCGCGCGAAAAACTGATCGAGCGGGTCTCGACCTTCACGACCGAAAGCCCGATCGGGCCGCTTCAGGGCTATGCCTACCGCTCGCCGTTCGATTCCATCGCCCACGTCGCCTTCGTCTATAACGGCGTCGGCGATGGCAAGAACGTGCTGACGCGCTTCCACAAGCCGAACATCGTCAAGGACACCTTTACCGGCCACAAGCGCATGGCGGTCGTGCTCGAGCACTTCAAGAAGTCCGGCCGCGGTGTGCTGGTTTATCTGCGTGACGGCGCGGCCGGCGTTCCCGTGTCGCCGCTGCCGGATGAGACAGCGACCGAGGCCGACCGCAACCGTCAGTGGCGCGAGGTCGGCGTCGGTGCGCAGATTTTGCGCGATCTCGGCGTCACCTCGATCCGCCATCTCACCTCGTCGGTGCACGACTACAAGGGCCTGTCGGGCTTCGGCATCGAGATCGTCGCCAACGAGCAGCTTGAGAGCTAGCGCTGTCATCTCGGGGGCGCGATGCGCATCCCCGGGATTCACGCAGACCCGTACATCTGCAACGCAATTGCACTTGTTGCCCCGGCGCTTTAATTTGTCGGGCAATTTTTAGACGGAACCAGACGCGAAAGGACGTTTCATGAGCGTGCGCCCTCAGGCCAAGGACAAGCCGACTGCGGCTTCTTTCCAATGGGACGATCCGTTCCTGCTCGACGAGCAGCTCACCGAAGACGAGCGCATGGTGCGCGACACCGCCCGGGCCTACGCCCAGGACAAGCTGCTGCCGCGCGTCTCCAAGGCCTATCTTGAAGAGAAGACCGATCGCGAGATCTTCAACGAGATGGGCGAGCTCGGCCTGATCGGCATCACGCTGCCCGAGGAGTATGGCTGCGCCAATGCGAGCTACGTCGCCTATGGCCTCGTCGCGCGCGAGATCGAGCGGGTCGATTCCGGCTACCGCTCGATGAACTCGGTGCAGTCCTCGCTGGTGATGTACCCGATCTACGCCTATGGCGACGAGAACCAGCGCAAGAAGTACCTGCCCAAGCTCGCCAGCGGCGAGTGGGTCGGCTGCTTCGGCCTGACCGAGCCCGACGCCGGCTCCGATCCGGCCGGCATGAAAACCCGCGCCGAGAAAGTCTCCGACGGCTATCGCCTGACCGGCAGCAAGATGTGGATCTCGAACGCGCCGATCGCCGACGTCTTCGTGGTCTGGGCAAAGTCGGCCGCGCACGACAACCAGATCCGCGGCTTCGTGCTGGAGAAGGGCATGAAGGGCCTGTCCGCGCCGAAGATCGGCGGCAAGCTGTCGCTTCGCGCCTCAATCACCGGCGAGGTCGTGATGGACGGCGTCGTGGTTCCGGAAGACGCCCTGCTGCCCAACGTCTCCGGCCTCAAGGGCCCGTTCGGCTGCCTCAACCGCGCCCGCTACGGCATTTCCTGGGGCGCCCTTGGCGCGGCCGAAGACTGCATGCACCGCGCCCGCCAGTACGCGCTCGACCGCAAGCAGTTCGGCAAGCCGCTTGCCGCGACCCAGCTCGTGCAAAAGAAGCTCGCCGACATGGAGACCGAGATCGCGCTGGGTCTGCAGGGTTCATTGCGCGTCGGCCGCCTGATGGACGAGGGCAAGTTCGCCCCCGAGATGATCTCGATCGTCAAGCGCAACAATTGCGGCAAGGCGCTCGACATCGCCCGCCAGGCGCGCGACATGCACGGCGGCAACGGCATCTCGATCGAATACCACGTGATGCGCCACGTCCATAACCTCGAGACGGTCAACACCTACGAGGGCACCCACGACGTCCACGCGCTGATCCTCGGCCGCGCGATCACGGGTATCCAGGCGTTCTTCTGATCAAGCGCCTGTCGACGTGAAGCACCGTCGGCTCTCCAATTGCGTCATGGCCGGGCTTGTCCCGGCCATCCACGTCTTGGCCCGTAACTGGAACGTGGATGCCCGGCACAAGGCCGGGCATGACGAAGTCAGGAAGGTATGAGCAAGCCATGTCCGACAACGACGACGTCCCGTTCAACCGCACCTTTCCGCTGCAGCCCGGCGTCGTCGAGGAAGTGCGCCCCGGCGTGCGGCGTGTGCTCTGTAACAATCCAAGCCCGTTCACTTTCACCGGCACGGTCAGCTACATCGTCGGCAAGGGCAACGTCGCGATTATAGATCCCGGCCCGGACGACGAAGCGCATGCGGCGGCGCTGCTCGACGCGGTGCGCGGCGAGACGGTGAGCCATATCTTCGTGACCCACACCCACCGCGATCATTCGCCGAACACCGCGCGGATCAAGCAGGCGACCGGCGCGCCGGTCTATGCCGAAGGCCCGCACCGCGCTTCGCGCCCGCGCTTCGAGAGCGAGAAGCACAATCCGGAATCCGGCGCCGACCGCGATTTCGCGCCCGATGTCAGGATCGCCCACGGCGACGTCGTCGAAGGAGCGGGCTGGCGGCTCGAGGCCGTGGCGACGCCGGGGCACACCGCCAACCATCTCGCGTTTGCCTGGCGGGAGCGAAAATTCAATTTCGTCGGGGACCACGTGATGGGTTGGTCGACGTCGATCGTGGCGCCGCCCGACGGCTCGATGATCGACTACATGGAGTCGCTGGATCGCCTCGCCGCGCGCGAGGAGGATCTCTATTTCTCCGGCCACGGCCCTGAAATCCCGGACGGCCAGCGCTTCGTGCGCTTCCTGATCCGCCACCGCAAGGCGCGCGAGGCCTCGATTCTGCATCGTCTGGCCAAGGGCGAGGCCGACATCCCGACCATGGTGCGTGCGATCTATATCGGCATCGATCCACGCCTGACGACGGCCGCCGGCTATTCCGTGCTGGCGCATCTGGAGGATCTGGTCGCCCGCGGCGTCGTGGCGACAGAGGGCGATCCCGTGGTCACGGGGACGTACCGAATGGCGAACGGCTAGCCTCTCGTCATTCCGGGGCGATGCGGAGCATCGAGCCCGGAATCCATCGGGCCGCAGCGTTCGTTGATGAATGAATTCTCAGAGGCGCAATTGCGCATCATAGCGCGCGCTGTTGTGCACCCCGGAAGGACAGCGGGACTATTTCTTCACCGTCTTCGCCGGTGCCTTCGGTGGTGTCACCGGCGTTTTCTTCACCGGCTTCAGCGCGTCGGCATCGGCAGCGGTATTGAGATCGTCGATGAACTTGGTGACGCGCGCGGCGTTGCTGCCGAGGTCGCTCTCGAAATAGCGCGAGGCGGAGCGGATATCGACGCGGGAATCGTCGCCGTCGGGAACGACTCGTATCGAGACGTCCTCGCGGAAGCCCATGATCGGCGTGCGCGCCACCGCCTCGATGCGGCCGATGCGGCGCGGCGGCTGCGGTGCGCGCTCGTCGATGACGAGCCATTTCCGCTTGTTGACGAGCTGGAGCGCGACCGCATAGGCGCGCTCCGCGGGGATCTCGAGCTCGATCGGCTCGATCTCAGGATAAAACTGACGCTGCTGCTCGGCCGAATAGAGGCCGGCATAAACAGCTGTATTGGTACCCTCGCCGGTGCGCAGACGCGCCAGCGCATCGAACCGCGGCGGATCGATCGGATCGGTCGTGACGTCGTGGATCGCCGGCAGCTTGCGGTATTGCAGGGCGAGATAGGCGGGGTAGGCGAGGATCGCTGCGTTGATCAGGAAGGCGAGCAGGATGCGCCCCATCCCGCGCGAGCCGTTCTGCCAGATCGCGGCAAAGCCGGCGAGCCCGAACAGGAACGAGAGCCCGGCGATCGCGAGCCCGCCGAAGAAGGTCGCGAGCGCCGGCTTCATCTCGAGGAAGCCGAAGCGGACGATGAGGATCGACACCAGCACCGCCACCACCGCGAACACAGCCAGATTGCGCGCCCAGCTCGCGAGGCTGGACACGGGCTCCGACTGATAGGGAGCAGAAAACCTGCGGGCCATCGGGTGAGCTCTGCCGGGGTCTTGGGGCGGTGCCGGCCGATTTGGCGCGACGATGGGTCGTTGAGACCACGCCCCGGCGGCAAATTCAAGGGAGACCGGACCGTTCCTGTCCGTCATTCCGGGGCGCCCGAAGGGCGAACCCGGAATCCTGGGATTCCGGGTCTGTCCGTGCGGACCGTCCCGGAATGACAGTGTGGGCTTGGCCCGCTACGCCGCAGCGTTCGGGAAGCGGTAATCCTTGAACTGGTCGCGCAGCGCCGTCTTCAGGATCTTGCCGGTCGCCGTATGCGGGATGCCCTCGACGAAAGCGACGTCGTCAGGCATCCACCATTTGGCGATCTTGCCGTCCATGTATTGCAGGATGTCCTCGCGGCTCGCCTGCTGGCCCTGCTTGAGCTGCACGATCAAAAGCGGCCGCTCGTCCCATTTGGGGTGGAACACGCCAATCACGGCGGCTTCCGCCACGGCTGGATGGCCGACCGCGAGGTTTTCGAGGTCGATCGAGGAGATCCACTCGCCGCCGGACTTGATCACGTCCTTGGAGCGGTCCGTGATCCGCATGTAGCCGTCCTCGTCGATGGTCGAGACGTCGCCGGTGTCGAAGAAGCCGTCCTCGTCGAGGATGTTGGTGTCGATACGGTAATAGGCCCTGGCGACGGCGGGGCCGGAGACCTTGAGGCGGCCGAAGGTCTTGCCGTCCCAGGGCAGCTCCTTGCCGGCATCGTCGGTGATCTTCATCTGCACGGCGAAGGGCGCATAACCCTGCATCTGCAGCACGTCGAGCCGCGCATCGCCGGTCGCATTCTGGAACGGCGGCTTCAGCGCCGCGACACTGCCGATCGGGCTCATCTCGGTCATGCCCCAGGCGTGGCGGACGTTCGAGCCCATATCGAGGAAGGCCTGGATCATCGAGCGCGGCATCGCCGAGCCGCCGCAGATCACCATCTTCAGGTCCGGCAGTTTCAGATTATTGGCGGCCATGTGCTGGAGCAGCATCAGCCACACCGTGGGCACGCCCGCGGTGTGGGTCACCTTCTCGGTCGAGAGCAGTTCGTAGACCGAGGCGCCGTCGAGCTTGGCGCCGGGCATGACCAGCTTGGTGCCCTGCGATGGCGCGGAGAAGGCAATGCCCCAGCTATTGGCATGGAACAGCGGAACCACCGGCAGCATCGTCTCGGACGCGCTGGTGCCGAGCGCGTCGACATTGTTCGCCATCAGCGCGTGCAGCACGTTGGAGCGATGCGAATACAGCACGCCCTTCGGATCGCCCGTGGTGCCGGAGGTGTAGCACATCGCGGCAGCCGTGTTCTCGTCAAAGTCCTTCCATTTGAATTTGCCGTCGGCCTCCGCGATCCAGTTCTCGTAGGCGACCGCATTCTTCAGCGTGGTCTGCGGCATGTGCGCCTTGTCAGTGAGCACGACGTAGCGTTCCACGCTTCCCAGCTTGTCGGCGATCTTCTCCAAGACCGGAACGAAGGTGATGTCGGTCATCACGATGCGGTCCTGCGCATGGTTGATGATCCAGGCGATCTGCTCGGGGAAAAGCCGGGGATTGACGGTATGGCAGATGGCGCCGATCCCCATGATGCCGTACCAGACTTCGAGGTGGCGCCAGGTGTTCCAGGCGATTGTGGCGACGCGGTCGCCGAACTTGATGCCGTCGCGCTCCAGCACCTGCGAGACCTTGAGCGCGCGCTTGTGGATTTCGGCGTAAGTGGTGCGATGGATCGGTCCCTCGACCGATCGCGTGACAACCTCCTGCTTGCCATGAATCTTCGCGGCGTGTTCGATGATCCGGTGGCAGAGCAGGGGCCAGTCTTGCATCAAACCAAGCATTCAGACGTTCCTCCAAGAAGCCGCTGTGGGCGTTGTTGCTCTCGGCGCAAGGCCAAAGAATTATCATGAGTTTTAGCCTGCCGGACTTTCGCCGCAAATGGTCTTATCGCGGCAATATGTCCGCCGGTGCGGCAATGGTTACCGTTGCGCTCGGGCTCTCACTTGTGCTCGCCGAGCGGGCGGAGGCGAGAAAATATGCTCCGCCGCTGGATATTTTCGGGATTGGTACGCCACGGCCGCGCGCGGCGGTTTATTCGGTCAAGGCCGCCTTACCCAAGACCCCCTTACCCAAAGTCCCCATACCGAAACCACGCCCCGAGGAGGCCCCCAAAGCATCTGTCGAGCTCGCGCCGGAGGCCGGCGGCAAGCCATCCCCCGACAAGCCTTCGCCGGACAAGCCTGGCGCCGGAAAGCCGGCTGAGGCTGCACCGCCGCCCGAGAAACAGGCCTCGGCCTGCCGGCTCGCGTTGACCGACGATATCGCAATCGCGCCCTCGATCCCCGATATCCGCGGCTCCGGTGGCTGCGGTGGCGAGGATCTGGTGCGGCTCGAAGCCATCGTGTTGCCGGACAAGCGCAAGGTGGCGGTCAAGCCGGCGGCGATCCTTCGCTGCACCATGGCGTCCGCCATCGCGGACTGGGTGCGCAAGGACATGGTGCCGCTGGCCGCGCGCCTCGGCTCGACCATCAGCGATCTCGACAATTTCGATTCCTTCGAGTGCCGCGGTCGCAACCGCATTGTTGGCGCCTTGCTGTCCGAGCACGGCAAGGCCAACGCCATCGACATCCGGGCCATCAAGCTCGCCAACGGGCAGTCGATCGGCCTGACCGACCGCACCATGTCCCGCGACGTGCGCGAGCGGGTGCTGCATTCGGTCTGCTCGCGCTTCTCCACCGTGCTCGGTCCCGGCTCGGACTGGAATCACGAGGACCATATCCATCTCGATCTGGCGCAGCGGCGCAACGACTACCGGATCTGCCAGTGGAACGTCTGGGATCCTCTGCCGCAAGTCGCCCCGCTTCTGCCCGTGGAACGGCCCGAGGAGGCGCCACCTCGCGAGGTCGCGGCCAAGCCTGAAGCAAAGGATGGAGTCGATGACGAGGCGGCGGAGAAATCCTCTGCGCCCGCGGACAAGTCGGCGGTCGACGGCAACAAAGCACAGCCACGCAAGCCGGCAACAAAAAAAGCGCCGGTGAAACCGGCGCTTTTCCAAAGCCGCAGGCAAGATCGCTTAGTAAGAAGTACCGGAACCGCCGCCCTGGAGCGCGAGGCGCGAATTGTAGGGCGAGTCGCCATGCTTCGGCTCGAGCACCACGACGATGGTACCGACCTTGACGCGGTTATAGAGGTCGATTGCGTCCTCGTTGGTCAGGCGGATGCAGCCCGACGAGATCGAGGCGCCGATATATTCCGGCTGGTTGGTGCCGTGGATGCGGAACAGCGTGTCCTTGCCACCGGAGTAGAGATACATCGCGCGGGAGCCCATCGGATTGTCCGGACCGGGCGCGACATAGGTCGGCACACCCAGGCGCGAGATCTCGCCCGGGGTCGGATGCCAGGCCGGCCATTCGGTCATGCTGCCGACCTTGGCGATGCCGGACCATGCCATGGCTTCTTCGCCGACGGTGATGCCGTAGCGGATCGCCTTGCCGCCATCCAGCACGTAGTAGAGATAGTGGTTGTCGGAATCGACCACGATCGAGCCCGGCGATTCCTTGCGGTGGTACTCGACGATGGCGCGGCGGAACGGTTCCGCAACCGGGGTATTCTCATACCGTACCTTGGCGAGGAGTTCCTTGTCCTTCTGCTTGAAGGCCTTGGTGTCGGTCGCCTCAAAATGTGTGGCCTGCATGCAGCCCGACAGCATCAGGCCAGCGGCCAAAATACCCAGCGTAACTTTCAGCGACGACATGATTTGGTTCCAATCGACAACAACAAGCGTTCGTAGGGCCGAGCCAGGCCCAAAAACCACGACTCCGTGGAGGTTATTATCGTGGAAATCTGCCACAATTCCAGCGTTTCGGACCTTTTCCCGCGCTGCGAGACCCAAGCTGTGGCTTTTTTGCCGCAAGTTTTGCGGCCTTGGGCTGATTCTGGGGCAAAGGATGCCGAACTGTCGATTCCATGCCACGGTACCGCCACAAATGCACGCGCGCCGTTAATGAGCTTGTCATCGTGAACTTGTCAGAATCGCGCTAAGGGCTGTCATTCTGCCGCAGGCCCCCTCCTGGAGTTGTGCATGTTTTCTGTCTTCCTTCCCTCCGAGGGCTCCCTCAAGAAGGCGGTTATCGACGATCTCGGGGCCGTGCCGGAGCATGCGGTCTGGATCGACCTGGTCAACCCGACCGCGGCCGAGGATAAGGCGGTGGAGCGGCTGGCGAGCATCGCCATCCCGACCCGGGAAGACATGCAGGAGATCGAGATCTCCAGCCGCCTCTATATCGAGAACAGCGCGCGCTACATGACCGCGACGCTGATGTGCCACTCCGATACCGACATGCCCCGGACCACGGCGGTAACCTTCATCCTCGGCGACCACCGCCTGGTGACGGTGCGCTACGACCTGCCGAAGCCGTTCGCCCTGGTCGAGGCCAAGCTCGCCCGCTCCTGCACGCCGTCCATTACCGGCGAGATGGTGCTGATGGAGCTGTTGGACGCCGTGATCGACCGCTGCGCCGACATTCTGGAGCGCTGCGGTGCCGAGATCGACCAGGTCTCGCACGACATCTTCGAGCCCGAGAGCGAGCGCCATGGCCACGCCAAGCAGTATTCGCAGATCCTGATCTCAATTGGTCGCAAGGGCGATTTGACCTCGAAGGTTCGCGAGAGCTTGGTCTCGATCGGCCGCGTCGTCACCTTCCTCTCCGCTGTGGTAGAGGGCGTGAAGTGGTCGAAGGACATGCGCGAGCAGCTCAAGACCATGCAGCGCGACGTCGCCTCGCTGACCGACCATGCCTCTTATCTCTCCAACAAGATCACCTTCGTGCTCGACGCCATGCTCGGTGTCGTGAACCTCGAGCAGAACAACATCATCAAGCTGTTTTCGGTCATGGCTGTTGTCCTGATGCCGCCGACGCTGATCGCCTCGATCTACGGCATGAACTTCAGGGCGATGCCGGAACTCGAATGGGCCCACGGCTATCCGATGGCGCTGGTGATGATGCTGATCGCCGCCGTCGTCCCGTACTGGATCTTCAAGTGGAAGAAGTGGCTGTAGAGCATGATCCGGCCTCGGAGGGCCGCGTTGGCGCAAAGTGCGAAGCGGTTTTCCCTTGCGACAAACGCGGAATGCGTTTGCGTGGAGATCATGCTCAAAACGACAGCCTGACGCTCGTAACGATCCATGGCACTCTAGCAAGATACCTACCGAGACCTTACGCCGGTCGCAGAGACACGGTGGTTGGTGTCGCAGAATAGAGCGGGATTGAGGCCGCGCGGTGATGCGGACGCTTCGCCCCAATTGCTCCGGTAAAATTTGAGCGGTGGGCTGAACGTTTGCGCGAAACTTGTCTGCGATAAGCAGCGGGTTAGCCGCGAGGAACAACCATGGTTGAAAAACACATAACGACGCTCCGCAACGTCATCGATCTGACGAGCTATCGTCAGGTCCTGGCGAGCGGCAAGGCGCCGTCGTTGTCGGCACGGATGTGCCGGCACTGTGGTGCTCCGCTGCTCGAGGGCGAGAACGACGACGACTGCTCGACTGCAATCAACGTGGCCGCTCCACGGCTGCGCGAACGGTCGCGTCGAATTCGAGTCGATTGAGGGACGGAGGGAAGGGCGGGCGATCCAGGTCTTGCGGCGGCGTTGTCTGGATCGCCTTGCTTCCACTCCTCTGCAAATCAACTAGCGTTTTACGATCTGCGCCGTCGAGACAATGGTCTCGGCGATGACGCCATCGTGGCTGAACGAAGCGAGGTGCGCTTCGACATCACGCAGCATCGCCTCGACGCTGTCGCCCAATGCATCCGGCGAGGACGACGAGTAGGTGAGCGTGCGCTGCGCCAGGTCCTGCACGCTGACCAGATGGCTGGTCTCGGTTGTGACGAGTTCCGTGGGCTGAAACGAGCTGCCGCGAAAGAACGCGGGAAGGTCGCGATGGGTCCGCGTGCCCTTGCCGGCCTCCTCCCAGAGCCTGGTCGGCGACCAGCGGCGGCGGACTTCATTGTAACCATCGAGCCACGGGTTGCGGCCGTCGGTGGCGGAAAACGAGGCGCAGATCACGATCGCGCCGTCGCGTGCGACCAGCCGGTCGAACAGGGCGATCGTCAGGTCGCGATCCATCCAGTGCAGGGCGCGCCCGACCGTCACAACGTCGAAGGTCCCGATGTCAGGGGCGAGCGTCTCTGCCTTGCCCTCGATCAGCGTGAGCGCATGGCCTGCAGATGCAGCCGCGCGGCGCGCGGCCTCGAGCATTGCGGGTTCAGGGTCGACGCCTACGATGCGGCCGACATAGCCGGCGAAGCCCAGCGCCAGCAGTCCGGGTCCGGTGCCGAGGTCGATCAAGGCGTTTCGTTCGCAGAGGCTGAGCCTTTGCGCGACGCTACGGAAGAATTCTGGCGGATAAGGCGGCCGCAAGTGCTCGTAAAGTGATGCTATGCTCGCGAACCGGCCCATCCTTCGCCTTACGTCTTCTGCTTACACGTGCTGGCCGCCGTTGATGTGGATTTCGGCGCCATTGACGTAGGACGAGGTGTCCGTGCACAGCACGTAGATGATCTTGGCAACTTCGTCGGGCGTGCCGAGCCGGTGCATCGGGATCTGCTGGTCGACGATCTTCTCGGTGCCCGGCGACAGGATCGAGGTGTCGATCTCGCCCGGCGCGATCGCGTTGACGCGCACGCCGACGCGGCCGAAGTCGGAGGCCATCTCGCGTGTCAGCGCGGCGAGCGCGGCTTTCGAGGTGGCGTAGGCGGCGCCCGCGAAGGGATGCACGCGCGAGCCCGCGATCGAGGTGACGTTCACGACTGATCCCTTCGCCGCTTTCAACTCTTCGATCAGCCCGCGCGCCATCATGATCGGCGCGAAGAAGTTGACGTGGAAGACGTGTGTCCAGGTGTCGAGGTCGGTGTCGACCGAGCCGAGCCGCGCGCCGCCCGGCCCCTTCGGCGAGATCGCGGCGTTGTTGACCAGCGCATGCAGCGTGCCGCCTTCGAGCCTGCGGCGGATCTCGGTGATCGCGCGTGCAGTGTCCTGGGGATCGCCGAGGTCGACCTGGATGTGGTCCTCAGGGCCAGCGTCCCACGGGCAGTCCTCCGGAAAGGGATGCCGCGAGCAGGTGATGACGCGCCAGCCCGCCGAGGAAAAGCGGATCACGGTGGCGTGGCCGATGCCGCGGCTGGCTCCGGTCAGAAGGAGCGTGCGACGCGGCACGTTGGACGAATGCGGCATGGACATCTTTCAGGTCGCCCCAAGGTTCAAGAATGGCTCAAGGGTACATCCGCGTCTTGGACCACGGCTGGCCGGCCGCGTCACGACGAAATTCGATGCGATCGTGCAGGCGGAATGCGCGGTCGTGCCAGAACTCGATGCGCACCGGCGTAATACGCCAGCCACTCCAGCCCGGCGGCCGCGGCACCTCGCCGATGACGTATCTGGCGGCGACCTTGGCGATCGCCTGCTCGAAGGCGAAGCGGCTTTCCAGCGCTTCGGACTGCTTGCTCGCCCAGGCGCCGATCTGCGCCTGCTTGGGGCGGGTAGCGAAATAGGCATCGGCTTCGGCATCGGTCACCGGCGTCACGTTGCCGCGGATGCGAACCTGACGGCGCAGCGACTTCCAGTGAAAAAGTAACGCCGCCTTAGGATTTGCGGCGAGTTCGCGGCCCTTCTGGCTGGCGATGTGGCTGTAGAAGACGAAACCCTCGGTATCGAAGCCTTTCATCAGCACCATGCGCACATCCGGCAGCCCGTCCGGATCGACGGTTGCGAGCGCCATGGCGTTCGGATCGTTCGGCTCGCTCTTGATCGCTTCGTTCAGCCAGGCCTCGAACAGCGCAAATGGTTCGTCGGCGGCGGTGAAATCACCGGATGTTAAGGGTGTCTGGTGTTTCATCGAGGTCGTGTCGCTCATGTCTGGAGTCCGAGTTGCGTCCCGCGGCCCAAAACGCGTTGTTGTCCGCTACCGCCCTATATAGGGCATGGGGACGCGTTGGCCTATCGGCGATCCGGC
This sequence comes from Bradyrhizobium sp. NAS80.1, assembly GCF_001908205.1. GTDB lineage: Bacteria > Pseudomonadota > Alphaproteobacteria > Rhizobiales > Xanthobacteraceae > Bradyrhizobium. The sequence continues at coordinate 53,671 of NZ_LGHL01000085.1, forward strand.
CGTCCGGCTTTGTCATGACGATGATTCTGATTGGGCTCGGCACCGGCGGTTGCAGCGTTTCCCGCAACGACGCCAGTGCCTATGCCAAGGCCGATGACGGTGACCTCACCGGCTCGATCACGCGGCCGGCGAAGAGCGCCCCGCCGACGGAGACCGATCTCGCCTTCGCCCGCAACGCCGCCTCCGACGTCCTCAGCAAGGGCGACAAGGATTCCAGCCAGCACTGGGAGAATCCGGAAACCGGGGCGCGCGGCTCGGTCACGCCGATCGCGCAATCCTATGCCGCCGAGGACGGCCGCAAGTGCCGCGACTTCCTGGCGAGCTATGTCAACGGTAGTACCGAAAGCTGGCTCCAGGGCGCCGGTTGCCAAAGCAGCCGTGGCCGTTGGGAGATTCATACGCTAAAGCCGTGGCGGAGTTAGGAATCAAGCCGGCCGACGAGTTGCAAAAATACCACTCGCCCCCCCACATGAGACGCAGGTGGGGCGGGGAGCCCTTTAAATATACCGATTTCCCAAGAGGAGACGTGACGGATGCGCGACCCCTATGAGGTCTTGGGGGTGCCGCGGAGCGCCAACGCTGCCGCGATCAAGAGCGCCTATCGCAAGCTTGCCAAGAAGCATCATCCCGACAGCAATAAAGGTGACCCGAAGGCCGCCGAGCGCTTCGCCGAGATCAATTCGGCCAACGAAATCCTCGGCGACGAGGACAAGCGCAAGCAGTTCGACCGGGGCGAGATCGACGCCGAAGGCAAGCCGCGCTTCCAGGGCTTTCCGGGTGGCGGCGGGCCGCGTGGGCGCGCAGGTCCCGGCGGGTTCGAGAGCTACACGTTCCGCAGTGGGGGCGCAGGCGCCGGCCAGGGCGCCGGCGCGTTCGAGGACATCCTCAACAGCATGTTCGGCGGCGGGATGCGCGGCGCGCGGCCCGGGACCGGCGGCGGTGCCCAGTTCGAATTCGATACCGGCGGGATCGGGCTCGATCTCGACGTCAATGTCGCCATGTCCGTCTCCCTGGAGGAGTCGGTCAAGGGTGGCGAGAAGCGGGTCCGGCTGCCGAACGGCAAGGAGCTCAACGTCAAGATCCCGGCCGGCGTCACCGAGGGTCAGCAGATTCGGCTGCGCGGGCAGGGCGAGAGCGCGCAGGGCCACCCGCCCGGCGATCTCCTGATCACCATCAGCATCGCGCCGCACCCGTTCTTCAAGATCGAGGGCGCCGACCTGCGGATCGACCTGCCGGTCACGCTCTATGAGGCTGTGCTCGGCGGCAAGGTTCGCGTGCCCACCCTCGGCAATGCTGTGGAACTGTCGGTCCCGAAAAATACCTCCAGCGGCCGGACATTCCGCCTCAAGGGCAAAGGCCTGCCGAAGGCTGGCGGAACCGGCGATCTCTTCGTCACCATCAGGATCATGCTACCGGACGGGAACGACACCGAGCTTGAGGCGTTGATGGAAAAGTGGCGGGACCAACACCCCTACAATCCACGTAGCGGGCGTGGTTAGGGCGAGATCGCAATCCGAAGGGGTTATCCGAAGGTCTAGGTCCGGAGCATTCTCCCAGCAGATGATGCTCATCATCCGCCTAAGGCGTGTGCTCGACGTGTCGGCTGTCCGGCGGGGCAACCGATAATAAGGTGCGGCCTCGAGAGGGGGACCAGCGCGGTACCAAAAACCCCAATCGAGGCCGCCCGCGTGTCGATCGGCGGATCGAACGCTGCTCATCTTCGCGTGATCATCCGGTGCGATAATGAGACGCACGCATGTCTTGATTCCAAATTTTCGATGTCGGAATCGAGGCGCCGCGCTCACGTGGTTGTCTAGCCGCCATTCTTCTCCGTTTGGTCGTAGACGGCCTGTGCGACCTTGGTCAGCCGGTCACGGTCATTGCCACCGGTGACGACATAGCCGACGCCGCGCTCGGCCCAGAACAGCGATCCGTCCTTGTCCGCCTTGGCATAGCGCATTTGGGTCGCTCCGCTCTCGGTCTTGGCGGTGTAGATCGTGAAACGCTCGCCCGAGGGCCCCTCATACATCAGGAACGACGCCGGGCCGCTTGGCCCCGGCAGCAGCCGGCCGCCGACGAGCTTCAGCCCGCTCGCTTCCAGGTTCGGCGCGAACACGGTCCAGCCGCAGCGCTTGGTCAGCCAGGCCTGGAGATGGTCGCGCTCATTGCCGGGCACCTCGACGGGGTGGCGGACCTCGACGACATAGAGGCGGTGAGCGTCGAGTGCATCCTCCGTGAAGCTCTGGAAGGTCGATGGCACGGCCTTCGCGCCATGCGCGACCCAGCCGACCGTGCCGCCGGCGAGGAAGGCAACCAGCACAGCTGCGGCGGCGCCATAGAGCCATTGCCGGGGGGCGGCGCTCCAGCCGTTCGAGCTCCAGCCGGGCCGGCACCGATTCCTGGGCGACGGCGTCGTAGCGGGCATGCAGCATCTCGGCCATGGCGCGCCAGGACTGCACGCGCTCGGCATCGTCAGGGTGGGCGGCAAGCCACGCTTCGACATCGGCGCGGCGCTCGGCCGGCAGCTCGTCGTCGACATAGGCGTGCAGTTCGTCCTCGGTCACTGAAATCCTGTGGTCGTTCATATCGGTCGTCTCTGGCTCTGCGGCCCAAAATATCTTACGCGGTTCAACTGCGCTGTTTCCCTCTGCACGCAGGGGGCGCGACATGCGCGATGCATCAATCCTGCCATCATTTCACCCGCCTGAGCGCGGGGCGCTCGCCCTCCAGCGAAGCTTTAACGTGGGCGCGGGCGCGCGCCAGACGGGACATTACGGTGCCGATCGGCACGCCCTGGATGTCGGCGACCTCGCGGTAGCTCATGCCTTCCAGCATCACCAGCAGCAGCACCGAACGCTGCTCCTCGACCAGCGTCGCCAGTGCCTTCTCGATGTCGCGCCCTTCCGCTTCCGTCCCGCTGGCATCCGGGTTGTTTTCCGTGAGCTGCATGAATTGCGGCCGCCTTGCCAGCGAGCGCCGCCGGTTCTTGTTGAGGTTGGTGAGGATGGTGTAGAGCCAGCTCCTGACGTCACCTCCGAGGAAAAGGCGCTCCGAACGCAACGCCCGCACCAACGTATCCTGCACCAGGTCGTCGGCCGCATCCGCATCGCGCGTGAGCGCGCGGGCGTAGCGGCGCAACGCCGGGATCATGGCTTCCACACTCTGGCGAAACGCACTCATGCCGTCTTTGATGTCCTGCCGTTCGGCGCGAGCGCCACAACCATCATAACACCCGAATGGAACGGCTATTCCGGCCCTCGAAACAGCGTTAACGCCGCGTATTAGGACTGTACCGCGAGGGAGGGCTGGTGTACCTCCAGACCTCAACGAGGCTCGACGGGACGTTAGCAAAATGGCGCAGAATTCAGGTCTGATGCAGGGCAAGCGTGGGGTGATCCTCGGCGTTGCCAACAACCGCTCGATCGCCTGGGGCATCGCGAAGGCATGCCACGCAGCCGGCGCCGAGCTCGCCTTCACCTATCAGGGCGATGCGCTGAAGAAGCGCGTCGAGCCGCTCGCCGCCGAGATTGGCGGGCTCGTGCTCGGCCATTGCGACGTCACCGACGCTGCGACCATCGACGCGGCCTTCGCGGTGCTGAAGGAGAAGTGGGGCAAGATCGACTTCCTGGTGCACGCGATCGCCTATGGCGAGCAGCTCGACGGCCGCTATGTCGACACCACGCAGGAGAATTTCACCAAGTCGATGCTGATCTCCTGCTATTCGTTCACGGCGGTGGCGCAGCGCGCCGAGAAGCTGATGACCGACGGCGGCTCGCTCATCACGCTCAGCTATTACGGCGCCGAGAAGTGGATGCCGCATTACAACGTGATGGGCGTGGCGAAGGCGGCGCTGGAAGCCAGCGTGCGTTATCTCGCCGCCGATCTCGGTGAGAAGAACATCCGCGTCAACGCCATCTCGGCGGGGCCGATCAAGACGCTCGCCGCCTCCGGCATCGGCGACTTCCGCTATATCCTGAAGTGGAACGAGTACAACGCGCCGATGCGCCGCAACGTGTCCACGGAGGACGTTGGCGGCAGCGCGCTGTATTTCCTTTCCGACCTGTCGCGCGGCGTCACCGGCGAGGTGCATCACGTCGATTCCGGCTACCACGTACTGGGCATGAAGCGCCCGGACGCGCCGGACATCTCGCTCGGCGGCAAGGACTAACCTTTACCCGTGTCCACGATCTACTTCCTTCGCCACGGCGAGACCGAGTGGAATGCGCTCGGGCGGCTCCAGGGCACCAAGGACATCCCGCTGAATGTGCGCGGCCGCGGCCAGGCCATGCAGGCCGCCGGCATTCTGGCCGATCTGTTCAGGCGCGACGGCAAGGACAAGGCGGCGCTGCCCTACGTGTCGAGCCCGCTTGGGCGCGCGCGCCAGACCATGGAACTTGCACGCCGCAAGCTCGAATTGCCGGTCGCCGACTATTCGCTCGACGATCGCCTGCGCGAGATCGGCTACGGCGTCTGGGAGGGGCTGACCCTGGCCGAAAGCGAGGCCTCAGATCCCGAGGTCTATGCCAGGCGCCTCACTGACAAATGGACGGTCGCGCCCACGGGCGGCGAGACCTATGCGGCCGTGCAGTCGCGCATGCTCGACTGGTATGAGTCACGCCTCACCGATACGGTCGCGGTTGCCCATGGCGGCACCTGCCGGGCCCTGATGGTGGCCTTGGGTATCGAGACCCCCGCCAGTGCCGCCGAGCTCTATATCGAGCAGGGCGCCGTCTATGTGTTCCGCGACGGCCGGCTGGAGAAGCATAGTTAACCCGGCGCACCGCTCTGCAATGACCGTGCGGCGGGTTTGACCCCCGGCCCCCCCGCGCGTTACCACACGCCGGAACAGAGCCAGCGAGCAGCGATGTCCTTCAACACCTTCGGCCATATGTTCCGCGTCACCACCTTTGGCGAGAGCCATGGGGTCGCGATAGGCTGCGTGGTCGACGGCTGTCCGCCCCTGATCCCGCTCGCCGAGGCCGACATCCAGCAGGACCTCGATCGTCGCCGGCCGGGCCAGTCGCGGTTCACGACGCAGCGCCAGGAGCCGGACCAGGTGAAGATCCTCTCCGGCGTGATGGCGCATCCGGAGACCGGCGTGCAGGTGACGACGGGCACCCCGATCGGGCTCCTGATCGAAAACACCGACCAGCGCTCCAAGGACTATTCGGACATCAAGGACAAGTTTCGCCCCGGCCATGCCGACTTCACCTACGAGGCGAAGTACGGCCTGCGCGACTACCGCGGCGGCGGACGCTCCTCGGCGCGCGAGACGGCAATGCGCGTTGCCGCCGGTGCGATCGCGCGCAAGGTGGTGCCCGACGTCAGGGTGCGCGGTGCGCTGGTGCAGATAGGCCCGCACAAGATCGACCGTGAGAAGTGGGACTGGGACGAGATCGCCAAGAATCCGTTCTTCTGTCCGGACAAGGACAAGGCCGCGTTCTTCGAGACCTATCTCGACGGCATCCGCAAGAGCGGCTCCTCGATCGGCGCGGTGATCGAGGTAGTCGCCGAGGGCGTGCCGGCCGGCTTGGGTGCGCCGATCTACGCAAAGCTCGATTCCGATCTGGCGGCTGCGATGATGACCATCAACGCGGTCAAGGGCGTCGAGATCGGCGCTGGCTTCGGCGCGGCCGAACTGACCGGCGAAGAGAACGCCGACGAGATGCGCACGGGCAATGACGGCACGCGCTTTCTGTCCAACCATGCCGGCGGCGTCCTGGGCGGCATCTCGACGGGACAGCCGGTGGTGGTGCGCTTCGCGGTGAAGCCGACCTCGTCGATCCTCCAGCCGCGTCTCACAGTCGATCGCAAAGGCGCCGACACCGAGATCTTTACCAAGGGCCGCCACGACCCATGCGTCGGCATCCGCGCCGTTCCCGTCGGCGAAGCCATGATGGCCTGTGTGCTGGCCGATCACTTCCTGCGCGACCGCGGACAGGTCGGGCGCTAGCGCTCCGCCCAACTTGACGATCCCACAACTTCGTCCGCAAATGCGGGCATGGATACCTCCGAGCTCCAGCGCGTCACCAACTGGCTGATCGACGGCGCGAGGTCTTCGGCGAGCCCGGCCGAGATGATCGCGAACGTCTGCGAACATCTGGTCGCCGCCGGCCTGCCGCCGTGGCGGTTCGGCATTTTCATCCGCACGCTGCATCCGGAAATCTTCGGCCGTAACTTCATCTGGCGGCAGGGCCAGGAGGTCGAGATCGGCACAGTCGATTTCGATATCCTGGACACGCCGGAATTCGCCCGGAGCCCGCTTCGCATCGTATTCGAGCAGGGCCTGGAAGTTCGGGGCCGCATCGACGATCCCGATAGCAAGCGGTTTCCGTTTCTTGACGACATGCGCGCCGAAGGCGTGACCGATTACATCGCGGTGCCGATGCCGTTTCTCGATGGCTCAAACCATGCCACGAGCTGGACCACGCGGCATCCCGGCGGCTTCAGCGACGACGACATCGCGGCGATCAGGTCCATCGTGGCGCCGCTTGCGCGCGTCGCCGAGATCGTCAGCCTGCGCCGCACCGCCGCGATGCTGCTCGACACCTATGTCGGCAACCGCGCCGGCGAGCGCATCCTCGGCGGCCAGATCCGCCGCGGCCACAACGACACCATGCGGGCCGCGATCTGGCTCTCGGATCTGCGCGGCTTCACCGCCCTGTCGGACCGGCTGCCGGCCGAGACCGTGGTCAAGATCCTCAACCATTATTTCGACTGCCAGGTCACCGCGATCCGGGGCCATGGCGGCGAGGTGCTGAAGTTCATGGGCGACGGCCTGCTCGCGGTGTTCCCGATCGACGAATATGTCGGCGATGCCGCGCATGTCTGCACGCGCGTGCTCGAAGCCGCGCGCGAATCCCGCGCCAGCGTCGAGGCGCTCGCCTTTCCGGTAGGCAACATCATCGAGCGCTTCCGCTTCGGCGTAGCGCTCCACGTGGGCAACATCCTCTACGGCAATATCGGCGGCGGCAACCGCCTCGACTTCACCTGCATCGGCCCCGCTGTCAACCTCGCAGCACGGCTGGAGAAGATCGCAGGCCGGTTGGGACGAACCGTCGTGGTCTCGGAAGTCTTCGCCAACGCCTGCCGCCACAGCTGGCGCGAACTTGGTGAATTTCCGATCGCGGGCTTCTCTCGGGCGCAGCGCGTGTATGGGCTGACCGAGGAGACGCCGGTGGTGATGGCCTGACGCGCGATGAGCTCAAGATCACTCATCATTTGCAGGATGAAGGCCTATTCCTCCGGCTCGGTGGTGAACAGCAACGGATAGCCCTTGGCGCGACCGGCGTCGGTGGCGCGGGTGGCCTTGGTTTCGGCGACGTCCTTGGTGAACACGGCGACCACGCAGGCGCCCAGCTTGTGGGCGGTAATCATCACCTTGTAGGCCTGATCCTCGGTCATTCGGAACTCGGCCTTGAGGATCATCGTGACGAATTCGCGTGGCGTATAGTCGTCGTTGATCAGGATGACCTTGTGCAGCCGTGGCCGCTCGAGCTTGGTCTTGGTCCGCGTCTTCGGCGTCGTGACGGTGTCGATCATTCCGCCTCCTGGACACGGCGGGCTCGGGTTCCCTGCCGGAGCGATCAGCTCGCGGCCTTCGCACCATATTGCAGGACCTGCACCTTCTCCAAGGTGATCAGTCCGCTCGACATCATGCCATCCAGGATGGGCAGGAATGCGTTGATGTTGTCCTCGCTGTCGACGATCTCGATCAAGAGCGGCAGGTCTTCCGACAGTCGCAGGATTTTCGAGGTGTGCAGGCGGCTCGACTTGCCGAATCCCATCGGCCCGCGCAGCACGGTGGCGCCGGCGAGGTGCCGTTCGCGCGCCTTCATCACGATCGCTTCATAAAGCGGCTTGCCGTCGAAATGGTCGCTCTCGCCGATGAAGATCCGGAGCGAAACTGCCTGATTGGGGATTTGCATGGTCAGCTCCTTGCCAAGCGGTTGTAGCGGCTCGCCATCATATGGCCGAGCCACACCGACACCAGCCAGCAGACGACGGACGCCGCGATATAGGCGAGCGCCGTGTATTTCATGCCGCCATGGAACAGGCGGAAGGTCTCGAGGCTGAAGGTCGAGAAGGTGGTGTAGCCGCCGCAGAACCCGGTCATGACGAACTGCCGGTGCTCAGGCCGCGCTAGCATGCGGCCGTCAGGGCCGGTGAGCGTCGCGTAGAAGCCGATGATCAGCGAACCGGTCGCGTTGATGAACAGCGTCGCGAAGGGAAAGCCCGGCCCGGTGTCGAGCGCGAGCCCGACGAGATAGCGCGCCAGGCCGCCGATGGTGCTGCCGGCGGCAACCCATGCATAAAGCATCGCAACGCGCCGGCGCTCGGCGGAGGAGGGGGGACTTCATTTGCCTCTAGCCTCCAAGAGTGTCCGCGAGGAGGAAGCCGCAAGTGACGGCAGTGAGGCACAGCGTGACCGAGAACACGACGTTGCCCAGCGCGTGCATCGGCTCGCCGCCACGGGCCAGCGTCAGCGTTTGCAGGCTGAAGGAGGAGACGGTGGTGTAGCAGCCGAGGAATCCGGTGACCGCAAACAGCCAAGGAGTGGGCGAGGCGAACATCGAGCCGGGGTGGGTCGCCAGCGCGCCAAAAATGCCGATCAGGAAGGCGCCGCTGACGTTGATGCTCATGGTGCCCCAGGGAAAGGTCTCGCCCAGTCGCCGGGCGACCGCGCCGGAGACGAAATAGCGGGCACAGCCGCCCAGCACGCTGCCGACCACGATTGCGATCGCTCCGCTCAGCACGATGAAGAGTCCCCCGTCATTACTTTTTCTCCGCAGCCAACCCGTTGCCGACAGCGAGCAGCCCCACGAGCGCGACCAGCGCGAAGCCGAGACCCGTCAGGAACGTGCCTGCCGGACCATAGGCGTCCCACAGCGCACCGGCGATCACGCTCGCGGCCAGCGATGCGAGCCCGGAGAACAGGTTGAAATAGCCGAACGCGGTGCCGCGCAGGCTCGACGGCGCGGCGTCGGCGACGAGGGCCGAGAGCAATCCTTGCGTCAATCCCATATGCAGCCCCCACAGCGCGACGCCGAGCGCCAGCCCCGCAAGGCTCGGCAGCGACGCGAGCGCAAGATCGGCACCGGCGAGGAAGACGAGGCCGAGCGCGAGCAGGCCGGTCCGGTTGATCCGGTCCGACAGCACGCCGGCCGGATAGGCTGAGAGCGCATAGACGATGTTCATCAGCACCAGCACCGCCGGCACCCACATCGCATTGAGCCCGATATTTTGGGCGCGCAGGATCAGGAAGGCCTCGCTGAAGCGGGCGAGCGTGAAGACCACGCCGACCGCCACGACAAGCCAGTATACGGATCCGAGTTGCCGCATCGCGGCGAGATTGAGCGGATTCTTGGCAGGCTCCCGGTTCGGGTCTGGCTCCGGCTCGCTCACGGCAAACGCAATAAGTCCGAAGGACAGGAAGGCTGGGAGCACAGCCACCCAGAACACGGCGGCAAAATTGTCCGCCGTCCACCACATCAGGCCGATTGCCGCAAGCGGTCCGACGAACGCGCCGGTGGTGTCGAGCGATTGCCGCAGGCCGAAGCTCGCGCCGCGCAGACCCGCTGGCGAGATATCGGCGATCAGCGCATCGCGCGGCGCGCCGCGAATGCCCTTGCCGACGCGGTCGATGAACCGCGCCGCCACCAGCCATCCGACGCTGGGCGCAAGCGGGAACAGCGGCTTGGTGAAGGCGGCCAGACCATAGCCGAGCGCGGCGAGCAGCTTGCGGCGGCCGAGCCAGTCCGATAGCGCACCGGAGAAGATCTTCGTGATCGAGGCCGTCGCCTCCGCAATGCCTTCGATGAAGCCGACGGTCAGCGTCGAGGCACCGAGCACGGTGACGAGATAGACCGGCAGCAGCGCGTGGATCATCTCTGAGGAGACGTCCATCAGCATCGAGACGAAGCCGAGCACCCAGATCCCCCTGGGCAGCCCGGCGCGCGCAGCATTCGGTGTCGTCGTCGTCACGTCCCGACCTTCTCCTTGGTCTTCTTCAGGCAACAAAAAACCCGCCATCGGCGGGTTCGGCCATGCTCCCGCCAAAGGCAGAGGCTCAAAAGAATTGCCCCACCTCAAGCAGGAGTCATCAGCCCACTACGGTCATCGACCACCGGGCGGTTGTCGGGGGACTCCATCCCCATCTGTGCGTCCAGCCTAGCATGGAAATCGCGCGGAACAAGTGGGCGGGGACGCCATCCCATGAGTTGTCTCTTTCTTGAGTGGTCTCTCTCTGATGTGGAATTTACGTATCTGGGTTCTCGCTTCGCGAGCCCCGGAATGACAGAGCGTGTTGAACGCTCTTGTTCCAGCGGCGCGACGGTGGCGACACCGCGGCATCTTTGCGCAAGCGCGCAAATTCCTAACTCGAATGTGAAGCACAGGCGATCTTCGCACTTTGCGGCAAGGCGATTGCATGTCACCATCGCGTCATACGACGGGAGGCTGCGATGCGCTTGCTGTTCTCGATCGGGGCTGTGCTGGTGGCCGGCATGTTCGCCGGAGGGGACGTCGCGGGCATCGCGGCACTAGGGCCCAAATTCGAATCGCCCAGGTATCAGCCGCTGCCAGCAGCCGACAAGGATGCGCAGACGGTCGACGTCGAGCTGATCCTCGCGGTTGACGTCTCCTACTCCATGGACATGGACGAGCTCGCGATCCAGCGCGAAGGTTATGCGCAGGCGATCCAGTCGAACGAGTTCCTGCAAGCGCTGAAGCTCGGGCCCAACGGCCGGATCGCGGTGACCTATTTCGAATGGGCGGCCTCCAGCGACCAGAAGATCATCATTCCCTGGCGGCTGATCGACGGACCGGAGACCGCGGATGCGGTCGCAGCCGAAATCATGAAGACGCCGATCCGGCGCGCCTCGCGCACCTCGATCTCCGGCGCGATCACTTTCGCGATGCCGCTGTTCGACGAGGATCCCTATCGCGGCTTGCGCCGCGTCATCGACATTTCCGGTGATGGTCCCAATAACAATGGCGGCCCGGTCACGGTGGCGCGCGACGCCGCGCTCGAGAAGGGCATCGTCATCAACGGCCTGCCGATCATGGTCAAGGAGCCGTCCTATTCGACGATGGATATCGACAATCTCGACTATTACTATGAGGACTGCGTCGCCGGCGGTCCCGGCTCCTTCGTCATCTCGATCAAGGATCGCGACAAGTTCAAGGAAGCGATCCGCACCAAGCTGCTGATGGAGGTTGCGGGCCGCACGCCGGAGCGCCCCGTGATGCGGGTTGCCGACAAGGAGCCGCGCATCAATTGCATGATCGGCGAGAAGATCTGGTCCGACCGCTGGGGACGCTGAGACGCGCTTTCGCCCGCGACTCCAGTGTCTCTTCGCAGCCGCAGTCTAGAGTGCTTCTCTGCGCTCGCAATGACGGTCATGGAATGCGCTCCCCAGCCCATTCTCAATTCAGAGCCAACAGTGTGCTCTCTCTACTTGGCGGCGAGGGGCGGCAGCGGCGGCACGCTGTCATTCGGCGCCTCCGCCTCCATCGTGATCAACGTCATCGAGACGAGATCGTAATAGCCGATCAGGCCGATGATATCCATGATGCCGCGTTCGCCAAACTTTTGCTGCGCCGCCCGAAAGACGTCGTCGGACACTTTCTTGTCGCGATAGAGCGCCATCGCGAGGTCGTAGAGCGCGGCTTCGTCATCCTTCATCGCCTGTGGCCGCACGCCATTCGCGACGGCCTTGGCGACCTCTGGATCGAGCCCGGCCTTCATGGCGAGCGGATAATGCGCAAACCACTCATACTGCGCCGTCCACTGCCGTGCGGTGATCAGGATGGCGAATTCGCTCAAGCGAGCCGGCAGCGACGAATTCCAGCGCAGATAATTCGACATCGCCGAGAGCTTTGGCGCTAGCTCGGGGTTGCGGATATAGGCGCGGTAGGGCGGGTTGGTGAATTTGGCGTTGCGCGGTGGCACCGCGATCGCATCCGCCCACTCCTTCTGCGGCGGCGTGAGTTCGTCCGGCTTTAGCGGCACGAAGCGCGTCGGCTCGGCGGCGCGGCCTGCACCCGAGATCGTCACAGCGAACAGCACAGCCAGCGCCAGACCAAGATATTTCATGATCATCCTCCCATGTCGGCGGACTCGCGCCGCCTTGTTCACGCCAGCTTACGTTGCGGCGCAAGCGAGGCAAGGATGTCAGCGCCGGGCGCGGCTGCTGCATCGGCATAGCCGCATGCCGCGTCCGCGCGCCCGGCGTGATGGAGGTCAGATCCGTGCCTCCAGGATCAGGTTGAACGGTGTTTCGGCGGCGCGGCGGAAGCGCGTCAGGCCACCCTCGCTCGCAACCTTGCGCAGCCGTGCCTCGCCGGCTTGCGCGCCGAGCGCGAGGCCGACCTCCTGATCGAGCGATGCCGGCGTGCAGATCATGGTCGATGCCGCGTAATAGACGCGCCCGACCGGGTTGAGATTGTCTTCGAGGCGGTCGCCTGCGAACGGCTCGACCAACATGCAGGTGCCGTCCTTTGCCATGGTTTGCCGCACATGGCTAATGGCGCCGACGGGATCGCCCATATCGTGCAGGCAATCGAAGAAGCAGACGAGATCGTAGTCCTCGGCCGGATATGTCTTGGCCGTGTGAACCGCGAAGCTGACGCGATCGCCCAGCTTTGCCTCGGCGGCTGCCTTTCGCGCCGCCTCGATCGAGCCCTCGTGATAGTCGAAGCCGTAGAAGCGGGAATTGGGGAAGGCCGCCGCCATCAGCCGTGTCGAGACACCGTGTCCGCAGCCGACATCGGCGACCTTGGCTCCACGCCTGAGCTTGTCCACGACGCCGTCGAGCGCGGGCAGCCACTCCTGCACCAGATGATGCATGTAGCCGGTGCGGAAGAAGCGGGCCGTGCCACAGAACAGGCACTCGCTGCGCCGGTTCCAGCCGACACCCTTGCCGGACTTGAATGCGTCCGAAATCTTCGGTTCGTCGAGAAAGGTCGAAGCGATGACGTTGCCGAACGCTCCGAGGAAAACCGGGCTATCCTCGTCGGCGAGCGCCATCGCCTGCTCCGGCAGCATCGAGAATTTGCCCGAAGCGGAATCGTATTCGATGTAGCCGGACGCCGCCTGGCTCGCGAGCCATTCGCGGACATAGCGCTCCGTCGTTCCGGTGGCGCTCGCGAGCTCAGAGGAGCTCATCGGTCCTTTTGTAGCAAGGGCGCGGTAGAGACCGAGCTTGTCTCCAAGCAGCACCAGCGATGCATTCATCGCCGCGCCAAACTCGGTGACCATCTTGCCCATAAAGGCATTCAACCTGTCGGAATTGATCTCCATGACAGCCTCCATGCAATATTGGGAATTTTCAAAGGTCTGTTCAAATTGCGCGCTACGGGACCGCGCCGGCCGATCACAATCGAAGTGACGGCTCGCGCTTGCGCGTCCTCTACGTGGGTCGATCCCGGGTGCGGGAGGTTCAACGCGTCAGGATCAGGTGATCCTGGAACTCGATGCCGCGATGCCCGGCGCCGCGTCGCTGGCATTTGCGCTGTCCGCAGCGTATAGTTTCCGAAGCTCTTGATGGTCACCTGAATGTCCAGCCTTGCAAGTTCTTGCGGTCTCGCAACTTTCTTCGCCGTGCTTTGCCTCGGTGGAGCGCCGGCTCATGCGCAGGTGGCACCCCTGAGGTATTGGATTCCGGGTGGGCCGTTCGGCTTTGGCGGCAGCGTCAGCCAGAGCTCCGACAGCTACGGCAACTTTCCGAGCTTCAATGGCGGCGATGCAGACTACAATTTTCGCCCTGGCTTCTTCGTCGGAAGCGAGCGCGGCAATTTTGGTCTGAGCGGCTTCGGCCAGACCGCGCCGGCCGGCAATTTCAGCGCGCTCTCTTATGACAGCACGCAGTTCGGCTACAACTACAAGACTGCGGGCGGAATGCCCGTCACGTTCTTTGCCGGCTTCGACACGCTGAAATATGGCAACGGCATTGGCAGCTCGCTCGCGCCGCTCACCTCCAGCGCCGCACCCGGTTATGGCGCGTTCGCGGGTGTCGAGTTCAAGCCGACCTCCAACCTCAGCCTGTCGTTCGGCGCCGGGTTCACCCAGCAGCAATCCGGGCGCATGGACAGCGACATTAACTCGTCGATGCTGCCCGGCGAGTCGCCGGCGCTCAGCGGCCTTCGGCGCTAGAGCTGCGTCACCAATTCCGGGGGACGCCGCAGCGATTTCGGCAGATTCGGGCCGGCTCCGAAACGCATCACGATATCGGGGCGCCGTTCGCCGAGTCCGAGCGAGGTCGCGAATTGCGGCCGCAGTGCTGCCACCTCGACCGGCTGGTTGACGAAAGAATATTTGAGCCCCAGCGCGGTCGCCTGCAAGCCGAAGCGCTGGCAGGCGCGACCGACCGCGATCCAGTGCGATTTGTCGCTGCGATCGGCTGCAAGCACGACGATGCCCGCAGAGCTGTCGAGCTCCTCGTGGTATTTTCTATTCTCCCCGCCTTCGGTGAAGAAGAACCTCAGGAGCGGCCGCGCGACCCATGTAGGGAGGGATGGATTTCCCGAGGCCGGCGAGAACAGCCCGTCCATGGTCGCGAGCGCCTCGGCCTCGTTGAAACGGATCCAGCTTACGAGCTCGCTCATGAAGGCCTTGTCGTGCATTTGCGCTGAATTGCCTTCGAGCACGTAGTCGGTGACCTTCGCGATCTCGCCGCGTTCGGTCATCAGGATCGCCGCGACGTTCGGTTCGCGGCAGGCGCTCTCGAGCTGACGCAAGATCTCGGGCGCGGCCGGCCTGCCGTCGAAGACCGCACGGGTGCACTGCCTGACGGGAATTGCACCGGCCAGCGCCGATTCCGCCGGCGGGGCTTCCTCGAGGGTGATCACGATCCGGTCGCCGTCGATGACCGGGTTGGCGCGCCAGCCCAGCGCGGACGCTGCGAGGATGAGGTTTTCGGCGGCGCAACCGAGACTGACGAAGAGGTGATGATCGTCGGGATCGACGGCCGGACATCGGCGCGCGAAGTCGGGCGCAATCGTGATTTCGTTGCCGCGGGCGAAGAAAATCCACGGCTGGATGTTGTGGCTGTTGGCCGCGAGCGTCGCAAAACGCACGAGCTCGCGATCTCGCGGCGCAGCCTGCAGCGGAGCCCGTGACGTATTCACCGCCTCGTCGTAGGTCATCGTCGCTGCTGCGGCAGGGAGACCGCTGATGGCAGAAGCGGACAACCCGAGTGCGGTCGCGATGAACTGTCGTCGGTCAACCACAAGCTTTCGCTCCACGCCCCATTGCCCTGGACGCCTTTAGCGCGACCGGACGCCAGAGCGATTGACCGGAATCAAGGTTGGATGGCGCCGCCGGCTCAATTCGGAATTCGCGGTCGGGCCGTCCCGGGGGACGCTGAGGGCCTACCGCGTAAACCGCGCCACCAGCTCGACATGCGGCGTGTGCCGGAACTGGTCCACCGGCACCACTGTGTCGATCCTGTAGCCGCCGTCGATCAACAGCCGCGCATCGCGGGCGAAGGTTGCGGTGTTGCAGGAGACCGCGATCACGACCGGCACCTTGCTCGCGGCAAGCTTCAATGCCTGCGCCTGCGCGCCCTGGCGCGGGGGATCGAACACCACGGCGTCGACATCGCGCAGCTCCTGCGGCACCAGGGGACGGCGGAACAGGTCGCGTGGCTCGGCCTTGATCGGCTTGAGGCCCGGCGTACGCGCTGCTTTCGCGAGCGCGGCGACCGCACCGGCGTCGCTGTCATAGGCGGTGATGCGGGCCTTCTCGGCGAGCCGGAGCGCGAACGGGCCGACGCCGCAGAAGAGGTCGGCGACTTCCTTGGCCTTGCCGACGCGCTCAGCGACGAGAGCCGCAAGCGTCTCCTCGCCCGCCATCGTCGCTTGCAGGAACGATCCCGGCGGCAGCGTCACTTCGGCGCGGCCCATCTGCACCGTCGGCGCCAGGCGTTGCAGCACCAGCTCGCCATGCCGCGTCAGCCGCGCCAGGCGATGCTGTTCGGCAACGCGCGACAGCGCCGTGACCAGCGGCGTCGGCAGCGGACCGGAGCCGCGCACGTCGACATCGAGGCCGTTGACGGTGGCGGTGACCTGGATGTCCAGTGGTTTCGTCACCGGCATCCGGGACGTCAGAGGCTCGGCAAGCGCCCAGGCGGCATCGATCGCACCGTCGAGCGCGGGATCGAGGATGGGGCAGCGATGGATCGGGATGACGTCGTGCGAACTCGTCGCCGAGAAGCCGACCTTGAGGACGTTATGTGTGCCGAACCGTCCGTGCAGCGTGACGCGCCGGCGCCCCATACCATGGGCATCGACCAGCGGCGCGACCTCGCAATCGATGCCGGCCTGCGCCAGTGTCTCCACGACGATGCCGCGCTTCCAGGCGTGATACGGCTCTGCCGCCCAGTGCTGGATCGCGCAGCCGCCGCAGACGCCGAAATGCGGGCAGAACGGCTCGACGCGCTCGGGACTTGCGACGTCGACTGCGAGCAGCTTGCGGCGATCAGGATGATTGCCCGCGACATGGTCGACCTCGACGGTTTCGCCGCCGAGCGCATAGGGCACGTAGATCGCATCGCCCGTAGCGAGCGAGACGCCATCGCCGCGATGGCCGACATGATCGATCTTCAGGCGCTCAACCACGGCGCGCGCCCAGGAAGAACTCGACGTTGCCGTCGCCGCCCGTGATCGGGGAGGGGAACACTTCGATGTCGGTGCAGCCGAGCGAGGCTGCAAAGGCCGCGATGTCGTCGCAGATCTCCTGGTGGACGGCGGCGTCGCGGATGATCCCCTTCTTGTTGTGCTTCCGCTCGGCCTCGAATTGCGGCTTGATCAGCGCCAGCAAGCTCATCGGCGCCGCGGCAAGCGAGAGCGCAACCGGCAGCACGATCTTCAGCGAGATGAAGCTGACATCGATCACGACGATATCGGGCCTCGCCGGCAGACGCTTGCCGTCATAGCTGCGGATGTCGGTTTCCTCCATCGACACGATCTTCGGATGCCCGCGCAGCGATGGATGCAACTGGCTGGTGCCGACATCGATTGCGAACACCAGGTTCGCGCCGTTCGCCAGCAGCACCTCGGTGAAGCCGCCGGTGGAAGCGCCGACGTCGAGGCAGACATGATCCTCGATCTCGATCGGATAGCGCTCCAGCGCGCCCGCGAGCTTGACGCCACCGCGGGAGACATAGGGGTGCGCAGGTTCGGCCTGGATCACCGCGTCCTCGGCGATCGTCTCCGACGGCTTTGAAACCAGCTTGTCATCGGCCGTGACGAGGCCGGCTTCGATCGCCGCGCGCGCACGCGCCCGGCTCTCGAACAGGCCGCGCTCGACCAGCAGAATATCCGCGCGCTTGCGGGAAGGGGACATCACGTTCTCATCAGACGACTGATGCGCTTATGTAGCAATCAATCGCGCGGCTGCCATCCGGACGCAAGCCTCGAACGCGGCCAGGTCATGCCAGACGTCAGCCGGCATCGTGGCCGGCGTCACCAGCGGGCAGCCATGCAGCTCCAGCGCGTGGATCATCATGAGATTGTCGACAAGGCCAAAGTCCTCGACGGTCAGCCCCTGCGCGTCGACCAGCCGCCCGCCTTCGGACGTGACATTCACAAGGCGGCCGAGGCGGTCAGCGTAGTTGCTGCCGTCGTTGGAATAGGCGAGGCAGACCTTTCGGCGACCGGCCATGTAGCCGAGCTCGTAGACAGTGCCAGGATCCGCGCCGGCCCCGCGGAACGGGGTGAGATTGGCGATGATGGCATCGGCCTCGTCCATCATTGCCTCGTTGCCGCAGAAGATCTGACGCGAGGCGTCAGGCGCGGTGAGGTCGATCTCGTTGTCGAGGGGATAGAGGCCGGTGAGCCCGTGCGCGGCGCAGATCGCGGCCTTGCGCCGGCCGATCTCAACCGCATCCGGCAGGAACACGTCGGGGCCTGCCAGATAGATTTTCATGGACGTGGTGTCGCTTCGCCGAAGGCCGAAGCTCGCCGTCAGGCGAGCTTGACCGTCTCGGTCTTGGCGTCCTTGCCGAGGGCTTCGAACACCTTGGCGACGATGCCCTTGGCGTCGAGGCCGGCGCGGGCGTACATCGCGTTCGGCGTGTCGTGGTCCTGGAACACGTCGGGCAGCACCATCGAGCGGAACTTGACCATGCCGCTGTCGAGCACGCCCTGATCGGTCAGGAACTGCGCGACATGCGAGCCGAAGCCGCCGACCGAGCCTTCCTCGATCGTGATCAGGATCTCGTGGTCACGGGCGAGCTTCAGCACCAGCTCGGTGTCCAGCGGCTTCATGAAGCGCGCGTCCGCGATCGTGGTCGAAAGGCCATGGGCTGCGAGCTCGTCGGCCGCTTTCTCGCATTCGGCGAGGCGCGTGCCGAAGGAGAGCAGGGCGATCTTGCTGCCCTGGCGGATCACGCGGCCCTTGCCGATCTCGAGCGGAATGCCGACTTCGGGCATCTCGACACCGCGGCCTTCGCCGCGCGGATAGCGCAGTGAGCTCGGACGGTCGTCGATCGCGACCTGGGTCGCCACCATGTGCACGAGCTCGGCTTCGTCGGCCGCCGCCATGATCACCATGTTCGGCAGACAGCCGAGATAGGCGTTGTCGAACGAGCCGGCATGGGTCGCGCCGTCGGCGCCGACAAGGCCGGCACGGTCGATGGCGAAGCGGACCGGCAGGTTCTGGATCGCGACGTCATGCACGATCTGGTCGTAGCCGCGCTGCAGGAAGGTCGAGTAGATCGCGCAGAACGGCTTGTAGCCTTCGGTCGCAAGACCGGCGGCGAACGTCACCGCGTGCTGCTCGGCGATGCCGACGTCGAAGGTGCGGTCCGGGAACGCCTTGTTGAAGATGTCGACGCCGGTGCCGGACGGCATTGCCGCGGTGATGGCGACGATCTTGTCGTCCTTCTGCGCTTCCTTGACGAGGCTCTGGCCGAACACGTTCTGGTAGGCCGGCGCATTCGGCTTGGCCTTGGCCTGGGTGCCGGTCGCGACGTCGAACTTGACGACTGCATGGTACTTGTCGGCGGAAGCTTCCGCCGGGCCATAGCCCTTGCCCTTCTGCGTCACGACATGGACCAGGATCGGGCCGGTCTCCATGTCGCGCACGTTCTTCAGCACGGGCAGCAGATGGTCGAGGTTATGGCCGTCGATCGGGCCGACGTAATAGAAGCCGAGCTCTTCGAACAGCGTACCGCCGTCCATCATGAAGCCGCGGGAATATTCCTCGACGCGATTGGCGCGGTTGGCGATAATCTTGGGCAGACGCTTGTTGATCTGCTTGGCCGCATCGCGCAGCGTGCGGTAGGTCTTGCCGGAGTAGAGCCGCGACAGATACGCGCTCATCGCGCCGACCGGCGGCGCAATCGACATGTCGTTGTCGTTGAGGATGACAATCAGGCGCGAGTTCATCGCACCCGCGTTGTTCATGGCCTCATAGGCCATGCCTGCCGACATCGCGCCGTCACCGATCACAGCGATAACGTTGTTCTTGCCGCCGGAGAGGTCGCGCGCCACGGCCATGCCGAGGCCGGCTGAGATCGAGGTCGAGGAATGCGCTGCGCCGAACGGATCGTAATCGCTCTCGCTGCGCTTGGTGAAGCCGGACAGGCCGCCGCCGGTGCGCAGCGTGCGGATGCGGTCGCGCCGGCCGGTGAGGATCTTGTGCGGATAGGCCTGGTGGCCGACGTCCCAGATCAGCCGGTCGCGCGGCGTGTCGAAGACGTAATGGATCGCGGTGGTGAGCTCGACCACGCCGAGACCTGCCCCGAAGTGACCGCCGGTCACAGAGACGGCATCGATGGTCTCCTGCCGCAGCTCGTCGGCGACCTGGCGAACCTGCTCGATGTTGAGCTTGCGCAGGTCATCCGGCGTCTGGATGGTGTCAAGAAGCGGCGTTTTACTGTATGCGTTCACGGCGATTTCCAATTTGTCAGCGCCGGAAGGTCGTTCCGGTGCGCGATGGGTTTGCACAATATCGGCGCAGCGCGAGTCCTTAAACCGTCGGAGCCACCTGCATGGGGCAAAGCCCCGTCTTCAAGCTTAGGTGAGCTTAAGTACGCTCCGGTTCAGTCTCTGTGATCCCTGTCACTTAGATCGGCTTCGTCCGTCCCAGCCAATTTCATTAGCAGTTTGAAGCGCTTGTCGTAGGTATCTCTGCCCACGCAAGGCTTACAAAAAGCCACACTCTGCGCAGCTTTACACCAAAGCTTCGCCCAAAGCCAACCCGCCGGACCGATAACGGGCATGCAGCTGCAACCAGCGGGCCAGATTGGTTAATCGTGGCGTCGCCGGAAGGGTTCCAGTCTTGCCCGGCTCCTCCGCAGGGTTTTGGGCGAGAGGGAGGGCCGTTTTGGCCGGATTCGCGCGGCTGAAAGGCCGCCACACCGAAATTCTCGGATCTTCGCGCCCGGTCACCCGGCCCCGATGAACGGAACAGCGGCGTGCGATTATGCAAAAATTGCAGGCTGTCGATGCCCGAAACGGGCGGCTTTGAAGGCCCGACCCTTACTGCACGTCGAGCGGCGCGGTTCCGGCGGCCTGGCCGCTGGCATCGGTGGTGATCTTGTCGACGCGCGCCTCGGCCTGGCGCAGCAGCTCCTCGCAGCGGCGCTTCAGGGCTTCGCCGCGCTCGTAGATCGTCACGGACTCTTCGAGCGGCACCTTGCCGTCCTCGAGCCGCTTCACGATCGTCTCGAGTTCCTCGATCGCGCGCTCGAAAGTGAGCCTGGAGACGTCGACTTGGGTGTTTTCGGCCATATCCGTTTCCGATTGCCCGGTTCGCTTTTCTCGACGAGAAAACAGGGCGCAATGTGGCGGGTGTCGTCAGGCGCCCATCAGGGCGCCGACATGCGCCGTAACAGATTCTTTCAGTCCTTGCAGGTCATAGCCCCCCTCGAGCACCGAAACAACGCGGCCCCCGGCGGTCTTGTCGGCAAGATCCATCAACTTGCGCGTCACCCAGGCGTAGTCCTCCGCGCGCAGGTTCAGCGAGGCCAGCGGATCGCGGTAATGCGCATCGAAGCCCGCGGAGATGATGACAAGCTCGGGGCTGAACTTCGTCAGTTGCGGCAGGATCAGGTCCTCGAACGCGGAGCGGAATTCCGGCCCGCCGTCCTCTGAGGCGAGCGGCGCGTTGACGATGGTGTCGTGGTCGCCGCGCTCGCTGCGTGCGCCGGTGCCCGGAAACAGCGGCATCTGATGGGTCGAGCAGTACATCACCGTCGGGTCCGACCAGAAGATGTCCTGCGTGCCGTTGCCGTGATGCACGTCGAAATCGACGATGGCCGCACGTTTGATGCCGTATTTGCGCTGCGCGTGGCGCGCGGCGATCGCGACATTGTCGAAGAAGCAGAAGCCCATCGGCTTGCCGATCTCGGCGTGATGGCCGGGCGGGCGCACCGCGACGAAGGCGTTGCGATGCTCGCCCGCCATCACCGCTTCGGTCGCCGCGATAGCGCCGCCGACGCCGCGCATCACCGCTTCCCACGTGCCCGGCGACATCGAGGTGTCGCCGTCGATATAGATCTGTCCGCTGGTCGGCGCGATGTGACGCAGTTCGGTGACGTAATGCTCGTTGTGGCACAGCGTGACGAGATCGAGATCGCCCTCCGGCGCCTGGTCGCGCACCAGATACTGGAAGCGCTCATGCGACAGCGCTTCCTCCACCGCGCGCAGGCGATCCGGCCGCTCGGGATGTCCCGGCGGCGTGACATGGTCGAGGCAGGCCTTGTGGGAGAGGAGAAGCGTGCTCATCAGGTCGGCCTCACAGGGAACGGGCTCTTGACGTCGCTTGGCGCATCCGGCGCCAAAACGCAAACCCAATCTATGCGCTTGGATGGGAATGGCAAAGGGACTGTCCCGTTCCGGCCCCGTTTGATCCGGATCAATTCACGCGCAGGATGCGGTTCGGTGGCAGTGGACCGATCGGTCCGTGCGCCCGGAAGAACGCGAACAACGCGTCCGCGTCGTAGCCGCCATATAGCGGCGCCGTGCCCTGTTTGGCGACCGTGAAACCGTCGCCGCCGACCGCGAGGTAATCGTTGAAAGTGACGCGGTAGCCGCTTCCAGGCTCGAGCGGCCCGCCGTTGAGCGTCATCTTGTCGGCGATGACGCGTTCGCCGAATGGCTTCGACGCGTCCCAGGTATAGCTGAACCCGTTCGACACCTGGAGGATCCGCGGCCGCTTCGGGTCGAGCCATTGCTGCTCCAGCATGTCCTTGAGCTGGCTGCCTGTGAGCGTCATGGTGACGAGGCGGTTGCGGAACGGCTGGCTCGCGAACACGTCGCCGAAGGACACTGCACCGTTCTCCTTCGGAACGATATCGGTGCGAATGCCGCCGGGATTGGTGAGTGCGATAACGGCGCTGCCGTCCTTGGCGTCCTTGGTCGCGGCAAGCTGCGCATCCGCAATGACGTCGCCGAGCGCGCTTTCGCCCGCTTCGTTTGGGACGCGCGACAGCGTCTGCGTCACCGATCCGGCCGGTCGATTGGCAATCGGCGCGGAGACCTTGTCGTAGGCCTCGATCAGCGCGGTCTGCTCGGGGTCCTTCGCCAGCGAGGCGTTGGCGACGATGACGTTCTCGCCCCTGGCGCCGACGATGTCACGCGTTACCGGATCGAGCTTGAGATCGATCGCCGTGACCAGCGTGCCGTATTTGTCGCCGCTGGTGACGAGCCGCCCGTCGATATCGCAAACATAGGCGCGGTGGGTGTGTCCGCTGACGACGACGTCGACGGCGGGGTCGAATCTCTTCACGATGTCGACGATCGGCCCCGTAATCCCCGGGCATTCATTGTAGTCGCCGGTTGGCTCGCCACCCTGATGGATGAGCACGACGATCGCTTCGACGCCACGCGTCTTCAGCTGCGGCACCAGCGCGTTCACCGTCTCGGCTTCGTCGCGGAATTCGAGGCCGGCGATACCGGCGGGCGAGACGATGCCGGCGGTTTCCTTCAAGGTCAGCCCGATGAAGGCGACGGGGATGCCGTCGAACTCCCGGATCTCATGGGGCGGCAGCACGCTCTTGCCGGTCGCCGTCTCGATGGTGGAAGCGGCGAGATAGCGGAATCTGGCGCCGGTGAAGGGGTACGGTCCCTGGCAGCCGTCGACCGGATGGCAGCCGCCATTCTGCATCCGCAGCAGCTCGGTCTTGCCCTCGTCGAATTCGTGATTGCCGACCGAAGTGATCGCAAGCCCCATCATCGAGAGCGACTCGATCGAGGGCTCGTCGTGAAACATCGCCGACAGGAACGGGCTCGCCCCGATCAGGTCGCCGGCGGCAACGAAGATCGTGTTCTTGTGCCCCTCGCGCAGCTGCTTCACCAGTGTCGCCATGTACTCGGCCCCGCCGGCTGCCACCGTTACTTTCTTGGTCTTGTCCTCGGGGTCGCCGATCCGGATACCGCCCGGCGGCGGGCGCAGATTGCCGTGGAAATCGTTGATCGCGAGGATGCGCAGCTCGACGGGAGCGGTCGTCTGGGCAAAGGCGGGGAGGGTGGCGAGTGCCAAGGTGAAGGCGGTCAGGCGGAGAAGGTGTCGCATGGAACAAGACTAGTCGTTCCGCGCGAAGATTTCACGAAGCTTGTTTTCGTATCCGTCATTCCGGGGCGCGACGAAGTCTCGAGCCCGGAATCCAGTGGGCCACAGGGTTGGTGGATGAATCGATTCTCCGATGCGCAATTGCGCATCATAGTTCGCGCTTCGTGCGCCCCGAAATGACGGCGGTGGACTGACGCTGCCTAGCGCATCACCGCTTTTTCCTGTTCGCAAATGCGTTGAACGCGGCGATGGCTTCGCCCGATTTCAATCGCTCGCCGAACAGATGGACTTCCTGGTCGATACGTCGGGTCAACTCCTCCGGCGAGGCGCGCAGCAACTTGCGCGAGGTTGCGACGGCCTCGGCGGGCAGCCGGCAGATCTCGCGCGCCACCTTGCGTGCCTCGACCTCGGTATGTCCCGGCGAGACCACGGTGTTGACGAAGCCCGCCGCGTGCGCCTCCGCGGCGGTGAAGGTCCGTCCCATCACCAGCATCGCAAAGGCGCGCTGGTAGCCCATCGCATTCGGCATCAAGAGGCTGCCGGCGCCGACCGGCACGAGGCCGAGATGGATATAGGGTGCGGAAAAGGTCGCAGCGTTCGAGGCGAGCACGTAGTCGCAGTGGAACAGCATCACGGTGCCTATGCCGATCGACGCGCCGTCGACCGCCGCGATGATCGGCTTGACGTTGAGGGCGAGCGAATAGAGAAACTTGGCGCCGTCCGACAATGTCTCGGAATTCGGCTCGGCCTGCATGAAATCGTCGATGTCGTCGCCGGCGGTGAACACGCCGGAGCCGCCGGTGATGATCATGCAGCGGATGTCGGGATTGTTCTGCGCGGTGTCGATCGCGCGGCTCATCTCCCGATACATGTCCTGTGTGATCGCGTTCTTCTTGCCCGGGCGGCGCAGGGTGATCACGCGCGTTCCGCGCTCTTCGGTGACGACGATATTGCCATTCGGCATAAGGACCCCCTGCGTTCGCCGCGACGCTTGCCGTGGGCGAGTCTCGCAAGGCTGAGCCTACATGATCTTGCAGGCGTGCCAATCCGCTCGCTCCTCCGTTTCGATGACGATGCCCCTGATCCCGGCGCATGGCGCCGCCGCCACGGCGTATTCTGTTCGTTCTGGTTCAGAGCACGAGCCCGCTCCGGCGCAAGATCGGCCGCACGGCCTGCGCCGCCGCGATGGGGCCGGGCATGTCAATCAGCGGTATCGTCGGCCTCTTGCGCGGCCTCACCGGCAACTACACGACGGCGTTTGCGCTCTGCGTCGCGCTCGATCTCGTGGCGACGGAGATCGTGCTGTGGTGGCCGCGGAGGCGTGCGAAGCTTGCAGCGTCGTAGCCCTGTCAACCCGGATTACCAGCTCGTGCCCCGGACGCAGCGCAGCGCTAAGCGGTGCGCTGCAGAGCCGGGGCCCATCTTGCCACGATCAATCGTTTTGGCATGGGTCCCGGCTCTGCGCAGCAATGCTACGCGTTGCAGCGCGTCCGGGACACACAGCCGCTTACCCCAACAGCACAGCATCCGCCGCTGCGACCGACTCCGCGCTTTCCGTCACCGTGCGCTCGAGCGCGCCGGCCTGCACCGTGATGTTCTCGGCGAAGAAGCGCGCGAGCGAGACGTAGCGCGAGGCGTCCGTGTTGCCGTCGGCCTTGGCGGCCAGCGCTTCGGAGGCCAGCATGCAGCCGCCGAGCGTGGCGCCGAACTGCTGAAGATATGGCGTCGCGCCTGCAAGCGCCTCGTTCGGCGCGGAGGCGACGCGCTCCAGAAGCCATTTGCTGGTGCGCGTCAACGCCTCCAGCGCCTCGCGCAGCTTTGTGCCCGTGGTACCGAAGCCGGGATCGTTGGAGGCTTCGACCTGTTTGACGGTTGCCGAGAGTTCGTCGAGCAGCGCCCACACCGAAGCGCCACCGTTGGCCGCGAGCTTGCGTGTGACGAGGTCGATCGCCTGGATGCCGTTGGTGCCTTCGTAGATCGCGGTGATGCGGGCGTCGCGATAGTGCTGCGCAGCGCCGGTCTCCTCGATGAAACCCATGCCGCCATGCACCTGCACGCCGAGATAGGCGACCTCGTTGCCGACGTCGGTTGAATAGGCTTTTGCCATCGGCGTCAGCAGCGCCGCGCGCGCCGCAGCATCAGCACGGACCTTGGGGTCCTGGGCGCGTATTGAGACGTCGAGCGCGACGGCGGTCGCATAGCAGATGGTGCGCGCGGCGGCGGTCTGCGCCCGCATCCGCATCAGCATGCGCTTGACGTCGGGATGGACGAAGATCGCGTCCGAACCGTCGCCTTTCTTGCCGATGGCGCGGCCCTGCTTGCGCTCCTGCGCATAAGCAAGGGCTTGCTGATAGGCGCGATCGGCGACGCCGACGCCTTCGAGACCGACGCCGAGGCGGGCCTGGTTCATCATCGTAAACATGCAGCGCATGCCCTGGTTCTCTTCGCCGATCAGAAACCCGATGGCGCCGCCATGATCGCCCATGGTCATGGTGCAGGTTGGGGAGGCATGCATGCCGAGCTTGTGCTCGACGCCGCTCGCGAAGATGTCGTTGCGTGCGCCGAGCGAGCCGTCGGCATTGACCATGAATTTGGGAACAAGAAAGAGAGAAATTCCCTTGGTGCCGGCGGGCGCGTCCGGAAGACGCGCGAGCACGAAATGCACGATGTTGTCGGTCATGTCGTGCTCGCCATAGGTGATGAAGATCTTCGTCCCCTTGATGCGGTAGGTGCCGTCGGCCTGCCGCTCGGCGCGGGTGCGCAGCGCGCCGACGTCGGAGCCGGCCTGCGGCTCTGTGAGCTGCATCGTGCCGGTCCACTCGCCGGAGACGAGCTTCTCGAGATAGATCGTCTTCAGCTCGTCGCTGCCATGGGCATCCAGTGCCTCGATCGCGGAGGCCGTCAGCAGCGGGCAGAGGCCGAAGGCGACGTTCGAGGCGCTCCAGATCTCGGTGCAGGCGGCGTTGATCGCGAGCGGCAGGCCCTGGCCGCCAAAATCCTCGGGGCCGGAGACCGCGTTCCAGCCGCCCTCGGTCCAGCGCTTGTAGGCGTCGGGCCAGCCCGGGGCGGTCGTGACCTTGCCTCCGTCGAGCTTGATGCCGTGCTCGTCGCCGACGTGGTTGAGCGGGGCCAGCACGTCGGTCGCGAACTTGCCGGCTTCCTCGAGTACGGCGCTGGCGATGTCGGCGTCGAAATCGCCGTAATGGCCGGCCTCCACGGCCGCCTTCAGGCCGGCGCCATGGTTGAGCGACAGCAGCATGTCAGAGATCGGCGCGCGATAGGTCATGGCTCACTCCCGTGGACAGGTATTGGCGCCCTACTCCCATGAAACGGGGGAGGTCTCAATGGGCGGGACGCCAGGACAGTGCCGGCCCGGAACGGGTGCCATCGCCGGGCCTGTCATCATATAATAAGGTGTGACCCGGCCGATCCCGAGACCGTGGTATTTTGCCCCTCCAGGCGGTTGAAATGCCGCTTCTCTCCCTATAGACCGGCTGCGACCAAGGGAATCTGCGGTAGCCAGTTCTTCCGCCGTTCCGTCGGTCGCCTGTTGGGGCGTAGCCAAGCGGTAAGGCAGCGGATTTTGATTCCGCCATTCGGAGGTTCGATCCCTCCCGCCCCAGCCAGAAATTATTCAATTAAATCAATTACTTAGAAGGAATAGTCGACCGCCTCGGCCCGACATAATCGTAGCACGACTTGCAGTCGAAAAGCGATGGTTCGATTGCTCGCTACGCCAATCGAACCTCACAAACACATCGATGCGCGCAGCGTTGTGTGCGCGGTTTTGAATACTGCTTTCGCTCGATGTCGCTTCGCATCACCACTGTTGGCGGCCGTGCTTTCTCGTCCGCAATTCATCGCGTGCGATCATGCGATCCAACTTCGAATGGTCTGGAAGTGACGACCTTTGCGAGACATCAACTACCGCTGTTCATTTCGGCGCGCGGTTCAACGTCGGGCCAATTCTCGATGTAACGCTTGACCTCCGTGGCCATTACAAACGTGGAATGGCCATGCTTTTTGGCCTTCAACTGACCTCGCCCGATTATGCGATCCAGCGTGGCAAGTGAAATCCGCAATTCGCGAGCGGCTTCTTTGCGAGTGAAAAACGTCAACCCGGCCGATGGCACGGGTGGGGAGCGTCGCAGTTTGCGCGCGTGCGTCATGCCAAGAATCACCCATCATTTAGCTACTCATAGTCTGTAGATTCAAAGGCATCATCTCCACAAGCATGTCGCTCATTCTTCTTGTGGATGACGGCATGCCCTCTAAGCAGCTTCGCAAGCCGAGTCCCGCGCTCACGCGAATCTTGGCGCAGAATGTGATTCGTCTGCGACGCGCGAAGGGGCTGTCCCAAGAAGCCTTGGCTGACGTCTGTGGTCTCCACAGGACCTACGTGGGTTCAGTCGAACGGGGCGAAAGAAACGTGACATTGAGCACGCTCGAAGTGTTCGCCGATGCTCTCAGAGTTTCAGTGATCGACTTGTTGACCAAGGGCACCAAATGAAATTCGTCTTTCGCGATGAGGCGTCGATCTCGCATTTGCGTCAGGCTTGCCGGGTCTGAATGTCCAAAGAGGCGTGAACGGGCTTGTAAGGGGTACAACTCTGACTTGCGTTTTGCCGTCTAAGTGAGCATTCTGCCCTCGGTTGTTCGGGGGGAAACAGTGGGCGAATTTATTGCGCAACATGCCGCCGCGATTTGGAGTTTTCTGGCCGGTCTCGCAGGTGGTGGAATAACAGGATCGTTTATTACCTATCGGATGACGAGCACAAAGCGCGCCAGCAATGGCGGTGCCCTGTTGGATCAGAGCGGGTCCGTTGCCGGTGGCGATATTGTTGGCCGCGATAAGAGAAGCTGAAGTTGGCCGACGAAGGAAATGGCGGTCAGCTAGTCCCGTACCATGCTACGGGCTCGGTCGTTGACCAGAGCGGTTCCAGCGCAGGCGGCGATATCGTCGCAAGGGACAAGATCGAGCACCACCACTATCCCAACCCGATCCCGTCGGGGGTGGTGGAAAAGTTGATTCGAAAATTGCAGGCAGAGATACAGCTCAACGTCCATGCGCAGCATACAGTCGATGCCTTGGCGTGCTTTCAAGTTCGTCGGTCGATTGATGGAGTTGAGGGGCTAGAAGCGAAGCTGAAGGTTGCTGACCGCGAGGACCAGTTGTGGTCAGCGCTGGACAAAAAGGAGCAGTTCGCGAAACTCCTCCAGCAATGGTCTTTGTACGCATCTGCGCAAGAGATATTCGCATACCTGCTGGCTAAAGCTGAGTTCGAGTTCAATCACTTCGTGCATCCAAAAATTCCTTCATTGCCTCCCTCGGACATAGACCAGCTCGTTCACGACCGAATAGTGCAAACAATTATCGATGAAATTGGAGTTGACGTTTTCGTTCTGAACCATGGAACGGCCATGGGGATGCTGTATTGGTTGGCCGAGCAATGCTTCATTCGGTGGCACAAGTGATCCAGCTCACCTATGAACCGGCACTTGATCCATACCACACGGCTTTTCGCTTGCTGCGGTTGAGGCCGACTGTCGCTCGTTATGGGCCGCTCCATCGAGATCACGTCAGGATTTTGGATTTCTACCAATTGTTTCCATTTCGCATCGACGAGATACGGTTGATGCCAAAGCACAGACGCTTTCGAAAGCTCGCAGAACAGTACAAGTCCGTGAAGCCATACGGTGAGCAGCCGGATAGCCGGTCATTGTTCTCCAGAATGCAACCCATTCAGGTCGCCGCTTTAGACACCTTAGCTGAGCACAATATCTTCTCACCCGCGCGGTGGCAGTTCAACGAAGTTGGTGCGGCAGATGGAGCAGTCGCGCCAGAATTGCTCGACCGACTCCGAGAGCTTCATAAGGAAGACGAAGAATTAGAGGGTTTTCTTAGCGTGCTTGCCTCAGAGTACGAATTGTCCGGTTCGGATGGTTTGAAAGCTCGCACCGGTTTGCTGGAATATCGTCATGATGCGGTATAGCCCGACACTCATCGTCAAGCGCGTAGTTGTGGAACGAAATGGAAAGGCCGTTTATAGCGAGCGCTTCCATGCGGGCGTCAATGTAATTCGTGGCGAGAACTCGTCTGGCAAGTCAACCGTCTTAAATTTCATATACTACGGATTGGGAGGCGATCTCGCAGATTGGAGCGAGGTAGCAGCACTCTGCTCGCGTGTGCTGATCGAGGTGTCGCTGAATGGTTTCGTCGCCACTCTAAGTCGCGATATTTCTACGCAGCATGGGCAGCCGATGGACATATTCGGCGGTGATTTCGAGGCAAGCCAATCAGCGCCGCGCGCCGATTGGACGCGATATCCTTACCGTCGTTCGGCTAGTCAGGAGAGTTTTTCTCAAGCGCTATTTCGTCTACTTGGTATTCCGGAGGTCGCGAGTGATGTCTCCGGCAACCTCACGATCCATCAAATTCTACGCTTACTCTATTCGGATCAACTCAGCCCGGTGGAGAACATATTCCGATACGAGTCTAAGTTCGACCCGCCAGCTTTGCGAGATGCAATCGGTCGATTGCTGGCAGGCGCTTATGAGGCGGCGCTCTACGAGAACGAAGTCAAACTCCGAGAATTGGACAAACAATTCGACGAAGAGCGCTGAGTTACGAAGCCTATTTGCCGTCCTTGGAAATACAACGCATAGCCTCACATTAGCGTGGCTGGATGCGCAGCGGCGTAATATCGAGGTGGAGAGTGCCGCGCTGCAAAAGGAGATCGAGGCTGCTGAACGCCAGTTGTACGCAAGCGGCAAGGAAGATGAACTTACACTCAAATCACAGGAAGCGGCCTACCTGAGGACTCAAGCGCTTCAAAGTGACCTCGGATCGGTTCGTCAGCAGCGTGATGCGCTATTGCTCGCAATAAATGATTCGGCCCAGTTCATTGCGACGTTGGAGCAGAAGATCAGTGCGCTCACCGATGCCAATTTGACGGCGCGCCACATCGGTGACGTCCGGTTCAGTATCTGCCCCGCATGCTTTGCGAGCGTTAGTGAGGACTCCTCCCATTCGGCGTCGTCATGTCATCTATGCCGTACACCATTCGGTTCTGCGCGACCTTCGGACCGTATCGTCTCCATGATCAACGATACGGCGTTGCAACTGAAGCAGTCACGCCTCCTGCAAAAGAACAGGCAGGAGCGGATTGAGGAGTTTAAGAAGCGGCTGGAGACGTTAGAATCAGAGTGGTCCGTGAGTTCTAGGGAGCTTGCCTCACTTCAACGTCTACCTTCCTCCGATGCCCGTGAAGCACTGCGCGGCTTGCAGCGGCGGTCGGGATATCTCGATAGGCAAATAGAAGACCTCAACGAGAAGGCTCATATTATTCAGCTAGTGGATAAGCTCTCCAACGAAAAAAACAGCTTGAATGATGCCATTGTTCGGCTCAGGTCGGACAATGAAAGACTCCGCGCATCTCAGCAACGGCGGCTAGAGCACGCTTACACATTGATCGCTGATCAAGTACGTGACCTTTTGCATCACGATCTTCGTCGTCAAGACTCCTTTGAAGCCGCCAAGCACGTCCAGTTCGATTTTGCCACCAACAGGATAACCGTGGATGGGCACTCCTATTTTTCCGCCAGTTCACGCGCCATCCTAAGGAGCAGCTTTTTTCTCGGATTCTTTGCTGCGGCTACCAAAGACCCACAATTTCGTCATCCGCGCTTCCTTATGCTCGATACAATCGAAGATAAGGGCATGGAGCCCGAGCGGAGTCATAACTTCCAAAATCAAATACTGGCGGCATCCAACAGGTCTGCCGTCGAGCACCAGATCATATACGCTACTGCCATGATCGCGCCCGACCTAGATGACGAGCAGTATCTCGTGGGGAAATTTTCGACGCGGGATGACCCCACCATCGACATTCAGACCTGAGCCGTAGACTCGAAATGAGGTGGGGAGCTGGCGAGTGGAACTCTTGACTTAGATCGAATCGGATGCGTCAAAAGAGTCAAAAAGGTTGCACGCTCCTCGCAACCCTTTGACATAGTGTAGTATTTTGCGGGGTGTGATTGGTCCCGCCCCAGCCAGAGCCAATGCCCTGATTTTGTTACGAAAATGGCCTTGCTCAAAGCAGAATTTCCAACGCATTTGGAAATTCCGTTTGCCTCGCATTTGGAAATTCTGTGCTGGTTTCGTTTTTGGTCGACGGCAGATGAAAGTCGTCGCGCGTTGAACGTCGCTCAACTTATCAAAATACGAATTGAGCGGATGAACGCCGTCTGAAGCTTCCCACCGCAGCCGTGACGTCGCTTGCGGGATCAACAATCGCAGAACCCCGCTTGCCTTGTGCAGCGTTCAACGAAGCGCGAAGTCTATCCTTGAGATCGGACGCCAGTCTTCGAAATTGGGGAGGTCTGCGCTTCGTCTCGAGGTGATGCTGCTCCATCAGCATTCTGCTGATCGAGCTCCTTCTGTGCCAAGAGATGTGCATGCCGCTTACGGGTCGCAGCCAACGCTCGCATCATCGTCTCCTTGGCATATCCTGCATCCGCCAGCACACACCCGAAGCGCACGTTGGCTGCCATCACCCGGTCAATCTCGGCCAAAGCAATCTCCGGCTTGGATCGTGGCGTTCGGTATTCGGCCGGTACGCG